>JAZAOA010000053.1:0-5871 GCA_036228285.1 Fidelibacterota bacterium
ACAATTTCATGATCATAATACTTTGATTCTATTAATCGTTCTTTAATACTATCTTGAATCTCATTTAATGATAAACCAAGAAGTCTATCTTTCAAACCTTGATTTATCACTTTAAGTAAAGAATCATCAATGGATACTTCTAGATTTAAAACTATAGATTTTATAAAACCTGAATTTAATCCAAGAACCAGCATGATTCTTTCAGATGATAAATGTATTAATTCTATTTCATTTAATATATTTCTTTGATGTTTCGATACAACTATAACGCCAAATAATCTACTGATTTTACCCAACATATAAGCTGTTGCTTGAAGTAAATCTTCTAAATTGTCTGAAGCTTCAGTCAATTTTTGACTAATATTATCATATTCTTGGATTGTTTTAGAACTATCTGCAATTAATGTATCTACATAATATCTATAACCATTATCAGTAGGAACTTTTCCTGAAGATGTATGAATACTTTTTAATAAACCTATCTTTTCAAGGTTAGCTAACGAATTCCTTATTGTTGCAGAGCTTAATTGATTAAAATAATCACTATGTAATTTTTGTGAACTAACAGGTACTCCAAAAGATATAAAATCTTCTATGGTTTTTTTTAGTATATCTTTTTCTCTTTGAGTCAGTAGCATCATATTCAATTTGTATTATATAAAATTAGATAATTATTTATTAAGAATTCAATAAATCAAGTACGTAGTTAATATTAGGGCAAAAACCGCGAAACAGAAAGAAAACTTCCAATAAAACTAATTAAAATACCAATCAATAACATTACAGATGCTGCAGCAGGATCCATACGAATTGTTATAGCAGCAAATTGTGAAATCAACCCATTTCCTATTTTTAAAGCTATCGATAAAAAGACAAAAGCAACCGAGGACCCTATCAACCCTTGTAAAACTCCCTCGATCAAAAAAGGAACTTTTACAAAGGTGTTTGTAGCTCCTATAATATGCAAGTCTTGAATTAAATCCTTTTTCGCATAAATTGTTAATTTGATTGTATTGTAAATAATAGTAATGGTAATACCGATAATAATTATTGAACATATAAAAAATAGCTTAGTAAAACGATTATGATAGTCTTCAATTCTTTGAATCAACTTTCCCTGATGCTCAACATTATCTACACCTTCTAAAGCATTAATCTTTTTCACAATTGGGAAAATATCTAATTCAAAATCTCCAGTCCTATTTACATTAACCACACAACTCATTGGCAATGGATTTCGATCTATATAATCTAAAATATTCTCTCCAAATTGCTTTTCAAAGATTCTTGTAGCATTCTCTTTATCAATAAACGTTGTATTACGTACACCTTCAATAGAGCCAATATCTTCAACCAATTTAAGCGCATCTCTTTTTGACATTTCGGCATCAAAGAAAACTTCAATCTTATATTTGGATCGCAAATAAAAAATTAACTTATTTGTATTCTTACCAATTATTAATAATGATCCAATAATAATCATGGTCATAAATACTGAAAATATTGCCGCAAAAACCGTCAATTTATGCCGTAGAAGATTTCGAAATCCTTCTGCAAATAAAAATAATATTCTATCTAACATTAGTTGCTACGAAGAATTCCTTGTTGAATTTCCATTATTCTATGTCCTCGACCCTTTATAAGATTATAATTATGCGAAGCCATTAATACTGCTGTTCCATCATGGTTTACAGATTCAAGTAATTTTAATAGCTCAAAAGAAGTAATCGGATCCAGGTTTCCAGTTGGTTCATCTGCAAGGATAATTTCAGGTTCTTTTACCAATGCTCTTGCAATACATGCTCTTTGTTGTTCCCCTCCAGAAAGCTCATCTGGAGAATGTTCCTCTTTTCCAGTAAGCCCTACTTGTTCAATTACATCTTCCACGCGTTCAGCAATATCATTATGCCTGGTTCCAATAACATAGAGAGGCAATGCGATATTTTCATATAAGTTTCGATCTCGCAATAGATGATAATCCTGAAAAATCATCCCTATTTTCCTTCGCAAAAAAGGAATTTTTCTTTTCTTAATTTTATCAGAACGAAATTTTCCTGTTGTGACTACGCCGCTTTGAGGAAACATAGCCATATAAATTAATTTCATAATTGTAGTCTTTCCAGACCCGGTCGGACCAATTAAAAATGTAAACTCAGAATCATCAATTGTGAAATTGACGTTTTTAATACCATAACCCTTTTCATAGGAATAGGTTACATTTTCCATCTGAATCATGCTATAAATCTAACTTTTATATAAATCGTTTCATAAGAATACAAAATTTATTTTATACATATCAAAATAATTGATAAATAAATACTACATATCCTATTAAAAGAGAAATTGATACTAATCGATGTATTGGTTGTTTCATCCATGCTATAGGAAATAATACTAATCCATAAACAATCATATATGGAATCTCAAAGTAGAGTATTTCCTTTGGAGATTGAATTGGGCTTAATAAAGATACAATACCGATAACTGATAAGAGATTAAATAGATTGGATCCAATAATATTTCCCAGAGAAATCGCATGTTCCTTTCGAAGCGACGCTATCACACAAGTTGCAAGTTCTGGTAACGAAGTACCTAAGGCTACTATAGTCATTCCAATAACAATTTCACTAATACCAAAATAACGCGCTATATCAATTGCTCCTTTAATAAACAAGTTAGCTCCAATAGAAAGAAAAGCAATTCCAGAAATAATAAGTGTAAGTAATAACCATATTTTTGAATGATCTTGATTATACGAATCTTCACTATGATCATTATTTGATGGACTATAAAAAGAATACCAAGTGTAAATAACTACACTTAAAAATAGAATTAATCCTTCTTTTTGAGAAATACCACCATCCATACAAAATAAGCTGAAAATAACGCAAACTACGAGATAGATAATCAAGTCTCTTTTAATTTGGGCGAGTTTAATTTTTAATGGAAATATTAATGAACTAAGACCTAGAACTAAACCTACATTTGCTATATTCGATCCGACAACATTACCAATAGCAATTGGAGATGAGCCTTCAATCGCAGCAGCGATGCTTACAACTAATTCAGGTAATGAAGTTCCAAATGCAACTACAGTTAAACCAATAACCATTGGAGATAACCCAAAGCGACTTGCTAACTTACTACCACCTCTGACAATAAATTCAGCACCATAAAACAACATGATGCTTCCGATAAATAAATAAATAGTACCTATAAACACACTACTCGCATATAAGGTTCAAATATTACTGATACATACCATGATCATTAATATATTCCCAAACTGGTTGCGTAACCATATATCGTATTGTTTTATCTCTTCTCCATCTTTTTCGTATAGTTGATGAAGAAATTTCAAAACGAGGAATACTTGCAAATAAAACCTTGCGCAATATCGAATTTGAAATATCACTTGGTTTAAATCCTGGCCTCAAAGCTACGATAACTTTACAATTATCTAAAATTTGATCTGCATCTTTCCAATTATGAAAGTTTTGTAAGGAATCACTGCCAATTAAATAAAATAATTCATTCGACTTTAAATCAAACTCATTTTTATATTCTTTAATTGTATCAATAGAATAACTAACTCCCCCTCGTTTAATTTCCATATCACATATCTCAAAATTAGGATTACTTGTAACTGCCATAGTTAGCATGGCTAATCTATCTTTGATATTTGTTACATGATCTTTTTCAGGGGTTTTAAAGGTAGGAATAAATACTATTTTGTCAAATCTTTCAGATTCAAATATTGTTTGCGCAACTAATAAATGCCCAATATGAGGAGGATCAAATGTTCCACCAAATAAACAAATTTTCCTTTTTGTATTGCTCACTTAATTTAAAGAATTGGCTTTTTTTAAATAGTTTTGAGCAGCTTCTTTTTGATCATTGCTAAGAATTTCTGATGAATAATTATTATAATAATCTTCAGCTTTATTATAATCATTCATTAAAGCATAACATCTTATAATTCCAACATGACCTTTTTCTAAAACTTCTGTATCGTAATAATTATTTATCAAAAATTCAAAAGACATTATTGCTGATTCATATTCTTCCATTTTTATGTATAAAATACCAGTAGCATATTCTTTATAGGCTAATTTATTTCGAAGTTCAGTTATCTGGGAATTTGCTTCTTCTTTATATTCTGAATTTGGATAATCATCAATAAACTCTTGTAATTTATTTAGAGCTTTTTGAGTATTGGTTTGATCTTTATAATATTTAGGAGATTCCTTTATGTAGCTCTGACATACTCTCCATCTTGATTTTTCTACATATGGACTAAAACCCATCCTTCGGATAAGACGATCGTATTCTGCAATAGCTAAAAGATATTCTTTATTCAAAAAATATGATTCTGCTAAATAAAATTGAGAATCATCGCCAAGTTCTGTGTGTGTACCTCTTATTACTAGATTATTAAACTCTTCTTGAGCGCGCAAATATTTCTTTTTATCCAGGTAACTTTTAGCTTTTTCAAATTGCGTATCTACATCCCAAGCTTCATTTGATTTAAAAGAAGCACATCTCATCGAAACTAAAACAATTAAAATAATACGTATGGTCATTAAATTCCTTATTACCAATATAGTGATATTGATAATCCTCCTACGCCATATTTAGAATTTCTATCATATAATAATCCAACATCCGTTTTTAGTTCCTTAGATTTTTTTGGTCTATTCTTATTCTGAGTAGACCAAATTGCATCCATTGCACTTACAACATGATTAAACATCATTGCACTAATAGCAAACTTTGCCATATTTAAATAATCATTTGATTTTGCTCTTTGTGATACATAATCCTCTTTATTGGGAGTTGTTATAATAGTTTCAACGCTATCACCAACATCTTTATATACTTCAAACCATAGCTGACTGTTTGCTTGATCATAGCAATCAGTCCAACCACCTACGAATTGATCATATTTCCCTATATTTTCATAAAAATCTCTATCTCTTAATACAGCTACTTCTCCGCTATAGACCCAATGCGCATTATCTTCTAATGAATCAGATGTAACATAAGTTCCAAATTGTTCTGCAAGTGCCCCAGATAGTTTTAAGGTTAGCTTGTGTGTACCATCAATGTGAACATCAGCATAATTACCTATTTGCGTACTTAAAGTATTATATACCCACGTTTCTAAATCCCAGTTGCCATCTGCAAATAATTCGTAGTCAACTCTTATTTTATCAGCCTTTTTTACCCACTGCATTCCACTTAAAATAGATACAACCTCAATTCCAGAAAATAAACCTATTTTCCATAAAGGTGATTTGTTATACCATTGCCCAAGTCCAGGAAAAATTAATGAATACAACATAGGCTTTGCTGGGTAGATAATTAAGCTATCGTCGGTTGTATCTTGAATTAAAAAATCTTTATCAAAAGAATCCTGTGAAAAATAATAATAAATAGAAATGAACCTATTATACAAATTATAAACATAAATTTCGCTTATAGCCTGCACAGCTAATATTAATAGAATAATTCTCATAGTATCAAAATCCAAATAAAAGTGTTAGATAAAAGCGCTGATCGTTTCCATAAGTTACCATATTATTTTCAATATTTCTCTCAAATGTGTCTAAACCACGATGAAATTCTAATCCAATTGCAGTAGGAAAATTATAGAATGAAAACCCATTTATTCTAAATTGAATTCCTGCAGAACGATTCCATATAGGATTTCCTTCGTTTTGATCCCATGCGTCTCCAATTTGAGCTATTAGACCAAAAGTACTGTTTTGAATAATCATCCACCCTACTGGGATATGTTTTTCCCTAAAAAGGGGCATTCGTAATATCCCTGATAATATAGCCATTGCATTACCTTCAATACTATAGTAA
>JAZAOA010000054.1:0-6392 GCA_036228285.1 Fidelibacterota bacterium
ATGTATTTAGAAAAATATGATGGTTATGCCGAAGAAATATTAAATGGCTTCAAATTTGGTAAAAATGATGCTATGATAATTATTTCTGTAAGTGGAATAAGGCCATTAATTGTTGAGATGGCTACAGGTGCCAGGAAGCGTGGGTTGCCAGTTATTAGTATGGTATCTAGAAAACATTGTGAATCATCAAAGCCTGGCCATAAAAGTGGTAATAAACTAATTGATGTTTCTGATGTAGTTATTGATAGTCAATGTCCACCTGGGGATTGTATTATTGGGCTAGATGGGCTTGAATGGAAAACTGGCCCTGTTTCAACCGTCATGGGAGCATTGATTACAAATATGATTCGATGTGAAGTTGCTGAAAAATTAATAAAGAAAGGTATAAAATTAGAATTGCTTCCAAGCCATCAGGCTGTAGGAAATCCAAAAGTTCATGATCAGCTCGATAGGTTTTATGAGTCTTATAGGCTAAGCCTTTCTCATCTTTTTCAATAAATTAATCTTTTTCTCGCGTTTGATATAACTTTCGGCTAGATGCGTACAACGTGTTCTTTTCATCTTTGCTTAAAGCTTCATAACCAACTTTATTTATTTTATCTAAAATATGATCCACTTCTTGTTGAAGCTTAACTCTTTTTTCTTCTTTTTTATTTTTAATTGAAAAATTTAACTCTGTAAAGTATTTGCGTATAGAAAATTTGATATCTTTTAATCTCCAAAAATAACGCAAGTATATATACCCAATTAACACACCTGAAAGATGAGTAATGTGACTAATGTCTGATGCTGAATTCATAGATAGTATAAATTCAGTAGCGACTAAAAACATTACTAAATATTTAACTTTTATAGGTAAAAGGAAATAAATATAAACTGTCCTATTTGGGAACATCATTCCAAATGCTAATAAAATACCATATACGGCGCCACTTGCACCAGCAAGGATATAACTCGTATTATTAAAATTTAAGATTAGCCATAGAAGGCCAGACCCAACACCTGTAAAAAAATAATATTGTAAAAATGACTTTCGACCCCAAATCGATTCTAATTCAGAACCAAACATCCATAAAACAAACATATTGAAAAATACATGTAAAAAATCCTTATGAATAAAAAGATATGTAAACGGCTGCCATATTCTTGGCCATACATTTCCCGGAGATAGCCCAAATAAATCTACAACCGGATTAAAAAATAGCGTTGAAGGATCTTGCGAAATTATTTTTAACAAAAAGATAATTATATTTGTCGATATAATAACCTTTATTGCTTCTGTAAAAATTTTTGGCCGAAAAGAAAAATTTCCCTGTTCAGATTGTAGTTGGTAGCGCATATTTCGTTAATATCTAAAAGTACTTATATAAAAATTAATTGCTATATATCTATTAAGCAGTTACCAGAGCTTTTAATACACGAAGTGATTTTAAATCATGTAAGCCATCAAAATGATAATTTAAACAAGAATTAATATATTGGCTTATAATTCTTCTATCTTCTAATGAAACAGTTAATTTTTCTATTTTTTTTATAAACCCATCTTCTATGATATTTCCAGAAAGTAATGTAGATAAAATATTCTTACTATTTGGTCCATTATTTAGGTTTGGTAATCCTAATCCAGTTAAATTATTATTATTCAAATCTGTTTTAAAACCCTGAAGATCTAATAATTTTAACTGGTAATACCAATAAATTAGATTTAATTGCATCTGCTGTGAATCAATAATGCTTAATATATTTATTAATTCATCAAATAACTCTGTATTTGGATCTTCATCAATCACTGTTTTCTCTGTTAATTCAACTATTGCCATTCCATACCCTATTCGCTTTAGATCTTTATACATATTTAAATACGTTGATGAAAAACTTGCTTTGGTTACAAAATGCAGATCACGTCGTTTATTATGGTTAAAAACTAAATCTAAATGGCTCATCGGTTCATAAAACGCGCTTTGTGGAGACTTTTTTCTTTTGGCACCCCTAATGATAAAACTCAATTTTCCCATTTCTCTGGTAAAACATCGTGCAATAATACTAGTATCACTATAAGAGAACCGCCTTAGAACAATCGCAGTTGAATGAACAATCATAATTAGTATGCTTTTGCAAAGATAGCTTCGTGTAAAGCCTCTTTACCAGAATAGATACATTTTATCCCTTTTGGATTGCTATTAAATGGAATACACCTAATTGTTGCTTTGGTTTCATTTTTAATTGCATTTTCAGTTTCTGCGGTCCCATCCCATCCACAGCGGATAAAACCACTTGTTGTGTTAATTAAATCTTTAAACTCTTCAAAGCTTTTCACTTTAAAAGTATTTTTATCTCTAAAATCAATTGCTTTACGTAAAATATTGATTTGAATTTCATCTAGCTGCTCTTGAATTGATTTCAGTATATTATCCAATTTTACTGACTGCTTATCCCCTGTATCTCTTCTTGCTAAAACAACTTCTTTGTTGGAAATATCTCTTATACCTATTTCTAATCGTATTGGAACCCCTTTTAGCTCCCATTCATTGAATTTGAATCCAGGAGAGTTTTTAGAATCATCCACTTTAATTCGTATTTCTTTTTCAACACATTCGCTTACGATCTTATCTACATGATGCATGATTAGTTTTTTATCATCATCTGTTTTTGCTATTGGTATAATGATTACCTGAACTGGTGCAATTTTTGGTGGTAAAACCAGCCCCCTATCATCTCCATGAGCCATAACAACACCACCAACCAATCTGGTGCTTACACCCCAACTTGTCGCGTAAACAAATGTTTCTTTATTTTCACGATCCTGAAAGGTCACATCAAATGCTTTAGCAAAGTTTTGACCCAAATTATGGGATGTGCCTGCTTGCAATGCTCTTTTATCTCCCATCATTGCCTCAATAGAATACGTTTTTTCTGCGCCTGCAAATTTTTCAGAATCTGTTTTGATCCCTGTTAAAACGGGCATAGCTAAGTATTGTTCTGCGAGAGTTTGATAAATATTTAATATTTTTAATGTTTCTTCTTGCGCTTCTTCTTCAGTTTCATGTGCAGTATGCCCTTCTTGCCATAAAAACTCAGTTGTACGTAAAAACAATCTTGTACGCATCTCCCATCTCACTACATTTGCCCATTGATTAATCAATAATGGGAGATCTCGATACGATTGTATCCATTTTTTATACATAGACCAGATAACCGTTTCAGAGGTTGGCCGGACAATAACTTCTTCTTCTAGTTTAGACTCAGGATCTACTTCTACGCTTTGCCCGTCATTTGTTGTACGCAATCTATGGTGTGTAACAACAGCACATTCTTTGGCAAAACCTTCAACATGTTTTGCTTCACTTGCTAAAAATGACTTTGGAATAAATAATGGGAAATAAGCATTTACATGTCCAGAATCTTTTAACATATTATCTAGCGCAAGTTTGATATTTTCCCACAATTCATATCCATAAGGTTTAATAACCATAGTCCCTTTAACTGGGCCATAGTCTGCAAGGCCAGACTTAATAATTACATCTGTATACCAGCTTGCGTAATTATCTTTTTGAGAAGTAATATTTTTTGACATTATAATGATTTCTTAAATTAGCTATAGAGAAATTAGCGGACATCATTAGGCCATTCAATACAAAGATTGCGAAACATCCATTTTCTTAAAAAAATAATAATACTATTTTCTCACACATCATTAATGAAGATGGGGCGTTTTGTTACTACAACACATGTTTTATTTTATGCAATTATAATGATCTCATGTAATCATCCAAAAACAACTGTATTAAGTAATTGTAATATACCTAGTCATCCTAGTGCAAATTCAATTCTATTATCAAACGGTAAAATAATTGACATCGGCAGCAATTTATCAGCTGACCGAAGTATAGATCTAAAAGGTGGCTTTGTTTATCCTGGTTTTTCTGATTCACATATGCATCTTGTTGGATATGGAAAGTCACTGGAAAAATTAGATCTTGTCGGAACAACAAGCGTTTCTGAAATAAAAAATATCGTATCTGATTTCTATGATAAATCAAATAAATGGATTGAAGGAAGGGGCTGGGATCAAAACGATTGGCAAAAAATCAAATACCCTACAAAAGAAGATCTAGATGCAGTTGCAAAAGAACAACCTGTTTATTTAAGAAGAATTGATGGCCATGCGGCATGGGTAAACTCAAAAGTATTATCAATCTGCGGTATTGATGAAAACACAGAAGATCCTGATGGTGGTAAAATTATCCGAGATGAAAATGGTTATCCTACAGGTATATTTATTGATAATGCTATAGATCTAATTGAAAAATTTATACCTAAAGATACTTCTGTTGATAAAAAAAGATATATTGAAAAGGCTCAAGAAAGCTTAAATAAATTTGGGTTAACAAGTATTCATGATGCAGGAACAGATATAGAAACGATAAATATATTAAAGGAATTAATTCAAGAAAATAAACTGTCTATTCGCGTTAACGCTATGCTAAATAATAATATAAATGATTACAATTTTTATTTGAAAAATGGTTCAGAGCGGATTAATAATTTTTTATTTGTAAATAGTGTGAAAATATATTTTGATGGAGCTATGGGATCCAGAGGAGCATATTTATTAGAGCCATATTCTGATGACAAAGAAAATGTGGGTCTTACAGTAACAAGTGAAGATGAAGTGCGTAAAAAAGTTAAAATTTTTAATAAAGCTGGTTTTCAAGTTGCTATTCACTGTATTGGTGATAAAGCAAATAAAATCGCTTTGGATATATTTGAAGATACCAATAATAAATTATATAGAAATCGAATAGAGCATGCGCAAATAATTCATGAAGACGATATTGATAGATTTTTTGATTTAGGAGTTATTCCTTCAATGCAATCAATTCATTGTACTAGTGACATGTATTGGATTGATGAGAGACTAGGAAACGATAGAGTCCATCGAGCATATCCATGGAGTTCATTGTTAAAGAGTGGATCAATTATACCCGGTGGTTCTGATGCGCCTGTTGAATCGCCAGACCCTCTATTAGGGATATATGCTTCGATTACACGAAAAGATTTGAATAATTGGCCTGATGGTGGGTGGTTCCCAGAACAATGTATGACAATCGATCAAGCAATTTCATCTATTACAGAGTGGAGCGCTTATAGTATGTTTGCTGAGAATTTTTATGGATCCATAGAAAAAGATTATTTAGCAGATTTTACTGTTTTAAATCAAAATTTGAGTGAAATAGATCCTGAAGATGTTCCAGAAGTAAATATTTTATATACAATAGTAAATGGTAAAATTGTTTACCAGTATGATCAGTAAAAAAGAAGTTAAAAAACTATCAGACCTATCTGTCAAAAAAGGACGTGATGCAGAAGGTAAATTTTTAATTGAAGGGTATAGAATTATAAGATCTGCATTACGTAATAATGCAAAAATTGATACTATTTATGTAACAAATAAATTTATATCGTCAAAAGATTTTGCCAATCTGGATGGTTTAATATCAGAAAAGATTAATGTTAAGATTTTAGATAAAAAAATAATTAATAAAATTTGCCAGACTGTTCATCCTGTTGGGATAGCGGCTAGCTGTATTATGCCGAGCGATGTTGAATCAAAAAAAATGCTTACAAATAATTGCCTTTATCTAGATAGGCTTTCAGACCCAGGAAATGTTGGGACTCTATTGCGATCTGCTGCATGGTTTGGAGTTAAAAACATTGCTTTATCCAAAGAATGCGCTGATGCATTTAATCCAAAAGTAGTTAGAGGAGCTATGGGGGCACATTTTCTATTAACGATTGTTCGTAATATGGATCTATCAGAATTTGTTAATGATGAATATTGCATTATTGGGGCTGATCAAAATGGATCATCTATATATGATTTTAAAAACAATAAGGATAAGTGGGTGCTAGTTATAGGCAATGAAGCCAATGGAATTTCAAAAGCTAGCAGAAAAAATATTCAACATTTTCTGTCTATACCAGCTATTGGATCTGGTAATTCATTAAACGCTGCTGTTGCTGGTAGTATTTTAATACATCAATTGGTTAATTATAAATAAACTGAACTTCTTTCGTTTAAAAGTCAATAACCGTAATTTTTCATTATGGAATTACAAGAACAGGACAAGCCTGGGCCTGAACTGAAACATGAATCAAACAATCTCAGTCAAATTAGCGTTTGGGGTAGTTATTTTTTCTGTGCTCTCCTCGCTCGTAATAGCATCAATTATTGCGGCAGCAGGAACCGTACAGCCTGACGAAACAAGTCAAAACACATATAATTATATAGCCCTATTTGTGGGTCAGGGGTTTATGGTAATTCCTCTTTTTTTATTTCTAATTAGCAGAAAAGAACCCATTATAAATAGTTTGCGGTTAAAGCTAATATC
>JAZAOA010000055.1:0-20069 GCA_036228285.1 Fidelibacterota bacterium
GCACAAGCAACATATGAGATTTCAAAAAGTCAACTTGACCAATCTCGTGCAAGTTTGCTGGTTTCACAAGATGCATTAGATAAAGCAAGATTAGTCTCTCCTCAAAATGGTATTGTAACTAAAATCAATAAAGAAGTCGGCGAAATGGCTATGGGCGGAATGTTTTCTTTAGATGTACTTATGATAATTGCAGACCTTAGTAGAATGGAAGTTATTGTTGATGTGAATGAAAATGATGTGGTTAGTATTTCAATTGGAGATACATCTGAAATAGAAATTGATGCTTATATAGACACGGTATTTTATGGTGTTGTAAGTGAGATTGCTCATATGGCAGAAACATCGAGTTTTGGAAGTCAAGAACAAGTTACTAATTTTAAAGTGAAAATCCGGATGCTTGATGTTCCAACAAATATTCGACCAGGAATGAGTGCAACTACTAATATAATTACGGATGTAAGAAAAAATGCTTTAGCAATCCCTATTCAAAGCTTAACTGTTCGGGAATTTGGTTCGGAAAATAAACTATTTGGCAAGGATAATAATAAATGGAATAGAGATGAAGAGTCGGATAGCAACCCTAACAAAAAAGAATTAGAAGAATTGGTTTTTATTATTGCTGATAAACAAGGAGGGGTTCTAAGAAATGGAGAAATTTCTAAGGTAAAGAATCTAAAAGAAAAAAAATATAAAAGAGGAAGCCAATTCGTTCATATTAGACCCGTAGAAGTTGGTATATCTAGTGAAAATCACTATGAATTATTAGACGGATTAAATGAAGATGACTTAATAGTAATTGGAAATTATAAAGCCGTAAGTAAAGAATTAAAACATAATATGCAGGTAAACACCAAAGATGATGATAAGGAATAATTAGATCCTTTGAATTCTTTAATATCACTTCAAAATATTAAGCGTCATTATGAAGTTGGAGATGAAATAGTTCGTGCACTTGATGGTGTCGATTTAACAATAAATCATAACGAATATATTTCCATTATGGGGCCTTCAGGTTCAGGAAAATCAACATTAATGAATATGATTGGTTGTCTGGATACACCAAGCTCAGGCACCTATGAATTTGAAGGAGAACTTGTACATGAAATGGATGATAATCAATTAGCGTCCATAAGAAATCGTAAAATAGGATTTGTATTTCAAACGTTTAATTTGCTACCAAAAGCTACAGCTTTACATAATGTTGAAGTTCCACTAATCTATTCTAATGTTTCTAAAGAAAAGCGTATAGATAAAGCTATGCATGCTTTAACAGAAGTTGGGTTAAATGACAGGATATATCATAGGCCAAATGAATTATCAGGGGGCCAACGCCAACGAGTTGCTATAGCGAGAGCATTAGTTAATGATCCATCAATTATTTTAGCTGATGAGCCGACAGGGAACCTTGATTCAAAAAGTGGCGATGAAATTATGACAATTTTAGATAGCCTTTATGATAGAGGAAATACAATCATTCTTGTTACACATGAAGAATATATTGCCAATCATGCTCATCGCATTATAAATATTTTCGATGGAAAAATTAAAGAAGACAAAATTGTTAAGAAAAAATAGCTCTTATGTTTTTTGAAACTTTACGGATATCATTATCATCTATTTATATGAACAAACTGCGTTCAAGCCTTACAGCTTTAGGAATCATTATAGGTGTTTTATCTGTAACAGTGATGGGTACACTTATTTCAGGATTAGATCGTTCGTTTGAAAATAGTATGTCATGGTTGGGTAAGGACATTTTATATATTAGTCGTTGGGAATGGTTCAGTGATATGGAATGGTGGGAAGTCCGAAATAGACCCCGTATGAGATTATCTTATGAAGATAAAATCAGAGAAATGTCTGATTATGCCATTGCTGTTTCTCCCGTTATGCAAAGAGGTGCATCTTTGTCTCTTGGTGATAAAAATACTCAAACACAAATTTTTGGAACCAATGTTGAATATATGGAAACGGTAAATGAGGATATACAAATTGGTAGATTCTTTAGTGAGGGAGAAGAAAGGTCAGCTTCTAGAGTAACAATTATAGGGAATGGAATTAAGGAGGCTTTTTTTGAATTTCAAGATCCAATTGGAAAATATATTAAAATTGATGGAATTAAATTTCGAGTGATTGGAGTGTTAGAAAAACAGGGAAAGTTTCTTGGTCTATTTAGCGTTGACAATCAGGCTATACTTCCTATAGGAGCATATACTAGATTGTTTTCTAAAAGAGGTTTTATGCGTCTAAGCGTTAAGGTGGATGAAAAACAAATAGATGAGGCAAAAAGTGAAATACAATCAGTGATGCGAAGAATAAGAGGATTGAAGCCAGGTGAAAAAGATGATTTTGCCATTAACCAAACAAAAGCGTTTGAAACACAATATAATGCTTTAAAGTTTGCAATTGGTGGGACAGGTTTATTTATAACTATTTTATCTCTTATTGTAGGTGGCATAGGGATTATGAATATTATGTTTGTGACGGTAAAAGAAAGAACTCGAGAAATAGGTATACGTAAAGCAATTGGTGCAACACCAAATATAATCCTTATACAATTTTTATTTGAAGCGGTAACAATTTGCGTGATTGGCGGTCTAATTGGTTTAGCATTGGCTTTCGGTGCAAGTTTCTTCATTAATAAATTTTTTCCATCAACCTTGCCATTATGGTTATCGATAGTATCTATTATTATGAGCGTATTTGTTGGGGTTATATCAGGCATAGTCCCTTCTTATCAAGCTGCTCGTTTAGACCCAATAGAAGCATTACGTTATGAGTAAATAATGAAACGATTTAATAGAGTAAAAGATAGTATTAAGGAAAGTTTTGGTATGGCTATTGATGCAATTCGACAGAATAAATTACGTTCTATACTTACGTTACTTGGAATTAGCATCGGTGTTTTTTCAGTTATTGGTGTAATGACTGCTATACGGACACTTGAATCATCCGTTGAATCAGGGTTAAATGTTTTTGGTACAAATACATTTGTTATTCAAAAGTGGCCTGGACTTGTGGTAGGAGATCGTGATAAATATAGAAATAGGAAGAATATTGATTATCCTCAATATGAGGAGTTTAAGCGCAGGGCTGTTTTACCTATTATGGTAAGCGTTTCGGAAGGTACAAATGCTAGAAATGTTAAATATCGAGATAAAACAGTAAGAAGGTCAATTGAACTTATTGGTGGAGATGAAGGAACAGTTCGAACATATAATACCTATATTGCTGATGGAAGAAATGTTACTAGAGACGATGTTCACTCTGCTAGAAATGTATGTTTACTTGGGATGGATGTTGTAGATCGCTTATTTCCTTTTGAAAATCCAATAGGAAAAACAATTCAAATAAGAGGTTTAGATTATAATGTAATTGGAATTACAGAAAGAAAAGGAGAAGCCTTTGGTGGAAGCCAGGATAACTATATTGCAATTCCTATTACTAATTTTTTACAGCACTTTAAAAATCGTTGGACAACCTTATCGATTAGCGTAGAAGCTCCCTCCGCTCAGGAATATGACAAAACAATGGATGAAGCAATTGGTTTATTGAGAGCAATACGGAAAGTACCTCCAGGTGTAGAAAATGATTTTGAAATTGAATCTAACGCAGAAATGATTGAACGTTTTTCTGGATTTACTAGCGGAATTAAGCTATTTGCTTTATCAATAAGTGTTATTGCACTATTAGTAGCAGGAATAGGTATAATGAATATCATGCTTGTTTCAGTATCAGATAGAATTAAAGAAATTGGAATACGAAAAGCAATAGGAGCGACTCGAACAGATATTCTTATGCAGTTTTTAACCGAAGCAATATTCTTAAGTGAATTTGGTGGAATTGTAGGAGTTATTCTTGGAATTGCAGGCGGTAATGTAGTTGCTTTTATATTCAAAGTACCGGCTATAATTCCTCTAGATTGGGCTTTATATGGTTTAATTGTATGTTCAATAATTGGTATTGGCTTTGGAATTTATCCTGCATGGAGAGCTTCTAATCTTGATCCCATAGAATCATTAAGGTATGAATAAACTGATTTTTCATTCTTTATTGATGATTGTATTTAATAAATTTTAATCCTTGAATTTGGGAATCATAATATGAAGAAAACAAAAATTTTACTATTCCCTGCGATAGGAAAGACGAATTAATCGTGGTAATTGGCGTCATACCTGCAAGATTACACTCAACACGATTTCCAAATAAGATTCTTACCCCTATTAATGAAAAACCAATGGTTATGCATGTATATGATCGTGCTAGGGAATCAGAAAAGCTTGATGATGTAATTATTGCTATAGATAGCAATGATACTGAGGAGGCCTTAAAACAATATAAACCAAATCTTAAAATGACTCACCCGGATCATTTATCAGGAACTGATCGTGTTGCTGAAGTAGTAAAAGATATGGATGTAGATGTAATTTTAAATATACAAGGTGATGAGCCTATGCTTAATCCATCTATAATTGATCAATTAGTATCTTGCTTTGATGATGAATTTGTTGAGATGGCAACAATAGGTAGTAGAGTTATCGATAGTTCAGATTATCTTAACCCAAACTCTGTTAAGATGATGATAAATGAAAATGGTTATGCTACTTCATTTAGTAGAGAAATAAAAGATTATCAAATAGGTGGTTATTATCACCATGTAGGAATATATGGATATCGTAAGGATACATTATCTCATTTCACTGCGCTTGATCAATCAAGAAATGAAAAAAATTTAAATTTGGAACAATTGCGTGCACTAGATAATGGAATAGCAATAAAAGTTGCAATGACTGATTACCCACACCGTGGAATTGATACAAAAGAAGATCTTGAACTTATTGATTTCAATAAATGAAAAAGAAAAAACAAGTAAAATATATTTTTGTTGTTGGTGGAGTTATTTCTGGCTTAGGAAAAGGAATTGCTGCCTCTTCTATTGGTTATCTATTGAAAAGCGCAGGATTAAAAGTTACTATATTAAAATTAGATCCATATCTAAATGTGGATCCTGGTACAATGAATCCATACCAGCATGGTGAAGTTTTTGTATTAGATGATGGATCAGAGACTGATCTTGATTTGGGGCATTATGAACGTTTTATTGATGTTGATATGAGTAAAAATAATAATGCAACAACTGGACAAGTGTATAGTACTGTATTGGATAGGGAAAGAAAAGGTGATTATCTAGGGGATACTATTCAGGTTATTCCTCATATTACTGATGAAATTAAAAGAAGAGTAAAGTTAGTAAATGATAAGAACAAATATGATATTGTTATTTGTGAAGTTGGCGGCACGGTAGGTGATATAGAAAGCCTGCCTTTCATGGAATCAATTAGGCAATTGTCTGTAGAGCTAGGTTACCATAATCATCTAATTGTACATGTAACACTTGTTCCATATATACAGGCAAGTGAAGAATTGAAAACAAAACCAACACAACATTCTGTCATGAAACTACGGGAAATAGGTTTAAGTCCTGATATAATTATGTGTAGGTCAAACTATTCCCTATCTGATTCTGTAGCTGAAAAGATTGCGTTATTTTGCAATGTCCCAAAGGATCATGTTATTGAGGGGAAAGAAGTTAAAAGCATATATGAAGTTCCATTAGTTTTTGATAAACAAAAAATGGGACAGATAATTATGAATAGATTAGAATTAACTGGCGCACCTAAAGTATTTAAATTAAACAATTTTATTTCCAAATATAAAAATCCATCAAAAGAAGTAAATATCGCTATGTGCGGAAAATATACTGAGTTACCTGATGCATATAAGAGCGTCTTAGAAGCATTTATTCATGCAGGTGTTGAAAATGATACTCGTGTAAATGTTAATTGGATTTCTACTGAAAAAATACGAAATGATAAAAGTGCAAAGAACCAGTTTCATGATTGTGATGGGATCTTACTTTTACCTGGGTTTGGTTCTAGAGGATCCGAAGGAAAAATTTTATCATGTAAATATTCTAGAGAAAACAACGTTCCATTTCTCGGACTTTGTTTGGGATTACAATGTGCCGTAATTGAATTTGCAAGAAATGTTTGCGGTTTGGTCAATGCAAATAGTACAGAATTTGATAAAAACACACCTCACCCTGTTATTGATCTTATGGAGTCACAGAGAGCAATAAAAAGAAAAGGTGGCACTATGAGGTTAGGTGCATACTCATGTGATTTATATCCAAATACAAAAGCTGCAAAAGAATACAAGAAAAAACGTATTTCTGAGCGTCATCGTCATAGATGGGAAGTAAATAATCGCTTTAGAAATAGATTGGAAAAGCATGGATTAATTTTTTCAGGAATTAATAAAGAATTGAACCTTGTTGAGATCATAGAGAATCCTAATCATCCATGGTTTATTGCCAGCCAATTTCATCCAGAACTAAAAAGTAGGCTAAATAAAGCGCATCCATTATTTCGAGGTTTTATTGGTGCAGCAGTAAAATATAATCAATCCAAATATTAATAAATAAAATGTCTATTTATTCTAAGTCAGAATTTCAAAAAACATTCGATTCACAAATAATTGAAAGAGCTAAAAAAGTAAAACTTATAATTTCAGATGTTGATGGTGTGTTAACTGATGGATCCATATATAAAGGTGATGATAATAAAGGAGAAAATATTGAATTAAAAAAATTCTCTGTTCTTGATGGCGCGGGAGTTGCATTGGCTAGAATTTTAGATTTTCATATTGCATTTATTTCTGGGCGCAAATCTTCTGCAACTGAAATACGTGCAAATGAATTAAAAATTGAGGATGTTTACAATGGTACTCTAAATAAAATGAAACCTTATGCTGAATTAAAAGCAAAATATAATTTGTTAGATGAAGACTGCGCCTTCATAGGTGATGATATAATTGATATTAGTTTGATGGAAAAGGTCGGCGTGCCTATTGCGGTTTCTAACGCTTATCATTTAGTTAAGAATAAAGCAATTTATACAACCTCATTATCTGGTGGTTTTGGCGCATTTCGAGAAGCAATAGATTGGATTGCTATTTGTCAAGGGCGCTATGAAGAAGGAATCGATTTAATGATTGATTCTTTATTATCAAAATAGAATTATGAGAATATTTTTTTTATTTTTAATAATAAGTTGTACAAATATAGACAATGAAACAAATACATACTCAAGAACAGGTTTGCCAGATCAAGAAAGTTGGGATGTGGAGATAACATTAACGGATGAAGGAATTATGAGAGCATTGGTCAAGGCAGATCACCTAGAAAAGTATAATGATAGAAATTATGTTTTTTTAAATAAGAATGTAGATGTTGATTTTTTTGACGAAGAAGAAATTCATACTACTAATTTAAAATCTATGATTGCAGAAATTGATGAAAATACAAACTTTATGACAGCAATTGAGAATGTCGTAGTAGTTTCTGATAGTGGCGTAACACTTTATACTGACACATTAAAATGGGACTCAAAAAGAGAAATTATTTATACAGCATCTCCAATAATGTTAACTACGAATAAAAAAGATACTCTTTATGGAAGTGGATTTGAATCAGATGTTGGACTAAATCATTGGAAAATACTTTATCCTTCTGGCGTAACAAATTAGATAATAAATGAGTAACAATCATCAAACACTAAGAGCAGAAGGTCTATATAAGCAATATGGAAACCGTTGGGTTGTATCTGACGTAGATATAGAACTTAAAAAAGGTGAGATAATTGGTTTGCTTGGACCGAATGGTGCAGGAAAGACTACAACTTTTTATATGATAACAGGTATGATAAAACCTACGAAAGGAAATATTTATCTTGATAATAAAGAAATAACTTCAAAAGCAATGTATATGCGAGCTAGAAGTGGAATTGGTTATTTGGCGCAGGAACCATCTATATTTGGAAAATTAACTGTAGAAAATAATCTTAGATTAGTTCTAGAGATGTCTGGATTATCAAAGAATAAACAAAATGATAAAATTGAAACTTTATTAGATGAGATGTCTATCCAGCATATAAGAGGTAGCTTAGGTTCTAATTTATCTGGAGGCGAAAGACGAAGAGTTGAAATTTGCAGAGCATTATCAATGGATCCTGACTTTATATTGTTAGATGAACCCTTTGCAGGTGTTGATCCTATAGCAGTTGAAGATATTCAATCAATAGTTAAATCATTAAAGAAAAAAGAAATAGGCGTGTTAATTACTGATCATAATGTTAGAGAAACATTATCTATAACCGATCGATCTTATTTATTGTTTAATGGTAACATCCTAAAGTCTGGTACATCAAAATTTTTAGCAAATGATGAGGAAACAAGGCAACTGTATCTTGGAAAAAGTTTTCGTTTGGATTAATAATTATGCTTAAACAGGAATTACAGCAAAAACAATCACTTTCACCAAAACAAATTCTAGAAGCAACATTATTGCAATTAAATAATTCAAATTTGGAAAAATATATTTTAGAGGAATTTGAGAAAAATCCAATACTTGAGCCAACTGAGATGATTAATGATGATGAAACAGATATAAAAGAAGATTCAAATGATGAAGATTGGGACGATATTTATGAATCCATTGCAGTTTATGAACCAAAAAAAGATAACAATTTTCAAATTTCATCAGAAAAAAATTTGTTGGAATCAATAATTGATCAAATTAATGATTTAGATTTAAAAGACTGGGAAAAATCTATTGCTGAAGAAATAATTTACAATCTAGATAACAATGGTTATTTATCGATTGATTTATTTTTAATAGCAGATCGCTTCGGAAAAACTGAAAAAGAAATCGAGCATATTTTGTATCAAGTTCAGCATTTAAACCCTCCAGCGCTAGCTTCAAAGGATCTTCAACAATGTTTATTGATACAATTAGATGATGATATAGAATCGCCAGAATATAAAGTCATTTCTAATCACTTTGATGATTTTATAAATAAGCGATATAACCGTATTTGCAAAAGTGAAAATATTTCATTAAAAGAACTTTCAATCACAATTGAAATTTTATCAAAATTAAATCCTAAACCGGGTCTCGGTTTGCAATTATATAAAGATGAAACTATTACACCTGATTTAATTTTAAATAAAAGAAGTGATCAATGGGAGGTTAGTGTTAATGATAGTTGGATACCTCCTATCAATATAAGTAAGACTTATAAAAATATGATGAATGATTTAGATGGTCAAAATAAAAAGACAAAAAAATTTCTTAAGAATAATTTTAATAAAGCAGAATGGGTTATAGGCGCAATTGATCAAAGACGAAAAACGCTTTTTGAAGTGATGAATCAAATAATTATTCATCAACCAGAATTTTTTGATGGTAATACTGAAAAACTAAGTCCAATGAGGTTAAAAGATATATCTGATATTATTGGCTTAGATATTTCTACAGTAAGTCGTGCAACAAGAGGAAAATATGTGGAAACTCCTTATGGTATATTTGAACTAAAGTCTTTTTTTACAGATGATTATACCTTATTTGATGGAGAAAAAGTAAGCGTCCAAGAAGTTAAAATGGCATTGAAAAAGATTATTGATAAAGAGGATAAAAATAACCCATTGAATGATGATGACTTGAAAGAAGCATTAAAACAGTATGGCTATACAATTGCAAGAAGGACAGTAGCAAAATATCGAGATCAATTAAAAATACCAAATATTCGTTTAAGAAAAAAAATATAATAAAAAGGAGGTAATATGGCAGCAAAAAGAATAATTATAGGTGACAGTGAAATTAGTGTTCCTGATAAATTATTATCAATGGGAGTCTTTCCAACAATTGGAATTGCGCTAGTTATATGGTTGCTATTAGGCTTGTATTCTGTCGGACCTGATGAAGTTGGAGTTGTCCAGAGATTTGGGGAATATAACCGAGTTGTAGGTTCAGGATTAAATTATCATTTCCCTTATCCAATAGAAAAAGTTACTACTCCTAAGGTAACAGAAGTTAAAAGGATTGAAATAGGCTTTCGAACTATAGGGAAAAATCAATATAGAACTATAGAACAAGAAAGTTTGATGTTGACTGGTGATGAAAATATTGTAGATGCAGAGTTAATTGTTCAGTACAAAATAAAAGACCCTATCCACTACTTATTTAATTTCATTGGACCAGAATTAACTTTGCGTGAAGCATCTGAGGCATCGTTAAGAACAGTTATTGGAAGACATAATATTGATGAAGCTTTAACATCTGGGAAATTAATGATTCAAGAAGAAACAAAAACGTTGCTTCAGTCAATATTAGATAAGTATGAAACTGGAGTATTAGTTGTTGCCGTTCAGTTACAAGATGTTAGTCCACCGAAACAGGTTATAGATGCATTTAAGGATGTTGCATCAGCGAAGGAAGATAAAAATAGAATGATTAATGAAGCAGAGGGGTATAGGAATGATGTTATTCCAAAGGCAAGAGGACAAGCGCAAGCGATGATTCGTGAAGCTGAAGGCTTTCGGGAATCAAGGATAAAAAGAGCAGAAGGAGATGTTGCCAAATTTAAGGCAATTGTAAAAGAGTACACTAAGGCAAAAGATGTAACGAAGGAAAGATTGTATTTAGAAGCAATGGAAGAGATACTTCCTGGTATAAATAAATATGTAGTTCCAAATGGAGAAGATGGAAATTTGTTGAATCTTCTTAACCTTAATGGAATGAGAGGAGAAAAGTAATGAAAAATTCAATTCTTATATTAATTATATTATTAGTTATTGGAGTCTGGAGTACTGTATTTACAATTGATGAGACTGAGCAAGTAGTAATTTTACAATTTGGGCAACCAGTAAGGATAATTAAAGATCCTGGCTTAAATTTTAAATTACCAGCACCAATTCAAGTGGCTCAAAGTTTTGATAATCGCTTACTGGAATACGATGTTCCACCTGAAGAAATTCTAAGTAAGGACAAAAAATCTTTAATTGTCGATAATTATGTTCGTTGGAAAATTATTGATCCTTTATTATTTCTTCAAACTGTGCAAACTGAACCTATTGCTAAAACGCGTATTGATGATATAGTCTATTCTGAATTAAGAAGAGAATTAGGTACACATTTTATGTCAGAAATAATTACTGAAAATAGAGAGCTGATTATGGAGACTGTAACGAAACAAAGTGCAATAGCTACTAAGCCATATGGAATAGAAGTTGTAGATGTACGTTTAAAACGAGTTGATTTACCTCAAAACAATGAAGAATCCATTTATAGGAGAATGCAGGCAGAAAGAATCCGTCAAGCAAATAAGTTTAGATCTGAAGGCGAAGAAGAAGCGCAGAAGATTATGGCTTCAACAGATAAAGATAAGACTATCATATTAGCTAATGCATATAAAGAGGCAGAAGAGATTAAAGGTGAGGGTGAGGCTAAATCAGTAGATATTTATGCTCGTGCATTCTCAAAAGATCCAGAGTTTTATGAATTTTATAGATCATTAGAGGCTTATAAAAAAATAATTGATAAAAAAACAACCTTGGTTTTGCCATCAAATTCAAATTTATTTGACACTTTAAACAAATAGATGAATAAGGACTTTTTGCATATTAGCGATTTTTCATCTGATGAATTATTAGATCTGATGAAACTAGCAAAAGATTTAAAACAAAAATTCAGAAATCGAGAAGATTATAAAGTTTTTCATAACAAAACTCTTGCGATGATTTTTGCTAAACCTTCTGCTAGGACAAGAATATCATTTGAAACAGGATTTGAATGGATGGGTGGACATGCATTATTTCTTGGGCCAAATGATATTGGAATTGGTAAAAGAGAGGCGATAAAAGATATTGGTAGATTATTAAGCAGATATAATGATTTGATTATGGCAAGATTATTTGATCATAATCATATTTTGGAGCTTTCTAGTAGCGCAAATATTCCTGTAATTAACGGGTTAACAGATTATAATCATCCCTGCCAAATAATGAGTGATTTTTTTACTATTTGGGAGAATAAAGGGTCATTGGAAGATTTGAAAATTTGCTATATGGGAGATGGTAATAACATTGTTAATTCATGGTTACAGTTAACACAAAAATTCCCAATTAATTTTGTTTGTGCATGTCCAGCAGGTTATGAACCAGATAAAAGTACTTTGGAAATGTCAATTGATGCTGGATTATCAAAAATTACTATAACAAATGACCCTTTTGATTCCATACAAAATTCAGATGTTATTTATACTGACGTATGGGCATCTATGGGTCAAAAAGATGAAGCAGAAATTAGGGAGAAGGTGTTTAAACCTTTTCAGGTAAATAAGTCAATTATGTCAGAGGCTGGGAAAAACGCAGTTTTTATGCATTGCTTACCAGCTGAGAGAGATAGAGAAGTAACAGATGAAGTAATGGAAGCTGAATATTCAATTGTATTTGAACAAGCAGAAAATCGTTTACATATACAAAATGCTATAATGGCTACGTTACTTAATCAAACTATTGTTTGATTTTATCTAATATTGATTCTAAATCAATATTGGTAATCAAATTTTTTATATCTTTTATTGAATTTTGAAGATTAAATACCCAAAATCCTGATGAAGGCTCCTTTATCACTGCAATATATAGTTTCCCATGAATATTTGGTTTCTCTGGGTCGTTTGTAACAACAATTTTTCTTAATAAAATATTTTCACTTAAGTTCATCGAAAGTTCTAATGCTCTTATTAGATCATTTTTATTATTTGCCTTAATTCTCAATCTATCAAAAACTAAAAAATTTCGATTTGTCATTGATAATTCTTCTATTTCAGTATCTATAGGATAGTCTTCAAAAATAATTTTTAAATCTTCAATTGTTAACCAATTTTTATCAGCTTTTTGATCGTTTGTGTACAAAATATAATCATAGATATATTTTGTACCACCGCAACATGGTATATCACCTTGATCGAATGATATTTCATTTCCATTTATAAAAGAAATAGGATTAATTGTATCATTTTTTATCATTTCTAAATGCAATGACATATTTAAAATTTTAGCTCCAATTAAAGAGCTGTCTGGAATTATATCAATAATAGTGCTGGCTGAATTTGCCATTGAAGAAGATTCTTTTGATAATTTTAGTATATGATCTCTATAATTAATTGTTTGGGGATATTCTTTAGAAAAAATCCAATATGCAAAACTGAAAACGGCAAATATAAATAATATCCATGTAAGCATAGAGCTTTGAACGGCTGGCTTATTGGTTTCATCATCTTCTATATTATCTTCCTCTTGATCAACTTGATCACTATAATCTTTCTCATTTTCTTTTGATTGAATCTGTGGTATTTCCATACCTTCTTCATATTGAGTAATTCCAGGTTCATTAAATAAATTAATTAGTGGAAGCTTATCAATTGTTCCTATTATTGAAGTAAGAACATTTAAATGAAGAACGGAAAGATTCTCAAAAGAAACTTCTCCTTTAATATTTACTCTATCAAACGGTTGAAGCATTGGGGAATCAACATATTCTCCCTCTCTTTCCCAGTATTTTCTTCTTCCAGCACTAAGTTGATTGATATAAGCAATATCATACCCAAGCCAATCTGATTCACCATTTATATATAGGTCTAATCGTTTTAATAAAGTATTTATTGAACGTTTCCGACCTCTAATTGATTGAATATGAGGAATCTTTTTTATAAATCGTATTTTTGCCCAACCAACTTCCTGTTTATATCGATAAAATAATTCATAGGATAAGCCAGAAGATTTAACCAATATAATATCACCTTTTTCCTGAGCATTTAATAAAGCCTCTGAATTTGTTCCCATCCATGTAGGTTTAGCGCCCTGTTCAGCTATAGTTAGTTTTAAAGTATTTACTACATTTGAAGGTATTAATGTTTTGCGAACATAGTTCTTATCTAGTTTATCAGATTTGACCCAGTACCCTAAAGTATTAAAATGAGATGATTTACCACCCCACCTATTTTCAGATATCCACTCAAGGTATTGTCTTGTCTCAGGGGCAATTAGCTCTTTATCCAGAGTAATAAATTCTTGGTGTACAATCCAATCAGGAATTGTTAGTATAATTTCTTTTCCAACCATATCTATATGCATGGAAAGCTTGCTAAATTCAGAACCTAACATAGCAGTAAACTCTTCAGTGCCAGGTTTGAATTCAGAAAGCGGCGTTTTTAATGGCAAAGAGCCAACAAGATCAATTGATTGTGATCCAGCTATGGTTTCCCATTGAGCATAATGAATATGATTTTCAGAAAGTATAAGACTTATCATAATTATATTAAGCTAATTAACCCTTTATTTCTGATAATAATACAATTTCTTGAAATCATACAATATAATATATAATTGTAAGGTTGGTAGGGTTGTACACCCTGCATATAAATTAACGCTTAGTCTTTAATCTAGATTCTTTTTTAGGAGATTTTTCTTTTCGCTCACTTGCTTTAGTTAAAATGGTTCCTTTATATTGAGCGCCTGCATGTATTATTATATTTTCAGATCTTATGTCTCCAATCATTCGGCCTGACTTAGTAATAGTAACGACACCATTTGAATCAACATTTCCAATCAAAACTCCACTTAAAGAAAGATTTGATGATTTTATATCTGCTTTTACATTTCCTGATTTTTCAATAATTAAATCTTGAGAAGTATGCAAGCTTCCTTCCATCTGACCAGAGATAATGATTTTTTCAGATGCAACTAGCTTTCCATTAAAAGAAATATCTTTATGTAAAGTTGTTATATTTTCTTGAACTTTTTTATTCATTTAAATACCATTATTAAATATTAATATGCACACTTCCTTTGATAGTCGCGCCATCTTCAATAAGGATCCTTGATGTTGTTGTATTCCCGGTTACAGTACAGTCTTCCATATAGTGAACATTTCCTGTTGATGATATATCTCCTTTAACTTCCCCTGAAATTTTTACATTATTTGCCTTTATATCGGCTTTCACAACCGCATCCTTTTCTACAGTTACAGCCCCAACTACTTCAACTTTCCCATTAATTTTCCCTTGAATAATAAGACCGTCTTTTCCCATTAATTCTCCATCAAGAAATAAGGATTTTCCAATTGTTGTTTTTGGCATGATTAGGTATTTCCTCTCAAATTATAATTAATTTTTTGGCAATTCTACATTCATACTAATTGTTCCTGAGTAATCAGCACCCTCTTCAATAATAATTTGATTTGTTTCAATTGGGCCTAGAACACTGGCAGTTGACTTTATCAAAACACCCTTTTTAGCATTGATTTTACCTTTTAGTTTTCCAGCTACAGTTAATTGAGATGCTTCAGTATCTGCACCAACATCACCTATTTCTGTAATGGTTAAATTCCCTTTTACAGATAACTCACCTTCTAGTTGACCATCTATAATTAGATCTCCATCGCATGATAAAGTGCCATTTACACGAATATCACCCTCTATATTGCTAACAGGGTCAGACATAAATTACTCCTGAAAATTTCTTTTTTTACCTCGGTTATTGTCAGTTTTTAATCATAAATCTATATATGATTAAAAAACATTGACTAAAAATATTAACAATAGGAGGGAAATACAAGTTATTGCCTACAATTTATATATTAACTATTAATATATAAAAAATATCAAAATGTTCGAACCCAGCGGATTGCATAGGTTCTATATCCAACTTCAGGAATATTGGGTTTTTGAATAACTATTTTAAAATTAGCAGTTTCCCCAGGGTCAAGTGAAGTATCACTAATTACACCAGATTTATAGGTGATCATATTCCCATCTACAAATGCGGAATCGATCACAATTAGTTCCGTTGAGGGTGACCATAGTTTTGCTTCAGTTCGCACAAAATCTGCTCTTATTTCACCTGTGTTTATAACTGTTCCCATAATTTCTTCACGATCTGGAAAAACATTTACATTTGGTTCACCAACCATTTCTACTTTTGGTCCAGGAGGCAACTCTTGTTGTACGGAAATTACTTTATCTTTTGTGATTGCTAAACGTCCAAGAGTTGTTTGAATAAATAATTCATCTGAGTTTTCATCAATTATTTCACCCATAACTACAGTTCCATTAGTCAATTCAACTCTATGTTGCATATCAGGTACTTTAATCAAATTAATAATATCTTGATTTAATGTAGGCATAGCTTGAAATTTTTGAAGGAGACCAACCATTGCTCTTAGTGAATCAATTTGGTTTTGCAGTTGTTTTATATCTGTATCATAATTAAAAAATGGTTTCCCAGTAGGAAGTATAGATAGTGTATCCTTGTCATCTCGTAGTATTGGAATAGGAGTTAAAGTAGTATCAAGTATACTAGATTTTGTTGTATCAACAGTATTTATCTGATTATTTATTGTATCCACTATATTAGTAGTGTCTTGACCAATTAATAGATTAATGATAAATAAATAAAAAATTCTTTTATGGAACAAGATATTGGCTCTCTTTCATATGTGCAGAAAAAGCTAATCTACGTAATTCTTCATGATAGGCGTCTTGTTTACCAAGTCGTCCAATCATTTGAATAATAGATCCATGCAAAGTATAATTTTTGGCATCTTCTAATAAAGGTAAAAATCTAGGTATAACATTAGGATTATTTAACCCTCCTAAACTCTCTATAGCTTTTTTTCTTAAATCAAGAGGTAAATCATCAGTTAATCCTATCTCAATAATTGCTTTAAAAACTTGAGGATCATCAAAATTTCCTAATGCCTCTAATAAGGTATTCAAAAGACTATAATACTCTCCTCTCCCAGCATTATATGTATTTAATAGTGCGAGAACCAGATTCTCTTGCCTAACACCTTTCATTGTTTTAAGAGCAAATTCTCGAACTTCAAGATTAGTTGCTGGATCATCTAATAATTCAGCAAAAGCATTTGCAACATCAGCAGGATCTTTTTTGCCAAGTATTTCAACTGCACGATTTCTCACTCCAATTTTTATATTAGTATTTTTTGCGATCCCAACTAAAATGGGGACAACTTCTTCCGTACCTATTGCGCCTAATGTCTCAGCTAATAACAAGTCTGTACGCTCGACATTTGCATGAGCAATTTCATATAAATCAAGTAATGCCAAGACTTGATCTTCTACTCGAATTTTATTCAAACTTCTAACTAAAGTCATATGTAAACTATTTGTTTTTAATTCGATATTTTCCATACCTTGAATCATTGCTTCAGCTGCTTTTGGATTTTCTCTAAACTTTGCTAGAAGTTTTATTGATTCTTCCATAAATGATATATCTAAAGCTGCTCCACTTGCAACTGCTTGAGCTATGGCATTAAGCGCTGTAGGGTGCTGTGATTCCCCTAAAACTCTACCAGCTTCTATTCTTGCTTCAAAAGGCAAACTACTGTCATTATATATAGAAATTAATTCTTCTAATGCTTGAATTCTTCCATCTTCATATGCTATTCTTAGTTTATCAATTAATTCAAAAGTAACCCCTGGAGCTTCATTCTGATCTCCTGGAAAAATCTTTTTTATTAATGAACAGCTGCTAAAAATAAATAAAGCAAATAGGATGATGATAGAATGCTTAAGAGTGCTCATCTTCTTTCCATTTTATAAGCGAGAGATCATTCCCATCAAAATATCCATAAGTGAAAAAAGATAGCCAATCACCCAATATAAGTAATTTTCCATTTTCTACTGATTTATCCACAGCTTGATGGTAATGACCTAAAATAAGATAATCAAATCCCTGATTTATCTTTTTACGAGCCAGTGAAGTCATCTCATTAAGGACGCGTTCATTATATTCATTAGAATGATCATAATGTTTTCCTTTTTTAGAAATCCAACCAGCAATCCGATACCCAATATTTGGATGTAATAATCTATACATCCAAGTAAATAACTTACTTTGAACAATTTTCTTCAATAATCGATAACCATGATCCCATGAAAGGTATCCATCACCATGTGAAATGTAGAATTTTTTACCATTTAATTCCAGAGTAACATCGTCACGATATGTTTTAGTGGTTATTGTATTTTCAATAAAATCCATTACCCAATAATCATGATTGCCAACTATATAATGAATCTCAATACCTGCGTTTTTTAGCATATATAATTGGTTATATAGAGAAAAATATTTTTTTGGAATAACATCTTTATATTCAAAGTAAAAGTCAAATAAATCTCCGTTAATAAATAACGTTCCTCCTGTATTAAGTATATGATTGAAAAAATTTTCAAGATTTTTGTTTGTTTTGATATAATTATCGGATTCTTCACCCATAAGATGAATATCTGAAATAAAATACAATGGTAGATTCATAGCATTTGAAACTAAACTTTATATTTCTGCATAGGCAATCTATTTCAATTTATGTTATTTTTAACTTTAGTTTATTTATAGTGTCTAATATTTAGTTCTTGTAGATTAAATTATAGTATAATAATTATGATTAGGTTTATAACAATTATAGCTGTTTTTTCTGCAAACTTATTAGTCGCCCAATCATTTGGGCAAAATAAGGTGCAGTACCGTAACTTTGATTGGTCTTTTATAACGTCCCCTCATTTTGATATTTATTATTATGGAGATGCGATAGACTTGGCACAATATACAGCAGAAAAAGGTGAAGAAGCTTATGAACAGATATCAAAACATCTTAGATGGACTCTTAGAAAACGTGTACCTATAATTATTTACCACTCCCATAATGATTTTCAACAAACAAATGTTGTACTTCCCTATATGCAAGAAGGTATTGGAGGTGTTACTGAATTATTCAAAAACAGGGTAGTTATACCTTTTGAAGGTGATTATGACCAATTTAGGCATGTTATTCATCATGAGCTTGTTCATGCATTAATTAATGATATGATCTATGGTTCTGCGCAAAATGTAGCTTCAGGTAGAGTAAGGTTAAGAGTCCCACTATGGGCCAATGAAGGACTAGCAGAATATTTATCTATGAATTGGGATACTCAATCTGATATGATATTAAGAGATTTGGCGGTCCATGAAGAAATGCCAACAGTTCAACAGCTACAGTCTTTTCTTGCTTACAAAGGTGGTCAGTCTGTATGGAGATTTATTGCTCAAAAATATGGTAGAGAAAAAATTGGAGAAATTTTTACTTCTATGAAGATTGTTCAAGATGCGGAAAGAGGATTTGATAAAGCAATTGGTATGGATTTTGAATCTTTAACAAAACAATGGCATAAATATTTGAAAAAAGAATATTGGCCAGATATTGATGGTCGAGATGAAATTGAAGATATATCAATTAGATTAACTGATCATAAAAAGAAAAAAAATTATTATAATATTGCTCCTGCAATTTCTCCTGATGGAAGTAAGATAGCTATCCTTGAAGATAAATCTGGATTTGCAAATATTACTCTTATTGATGCAATTGATGGCAAATATATAAAAAGGTTAGTCAAGGGAAATCGGTCAATAGATTTTGAAGAATTAAAATGGCTTCAGCCAGGGATATCATGGTCACCTGATAATAAAAGAATTGTAATTGCCGCAAAAGCAGGTTCAAAAGATGCACTTTATTTGATTGATGCTGATAAACCAAATAAAAGAGAAAAACTCACTTTTGATCTTGATGGTATTTTCTCTGCATCTTGGAGCCCTGATGGTAATCTTTTAGCATTTGTTGGCAATAAAGTTAGTTCTAGTGATATTTATCTATACGATATAAATAATAGGACATTAAAGAATTTAACAAACGATATCTATTCAGATTCTGAACCTACTTGGAGCCCAGATGGAAATACTATTGCTTATGTATCCAGCCGAAATAAAGTAAATAAAAATAACGTAGTAAAAAATATATCCATAGCTGATATATCTTCTTTTCAAACTGATATATATTCTATAGACATATCAAATAATTCATTGGATAGGATAACGTATTCTAATGCGAATGAAAATTACCCTGTGTGGGCAAACACAGATAATGTTTTGTTTTATACTTCTGATGATAATGGTATTTCCAATCTGTATAGACATCAAATGGATGATGGAACCATTGAATCTTTAACAAATTTACTTACTGGATTATTTCAAATAAGTATTTCAAATGATGATGAGGTGATGGTATTTGCAGGTTATTCCGATAATGGGTGGGATATTTTTCGTTTATCCAA
>JAZAOA010000056.1:0-24326 GCA_036228285.1 Fidelibacterota bacterium
ATTCGGGAATCAATTGAATACCGAACAACAGTTAAGTTTAAGAAATATAGGATTCCAGTTTAATGGTCCCATTTCTAGCCGTTCATCTGAAGATCGATCTGAAAGTGAAGGGCTTGATCAATATACTGATGACGGATATTTCCGTTTTCATTATGCTACTACAGGAACACATGCTGTAGCAAATGCAGATACAAATAATAATAGTATTCCTGATTATGTTGATAAAATTGTAAGTGTTTTTGCATATGTTGCCTCTACACAATTAGATAGTTTTTCATATACCGAACCACCTTCTGATAGCTGGTATCCTGCAAATGCAGACAATGGAGGCTCTAGCCATTACGATGTATATATTCGTAATCTTGAGTCCAATGTTTATGGATATGTTGCACCGGAAAACTTTGCACAAGCAGGTAACTTTGGAGATAATGAGCATAGTTCAACTACAGAATTAAATGCATTAACTAGTTATATGGCGCTTCGAAATAACTATAGTGGTTTTCCCGGCACTGAAGAAGAGAGCATTAAAGTTACCGCTGCACACGAATTTCATCATTCCATTCAATCAGGATATGATGGTTTTGAAGCTCAATGGCTCATGGAAGCAACAGCTGTTGCCATGGAAGAACAAACGTACGATGAAATAAATGATTGTTATCAATATTTACCTTCATGGTTTAATGCTCCTCATAAATCATTAGATGAGCAAAGTGATCATTGGTATGGATCATTTATTTATTTTCAATATATTTATGAACATTTAGGAGGTTACCTCACATTAAAAAATATTTGGAATAAAAGTATTTTGAATGATAGTTATTATGGGGATTATAGCCATAGAGCGATATCTCTAGCCTTATCAGGCGAAGGCTCTTCTTTTCCAGATGTGTTAAATAATATGGTTGTTGCAAATAGAGTTATGTCTTCTAATAATAATGCTGGATCATTTTCTTATGAAGAAGCGGAATCCTATCCAGTAAATAGTGGTCCTGCAACATTTACGGAGATTACGTATAGTGCTGGCACGGATCAAACGGTAACTAGTACAAATCTTAATCGGTTTGCAAGTCAATATACTCTACTAACTACAAGTGATCCCGTTATAGCATCATTAACAAATACTTCTGGTCCAAGTGCAGATCTAAATATGCATGCAATTATTTCTTATGATAATAATTCATGGACAGTTTACTCAGGAAATCAAATAAATATTGACCCAACTGGTTCCTCTTCTGTATATCTAGCTGTTGTTAGTCAAGATACAAGTGGAAATAACTGGGATTACCAAATTGATGTTACTGATGGTGAATTATCAATAGAAAATGCATCTATTCCTTCATCTATTTCTGTTTCACAAAATTTCCCAAATCCATTTAATCCATCAACTTCTTTTGATGTAGTATTGCCATATACACAACATTTAAAAATTGATATATTATCTATTAATGGAAATCATATAAAGCAAATAACAAATAAGTCATATGAACAAGGAATAACAAGATTTCATTGGGATGGAAGAAATGCAGCAGGAAAATTTGCTTCTTCGGGTCAATATTTCATCATAGTTAAAGGAGATAACTTCCAGCGTTGGATAAATGCAGTTTTATTAAAATAATCTAATTGATAAACAGCTGACTAAGATTCTCTAAATACTTTTCATAGTCTTTAACAGAGTTTTCAAAACGGATTTCATATTCTTCTTTAGATTCAGGATTATTTTTCAAATATACATGTCCACCTTTTTGTTTTTCTGCAACTTTATCGACATTCAAAAAAAACTTATCCAGAGAATCCAAACGTTTATTTATGTTTTCAACCTTATTCAATTGTTTGCTTAATTTTTGAATATGATTAGAATCGTTACTTATTGCATCAACTAATGATGTAGTTAATATCTCTATAGATGGTTGCAATCTTTTTCTCTTATTAGATAACTCTTCAGTTATAAAGAACCATTCATCTTTTTGCTCTTTAATAATAACTAAATCCATATCTCTTTTTGTTAATGCCTTTTTGATCTTGAGAATCGATTCTTGATAAGCAGATTTTCTTAAATCAATAGCGTTATCTAAAATAATAAATTGCTGAAGATAGCTATTATCTTTACCAGGAATCTTTGTATTAATATCTATTTTTTTACTCTTTTGCACTCGAATAATTAATTTTTTTTCCTTTTTAGCATTGGAAAGAATATTTTCATGAGCAGCTTTCATTACAGATAAATTTGCATCCAAAAATTGATATAGTTGAAAATCACTTTGCCGAGAAGCATTCATTAAGGAACGAAGAGCTTTTTTTGTTGATATCATTTCTTTTGATTTTTCTTGAACCCAGTTACGATGATTTCGCACTTGTGATTCCATTGCATAAATATCTACAAATTGTTTTGAACTTGTTGGCAAAAACTTTCCAACTTTTTGAGCTAAACTAGGAGAACCATTTTTTGAAGAAAGGCTATTAATTAAATTTGTTAGCGGATTTGTTCCAGAACAATTTATATAAAAAAACAAAAGTCCCATGAATAGGGACTTTTTTAGATTGAAATACATTCTATAAATAATCAATTTAACTTACCTTTAATAAATTATCTAATTCCCCTGATTGATTTAAGTGAAATAAATTTCTGTATCCTCCAATATTTTTTTCATTAATAATAATTTGAGGAACAGTTCGTCCGCCAGTAATATCATACAATTTATCTCTTGAAATTTCATTCTCCTCAATATCAATTTCTTCATAAATAATATTTTTGGCATCTAGTAATTTTTTGGCATTCTTACATGGAACACACCATTGTGTCGAATAAATTATAATTTTCATTTTATAAATAATAATTTTTGCGTATTACGATTATTAAATGCTTCTAAAACTACAAAATATGTACCTGATGATAATGAATTTCCAAATCTATCTATTCCATGCCATTGAATATTATATTTTCCAGAAGACTTTCTTTCATTTAATAATACATCCACTTCATTTCCTAATAAATCAAAAACAGAAATTTTTACATTAGAAACTTTAGGCAACTGAAAACTAATTGTTGTTGAAGGATTAAAAGGGTTTGGGTATGCTGGAAAAATTTGGAAACCTATTGGAAAACTCTCTTCATTATTTGTTGATAAAGATGAAACATAGTTTGTTGGCGCTTCTGTCGTAAACCGAATTGATCTTTGATTCTGAAGTTGTGCGGCTCCTGATACATAGATATTGTTGAAAACGTATTGAATTCCTTCATTTTTTGTATGATCTTCAATTCCAACAGTTGAAAAGTTTTTATCTGCATCTATATCAGCAATATCTAGATAATGAAACTCAATTACACCATCACCGCTTTCTGTTGGGATTGCCTCTTGATTATATAAATAAATAGCAAAAGTCTCTTCTGTAACTTCATCAAATCCATTTAATGCTCTTGACCATTCAATAATATATCTACCATTATCTTGTTCATATTTTGTATATACTCTTATTGAATCATTATTAATCACTTCTAAATCATCCCAAAATGGAGCTAGAAGAGCTTTTGGACCTAAAGCCATTGGTATAGTATAGTTGTAGAAATAATCAATGTCACATGGTATAAATGAAGCCCATCCGTTAGAATTAATCGTCAACTGGTTATATGTCTTATTAAAATACTTAAATTCAAATGGAAGTTGTACTATTACATGATCATCGTCATCTAATTTATATTCGGAAGCACCTATACCGCCATACATTGGGTCTAATTCAACCCAATCAAATACTGGGGATTGCGAATAGTCTGCATCTGTGTTATCATATGCCCAGTAGCCATACCAAGTTGGGGGTGTTGGTTGACTATCACTAATAAATATTGGCTGAAAATCTTTCTGCTCTGAATGGACTATTATCGTGTCCTTTTTTAACAAGAATTGATAACTAAGAGAACTCCCCGGTGAAACATTGCCTATTAAAAATTCATAATTAATATTATTTATTTCTGCACTAGAATAAGGACTAATAGAAAAATATTCTCTACTATTGAAAATAACGGATAACGAATCATCTAAGGACACTAATTCAACAAACACACTATCTAACCTTGAATTTGAATAATTATTTATTAATAAAGATAAATTGCTAATTGTATTATTTATTATTTCGCTACCATTTAATTCTGTTGTCAAAATCAAGGGTTTAATTGGGATTGCTAAATCATAATTCCAATCTTGGGAGTCAAAATTGATATTCAAATAAGCATTATCTTTATTTATGGAATTTGGTCGTACCACCAAGGGTGTTGTACTTAAAGAAGTTTGCCCAGGATCAAGAGATGGAATTTCAAAATTTGGTGAAATTACCTGAAAATTTTCTACTAGTGGAATATTGATTTGGCCATTCATTGATATAGTAGTAGAATTTCCTTGATTTTTAAAAATGGGGTAAATATTAGAAATCTTTCCTATCTCCAAAAGATTATCATTTAATTGATCTAATTCATAGCCAACTAGAACTAAATCCGATTGATCATCACTTACCTCTAATTCCAAGTAACCTTGAATAAAACCATTTTTATTAGCATAAATATCTATTGTTGAAATATTTTGCAAATTAATTGATGCTCGAACTTTCCCACCCATATCACTTTTACCTTTAAATAAAATACTATCACTAACCATTATAGATATTATTGCATCTTGGACATGGCCCCCTTCTAAGTTGTTTATTAATAATTCTACATAACCATCATTATTAAAACATTGATCAGCAATAATAGAAAATTCACTTGGCCTTGTTAGATACATGGATACAGAAGGATCACCAACAATATTATAAACATGGAAATAAAACTCTTGTGCTTCCTCCACTCCATCTAGATTCGGAAACTCTCTAGTTAAGCCCATTAGGCCAGCATTCATAGCTGGAGCTAGTTCTACTATATCATCATCAAACATTGCATCAATCATATATGCATTAATAACATTATTAAATTTTGTACTGGTGTATAAATCCGAAGGACCAACTATAGCTATTCCACCTTTCGGATTTGAAGGTGTTCCTGCTCGAACTAATGCTTCTCCAAGGCATGGGTCAACATTATTTGCAAAATCATTTGAATTGCAAACAAAACTAGTAAATACTGGCGTCATCCACCCGTTATTAAGTGCGACAACATCTCCAACGTGGAATTCAGGATAATGCCAACCATTTGCATCCCCCCAACCTCTATAATTAACAATACCTACCCCATTATTAATATAACTTTGAATGAGTGATGCTCCTTGTTGTATTGGAGGATAGAATACAGTATCTACTAAAGCATATCCATTATCATATAAAACATCTCGCACCCAATAGGATGTCCATTTTGGCGTTATCGGAATTGGTACTGTATTACTATAATTTCCAGCAACAACTAAAGCTCTGTCTAGCCACTCACTATTTGTAGATAATGGTTGACGATGATAGTTAATCGTTTTTCGAATCATAACAATAAGTTCAGAAATAGAATCAATTGAAAATCGACCAATAAAAACATCTGGAAAAAAATCATCTCCTAAGATATGAGTATACTTCTGATCCGTCACATCGTTTTCAGGGCCATAATAGAATGAAGGCATTGTAGCAACACCATCTACATCTCCAATCAATAATACATATTCCAACATAGGATCTTCTAGAAGAGTTTCCTCTATCAGTTGCTTAATTTCATCTGCAGTTGATCCTATATTAGAAAGGGCTTCAGTATAAACATAAAAGCCTTGCGATTTTTTGAATGAAACAAAATCACCAAGATGATCAATCATATTATCTGGACTTATAATCAAATATGATCCACGTTGAGGGTTAAGCTGACTTATAGGAATATTATACTGTTCTGAAATAAAATGGGAATACGATACAGGAATTTTACCATCTATAATTTCATTTAAACTCTTTCCTCTGAATGAGCCCTCGTTTGCAAATAATACAGAGGTAAATAATATTATGGCTTTAACAATATGCATTTTCTATAGAATGTTTCATTTTGAGAAACAATTTTAATAAAATATACTCCAGACACAGGCTTTCGTTGATAATCATTTAAAAAATTATACCGCCAAATTTTCTTTTGATTATACTGGGGAAGAATTTCCCCAGCAAAAACCTCTTGCCCAAGTAAATTATATACAACAACCGAAGATGGATAAGAATTGTTAGCAATATCAATATTTATCATCCCAGTTGATGGATTAGGATAAATTTCACTTACTGAAACTTCTGAAGAATATTGGTTTATAGGAGATTGTCCAATAATAGAACTAAGCGTAGAACTGTTTCCCGCAAATAGTTTAATATCGTAAACATTATAACCTCTATAATTAATCGTTATATCCCTTTTCATTTCAAGTTTCACTTTAATAGTATTTATGCCATTAGTATCTATCGCAACCAATCTATGTCTGGCGCTTTGTTCCCAGTGATGACCTGTGAGAGACATTTGATTAAGTATATTTGATGAATCCATAAGTGAAATTTTGATAGAATCAATATCCCACTCTAATTCCCACTGATGATCTATTCTTAAAACTACCATATCGGCAGGCTCAGGCAAAGAGTATAATACGGATTCAAGAATGAAAATAGAATCTAGAGAATCTGCATTGGTATAAAATAATTCACTTTGGGATCGAATCATATTATTATCAAAAATCCACGGTCCATCTATAATCTCAAATGACGAGTTATCTAGTATAGGAAAACCAAATAAATTTTGAACCCACATTGGTTCCTGCATTTCTATATATAATTCCATGTCAGTATTAACAACGACATTTTCACTCCAAGGAATAAGAAAATCCCAATATAAAGTAAATTTCCAATCTCCCTGCGGAACTTCAACAATCTGACTATGTGAAAAACTCATTTGAATCGTGTCTGACATATTTGAGTTTTCTATAATTAAAAACGGATTTTCTTCCAAGACAACTGGATACTGAAAAGAAGAAATATTTATTTCAATGCTCTTTATTGGGATACGTGTCATAGTAACATTTTGTATTGTTGGAGAACTTGGATTAGCAGTAACGGTAAAATTCAATGGATAATAACCGTTTTTTCTATAGGTAAGGTTATATGTTCCTGGTTCGAGTATTCTACGATAGCGGCCAAATTCATCGCTTTTACGGGGCTTTTGTACTCCAGAATAGAGTTCCTCAATTACAACATCTACATCTTCCAATGGTGCTCCACTTTCTCCATCTGATATTATACCAGTTATTTGAGAAGCATCTGTATTATATCCAATTGATCTATCTAATAAAAACAGCATCCCAGGAATTAATCGATCAACTGTATCTTCAATTAGTAAGCTATCAGGTTGCAAATTTGAAGTCCCGCATTCAATAAGATATTGAAATGTCCCCGTGGCAGAATAAAACCAGTCATGTGCATTCCCTCGTCTAGATGAGCTATAACTTGACTGATAACTTTCCGAACTATTTTCTTTAATCAACAATTCTGCGACTTGATCACCAATCAGTTTAATTGATGCATCATCAGGAGTTTTTTTATCTCCATCCCACTTCCAAGAACTAAATACTTTTTCAGAAAATCTTCCTGAACGTGCGCTATGCCAAATAATAGAAAAAAGAAAATCATTTTCTATTGCAAGGTCTCTTAACATCCTAATTTCTGATTCCGACCATGGATATAAACCTCTGTAATAGTCATAGTGAGCAGCATAATCACTAGGATCAGGCTCCATAAATGTGTCACCAAATACCCAGTTAAAATCAAAATTCCTATTCAAATCAACTCCATCAATATCTTCTCCAATCGAAGAATCATAATCAAAAAAATTGTTGGGCCAAGGACCTTGAGGTGAAAAGTCAGTTTTGTTTTTCCTAAAACTAACATCAAGACCATCATGAACCACATTGAGGCCTTCAGGGTTAAGAGTAGGTATGATCCAAGTCTCAATATTTTGTTTTAGAATATTCATATGCTGAATTTCCTCTGGCGGTGGATCAAGCATAAGCAATATCATTTCTAAAACTGCTTCTACACCTAATATTTCTTCTGCATGTAATTGTCCAACAAATAATACTCTAGGCTCATCTTCTTTAAAATCAACATTATCTGAAATCTTTACTGCATAAATAGGCAATTCTTCCTCTCCACTATATCCAAGCTGATAAAGTTTATACTCAGAATTATAATCGGATATTTGTGACAAGGAATCAAGAAAATTTTGTATCTCTACAAATGAATGATAACGATCATCTAATGCTTGAGCATTAATTGAAATAAATAAAGCGTATATTAATATCAGGTTCCTAAATAAAAATCTCATAAGAATTCAGAAAATCTTATCTTATTTGAGATAAGTAATTTTTCTATTTGATTGATAGTTTATTGAATTGAATTGAAAAAAATATATACCACTAGATAAATCTTGACCATAATTATTTCTTGCATTCCATGTTAATGAATGAATTCCATTTCTTAGTGGTATGATTTTTTCATTATAAACAACTTCCCCCAAAACATTTGCTACTAAAAATTCAATTGGCTCAAGATTGCTTATATTAATCTCAATGCTAATTGAATTATTAAATGGATTAGGAAATGCTGCACCGATTTCAAATGAACTTGGCTGTAGATAAGAAATGCCTATGTTCATTGGGGCAGATAAACGTATTGTTTGACCATACAAATTTGCAAGGTCAGCCTTTCCTGAGCTTCGCATATCAATCCAATGAACAAACCACAAATTTTGTGAATTATCTTGATTATCTTTCATTAAAGAAATTTTTGGACCCTTCTGATCATGATATTCTTGACATAATGCTATACCATTTTCCAAGTAGACATTTCCATTTTCATAATGAACAACTTGAGCATAAATATCCAACCCTCCTGAAAGAACAGGATCATTATTTAAAAATCCTCTTTCATCTTCCCACGCAATTAGATAATACCCATCATCTACAGATTTTAATACAGGTGACTGCTGATATACCTCATCATCACAGATAATTATATTTTCATTTAAAAGAGTTTTATTTGATAAATCAATAAATTGACCAACAATATTTAAATCATTGCCATTTTGAAAATCTTCCCAAATAACTAAACTAGTTTGACTTGATTCATCGATTGCCAACTCTAAATTAATCTGATCATTTTCTGCAGATGTCAACACTAATCCATTTGACCATTCTAATGTTCCGTCCCAATGGATAATGTTTGCTTTGATATTTTTATTAAAATTATATGATTCCTCCCAGGATACTAAAATTCCATCTACTGAGTTAATAACTTTACCCTTTAATTTTTCTGGATCTCCATTCGACGATAGCGTATAACCATCATTTGGCCACCCATCTGCAACACCTCCATCTAAATTATATTTTTGAAACTTTAAAGAACCTGCGCCCCAAACATCATCAACCCAAACCAAAATAAAACTACTATCTGGGGTAGAATAAATACCCTCAACATAATTATCTGTCCATATTCCATCAAGAAGAGTCACGCCAGTGCTATCAAATTCTATTTGACCATCAAGATCAAATCTTTGATAAAATAAATCAAAATCTATTTCATCTCTTATCTCAGACCATACAACACCTATTCCATCATAAGTTTCAAATAATTTGACTTTTCTTTGATCAGCATTACTTTGATGCACAACAAGACCTTCATCAGGCCATTGCATTTGAAACTCTAGATTAAACTTGTTGATTCGAATTAACTTCGCTCCACTCTGTGCATCAAATGCAGCTGTAAACAGATAATTATGAGCTAGTAGAGATACTGGTTCATTTTCTAACTGAAATGTGTAACTATCAAATTGTGTAAGTTCTTGTCCATTAACTAATGATGAATTAACACCATCCTCCCCAACAATTGATCCAAAAACTTTTTTTCCATTTCGAGCATCTACCCAATTGATTAGCACATTGTCATTCATATAGTTTGACATTGGATATTCAATATCACCATCAAGCCCATACATTGCAATAAGACCATTTGTTTCAAAGGAGACTATATCTGTATTCATTCGCTGAACCCTTAAATCAATACTACCATTTGACTGGTCAGAAAAAACCACAAATGAACCATTATTATTATCAGATATAGTATTTGGCATTGATTGATAACCGCTAATATTCGAAATGTATTCCGCGCTATCTAAGAGCAATAATCCATCAGATTGAATTGCCTGATACATTATATCTACATTAGGAAAAGTACCCCGTTCCCAATAAATATATACTTCTCCATTCATACCAGGAGAAAATCTCGCATGATGGTCGTCCCCTTCTTGATCTAACTGAACACCATCTTGATCCCAGATAATACTTCCTCCATTTGAAATTTTTTGGTAATAGTGATTGCCTTCCGTTAGGTCATTTCTATAGTCTGTCCACTGAACGAATACATGTCCTAATTGATTTCTTTTAACTCGAGGTGATGCCTTTGAAGAACTATAAGTACATAATTGTAAGGGTTCTGAGAACACCAATCCGTTACTAGTTAAAAGATTATAGTATATATCAGTACTCTCCGTTCCAGATTGCCAAATAATAAACGAAGTGTCATTTTTCATATATGTTGTTCTTGGCGTCGTTTCAAGATCAGAAGTTGTAGATACAGCTAATCCTACTTCATCAAATATTTTCTCCATATTCATATTTATTTTTTGACAATATATGTCATTTCCACTCCCACTTCGAGTATCTGACCATATTATAGTCGCTTCATTATTTCCAGCATATTCTAAGCTTTTTGCTCCTTGATTTCCATTCATCTGAATTATTGGGACGCCACTTGAGGGAGAAATAATTTCATAACTAGATGATACGTGTGTTCCATAAATATCATCATCAAGTAAATTTCTTTTATCTTGCCATGTAACAAATACACCACCAAGGCTATCTGTACACATATTTATTGTTAGATGTCTTCCATCTATTCTTGCCAGCGCTGCTCCACCATCATCCATCATTCTATTTCCTTGATTATCAATATGTTGTATATAAATATCACCTTCTTCATCAAAACGATAATCAACCCATGAAATAAATGCTCCACCGCTTCCATCAGTTATGGCAACTGGATCTTCTTGTCTACCAGGTAGATTAGTTACTGCAGTACCACTATTTCCCCATAATAAAGAACCAGATGAATCAACTTTTTGAGCAAATACGTTTCTACTACCATAACGCGTATCGGACCAAACAAATATCATATTTCCTGGCTCAGCTGAGCATAGAGTACGTTGCCATTCAATGTGAACTCCTTGACGTATTGGAACTCCATTTTCCTGCCATATCATTTCCTGCCCAACTAAAGATGAAACTATAAAAAGTGTACTAAAGATTTTCATATTTGTCCCTTATTAATCGATTTGAAAGATCTGCAATCCTTCTCTACTAGCTGTAAAAAGATAATTATTATAAAACTCAGCATGATAAACATAACCAACACTGTGAATTCCTCTAGATTGAATATCATTATCACTAATTCTCTCATATAAAGATATACCATTTGCTGCACAAGATAAGGCTATTTGATTACCAAATACTGTTACGTGTGTCACATAGAGATCTTCTCCAAATTGTATAGTTGCTGGAGAGATTTCAGAGTTATTTATTTCTAACTTAAAGGCTCCTTGCTCCTCACAGGCTACATAAACTCCATTTTCATCTACCATAGTGACCGCTCTTGAATTACCTGGAAGATCTCTATGAAACATACCATCTACGGTATTGTCGTTATTTTGAAATACTTGTATGCCAAGCTGATCTAAAGTTAAAATGATTAGATCTGAGAAAATATCGATACCGTTGGGGTTTCCTAATGTAGGTACTTCACTTCCTGAAACATTAAACCAAAGATTATAAAGTGAATCAAATTCAAATGTACTAAGTTTCAATCCATCATCATTATCAGCAGCAAACACGGAAAATTTATTTTTATTATTTGTAATAACGCGGATTTCTTTAGTCTTCTCACTTGAAAATTGTCCCAAAATGTTTATCGAGTCAGGTGTAGATAAATCAATATGTATTGGACGCTCATTACTTTCAAGAGCAAATAGTTGTTTAATTGATGATTTATATACTACCTGAGATATTTCTTTACTAACACCAAGATCTGACAATGATTTTTTCCATATTAATGAAGGAGATGTAATAGTAGAGATATCCCAAAGTTGTATTCCAGCTTGTCCTGCAGCAACAAAAACTGAATCACCTGAGACATAAACATCTCGACAATATCCCTCCGTATCAATTATTGATATATTATTAAGCTTCCATAAGTTCTCCTCATTAGGCTGCATACAGCTAAATGCTAAAAAGATAGGTAGTATATAAAAATAATTTTTCATTCTCATATTAATAACGATCATAGATCATCTTCCACTCAATAGATATCCAAGCTTGCCATTGATGAAACGTCTTTAATTCTGAAACCCAATTAAATTGAGATTCTGTTTTACGATTACGATATCGTAATGAAGTTTTAATTAAAAAACTTTCATTGATTTTACGCTCTACCCAAAAATTAAATTTACTATCTTTATGATTCCGACCACTATGCAATGGGTCTCCAGCTGATTCTGCAATATAGTTCCTGAAATCTCTTCTAATAGAAATACCAATTTTATTAATTAGGCGTGTTTTTGTATTATAAGTTAAAGGTATATACCATTCAAAATTATTATATGAGCGGTCCAAATAGCTCGCTTTTGCTGTATTACCAAAAGTTGTATTTGTAGCTTCCCCATATTTAAATGCAATTGCTATAGTTCCAAAATCATCTATCTTTCTACTTATTTTAAAATAGGATGATAAGATATCTAGATCAAATTCGGTAAAAGGTTTATCATAATAACGCTGGTTATAACTCAGCTGTAAAGTGATCCATTGACCACGTTTAACTGGATAAGTAGTTTCTACTATCTGCTCTCTATCGCTAAAACTACATGGCATTAACTCATTATTTGATATATCACGATCAATGTAGTGTCGAATATAATAGCTGTTTAAGTGTCGTATTGAATAAGATAATTTCTTATAGGATCCCCATCTATATGTACTTTTAATTATCCCACTCCAATGCTGACGATTTACATTGTTCGAATAATTTGAAATATTGAACTTTGAATAGAAATTAATATATTTACCAGTACTTGCTAATTTGATTCTTTTCTCACCAATGAAGTGCAATCTTGAAAAATGAGAATCAAAAGCATTTGATCCCCCCATGATATATTTATTTGTAGACGCCTGGTGTTTTTCTATATCAGAAAAACGTAATACATTATCATCATATCCGTTTATTAATCCTACCCTCATTGTAATAGGACCCTTTAAATAGTCCAAAAGATTCTGACCATTTAATAAAGAAATAATTACTATTGCTATAATTTTCATTTATACTCTTGAAATCTAGCTAAAACATTTTTACTCTTATCAACAATCTCAACTGTGATCACCTGTTTCCCGCTAGGGATATCTATTTCACAAGTCCTCCATTTACCTGGTACTTTATCATTAATATCCACAATGTAAGAAGTCGAGGATCTTTCAGATGAAAAAATATATGTTCCAATAACTTTATTTCCATTTTTAACTCTTATACGATAAGTATCATTAGATCCCATATATTCGTCAAAAATCAAACGAGAAAGAACTCGAATTTTTTTGGGTCCATTTAAATCCAGCTGTAAAGGTCGGTTGTTTTTTAACTCATAGTAAGAAATAGGTTTTCCATCTACTATCACTATTTGGCTTGATTGATACACCATAGGTATCAATTCACTTCTGTTCTTATTTAGTTTTTCGAAATCCTTTTTAAGCAACCGAACTAATACTGGATACTTATTATTTTCAAAAGGTTTTAACACAATTCGATGACTTCCTTTAGAAAGATTAAAAAAATAATTACCTGAATAAGTATAATAATGATTTGGATGTTGAACAGATCGGATAGATTTTTGAATTTTGTATCTATGATTTATAGTTAATGGATCTTCATCATTTATCAATAATTGATACGAAAATTTTTGACTCTTCTTAGTCTTTTTATTTGATGGGTATCTAGCAATCAATTCTAATCTAGCAGGACCATATATTTGATATACTAATGAATCTTCCGTTAACAAGGTATACATCCTTCTTTTATCCGAAATCTTTAGTATTTCTTTTTTTTCTCCGCCAATGCTTGGTTTTAAAAGTTCAGAAAAACCTTCCGATAAAAAACAGGCTAAAAATAAAATTTTAAATAATACTTTCTGGGTCATCATTAGTCATTATTTGCTTAATCTGTTGTTTGCTCTTCCACCCTGTAACTACTACAGAAATTGATAAAATAAGTAAACTAATTATCGATATCTTTATATCGTATTTTTCAATAGCATACAGTGAACCTGATCCAATTTCTGGTAGTGGAATAGGTGCATAATCGATACCAAGTTCATTTGTTAATTTTTCAATATTAAGAATATGTATAAGAGGAATATCTTTTCTAGAAAATCTTACAATAGCGCCATCAATACCATCTCCACTAGTAATCTTTTCAATATCTTTTCTAAATACAATTCCAGGTTTTAACAATCTTAAGTTAAAACTAGTACCTAGACTAGCAACCCCTCCTCCAATATTTACTACTGCTTTATAATTAATATTACCAAAAAACTTCATCCTTTGATCAATGTTATGTTCTAAACCTCTACCAGATATCAAAGGCAATCCATTCTTATTAATATTATTACGAATTAATTCTCTACCTTTTGGGCTCAACAACCTGCCTTGATCGTTCCTTCCTCCTATTGATGCGGCAATTGATCGAGCGGAAATATATCTGTTACTGAATAAAATTCTTTCCATGTCTAACCAAGTCATATCTGGATCATTTGCACCCCATTGCGAAGCCCCTATAGATGAAATAATAATTGGATAAATATCCATAACCTTACATGCAATTAACATTGCCATATTAGCACCTGGCATAGAACCAGTTAACATTATGGCAATTGTATCGCCTCTTTCTAATTTTGCTTGATTCAATAGCTCTACCATTGCTGCGGCAAAATTTGGATCCAGCGTAGTTAATTTTGCATCTAAATCACCTTCATCTGTTGTTATTAAACTAAATTGAGAACCAACAAGTCCTGTTTCATTTGGATCATTTTCTTGATCTATAAATATCCCTTTTTCCATTCGAACATCTTTTAACATACCCATTGATTCTTGCATCTTCATTGCTGCTATTGTCTTTGTCTCATAAGTTGTGGAAACAAATTCTTTTCTTGATAAATAAGCAGCTGTATATAAAGCAACAGAAAGAATCGCAAGCAAGACGAGTGTCTGAGTCTTTTGAATTACAGGTTTAAATGGTTTATCAGACATAAATAATACCCCCTGATAATACCATAATAGTTAATTTTACTAAAACTGAAGTAATTATAACTGCAGATATTGTTCTTACGATACCTTGTCTATCCATCCAACTTGCGATTAAACCTGGGATAATATTTCCAATCACTTCATATGAAAAGGAATCTATTGGTGAATAAAAATAGTTTCGTGAAATATATCCAATGATAAAACCAAGTAATAAAGTTAGGACTAATCGTCTTTTACCATAAATAAATACAAACTTTCCAAGCATCCGAATTAAAATAATCACAATTATCGAAGCTATAAATGTCATGATGATTTGATCTGGATTATGTAAATGCATAGCAATATATCCAGGAACAATAACGCCTCCTGCAGTTACTCCCAGAGTCTCAGAAAGTATCAAGCTCAATGCAATTCCTAAACCAATTGTAACTTCAGTCATTAATTTTAAACTCTGTTAAAGCATTAACTAAATTTTGACCAAACCCTACCTGATTGCCAATTGCAAACAAGACTGAATCAGATGAAAGCTTTTTAAATTTATCTATTGAAAATTGAATTGGTTCATTTTCTTGAACTATTGTTGTAGAAGTCTCAGGAGAAAAACTTACCATTTTATCTACTAAAGCTTCTATTTTTTTCCCTCTAATTATTGCTTGTTTGGGCTTGATTTTCTTATAAATCACTTCTAATAGTTGAATGGTTCTACTTCTCCTATCTTCTCTACAGTTTAAATAGATTGTACAATAATTTTTTGGGAAATATTTACTATTAATAATATTCCAAATTTGCAAAGTAGATACAGGATCATTAGCTGCCATAGAATTAATAAAATAGATTTTACCTGTTCCAAAATCAATATTGTTAATTACCAAAGCACCTGGATCAGGATTTGAATTCTGCATACCATTGAGAGCCGTCTCTTGGTCAATACCTAATTCTTTACAAACCTTTAAAGCAATTGCAATATTTTGAGGATGCTCAATGTATGAAAATCCTGCTAATTGGGAATCTGTAATTTTATTTTCATCTGCTACAAAATATTTAGTACTCCTTAATGCAGTCACATCTGAAACAGAATCAATGATATTTTTTTCTCCAAGAACTATTTTTCCATTATACGGGATAGTATTACCCAATGATTTCTTAACATCATCAATAGTTGGACCCATTTCTTCTAGATGATCTGGTCGAGCATTTGTTATGACTCCAATATGCGATTGTATCATTTGGTGCTCTGATATCCATTGATATTCTGGTTGCACTGCCATGCATTCCATTACGACAGCATCGGGTTTTTCTTTAGAAAACAATCGTAATAATTTAATTTGTTCACCAATTGATGCTGAACGCAATCTATGAATTATTCTATCTTTCCCTTTTGAATCAATAATTCTTGGCGCCGTTCCTGTTGTTTTTGCAAAAGTTCGCATCCCTCCTGCACGTAACCCTGCAGCTATTAATCGCGTTACACTTGATTTACCTCGTGTTCCATTTACATGTATCCTTAAAGGTATATTTGAAACTACATGTTGATGGTTTGCTCTTTCAATATATCCTATTAGAATTAGTATTAGAACAATCGTTCCAAGAAAGAAAAGGGGTGATATGATCATTAGAATTACCTAATAACCCATTATTTCCCGAACAATACTTATCATGTCCAGAAAATTGATGATTTCGTCTGCGTTTACATCTGCAAGATAAGGATTCAATCCTCCAGTATTACCTGATTGAACGAAATCAACTAAAGTAAGTACATCCGTAATATTTAATAATCCATCTTGATTAATATCACCACGTTGTAAAATATTTGCTCCTCTAGTAGTAAATAATATGGCTGTAGAATCTGCAAGAGGCATAGCTGAAACAGGATAAGTGTTGTTAAAGGTATATTCAAGTCCAATAGTTTCAGTTTGATCTTCTAATCCTACTGTACAATAATTTCCATGAACTTGACCCCAACCATAGTTCCCAGTTGATGTATTATTAAAATCTGCATATTGCATCAAAATCTCTCCATCGCCTGTTGGAGTAAAATAGTGTTGAGAATCCTTAAGAATTAACTGAAAATTTTCTAAAGTATTATTATCATAAGTTCTCAAATTTGACCATTGTATAACAAACTGATGATTTGTTTCATCGTACCATTTATAAACACGTCCCCCACTAGTAGTCGTGTTAAGATCATCCCAAAATACTGCGATCATTGGAGATGGGCCTCCTGGACCAGGAATATGATAATTCCTAAATGATTGCATGGAAGTAGAACCCATTGAAACCCATCCATTACTTGAAACGCTGATCTGATCGTATTCTATACCATAAAACTTAAAAGTAAACGGAAGATTTACAGTGGTTACATCATCTTGGTTATCTCCATAATCACTTAATGGTAATTGAGTACCAGGTCCATTATATAAAGGATCAATTTCTATCCAATTAAAGTAAGGTGCATTTGAGTATAATATATCGCCACTATCGTATGCATAATATCCATATGCATCTGGACCAAGCGGATCATCTACTTCTTGAGTACCAATTTGCATTGGAATATTTGCAGTTTGGGTTGCACCATTTGAAGATTCTAAATCAATAAACAATTCAACTACTGTACCTGGTATTATATCCTCTGCAGCAACAACTTCAAATTTATCTGTAGTATTAATAGAATAATTATCTTGTAATACTAAAGGCCAAAACCCTTGATCGTCTACAATTTCTAATCCTGAAAAATTTGAATATAGCCTACCAGTGATATTATTCGCTATCATTGAACCAATATTTGAAATCTCAATTGAAATCTCGGCTGTTTCACCAGGGTCAAGAATATCATCTCCAAAAACTGGGTCATCATAAACATAAACCTTATCTGCAAAAAGCATAGTACCTGAAATAGAAAGATGGATTTGACTCTGCCAACTAGTACCATTTATATCCTTAACTAATAATCTTATTGGGAGGTTTTCATTTTCTAATACACCAGATTCAACTTCAAAGACAAATGCTTGACTTTCATTACCAGTCATACCACTCATTAAATTTCCTATATATAAACTATCAACACTAAAGTTAATGAATTCATTTCCACCAATTAACTTACAATACACGCCCTCAGCATCTTCTGTACCATAATTATAAATAGGTATAGTTAATTCAATTATCTCTTCACCATCAATTATACCGTTTCCATTTCCAGAAGAGCTACCATTCATATCATCATCAATAGTAAATGCACCTTCAATGGAGTTAACATTTACACTTTCATCAATAATCTGAAACTGTCCTTGATAAGGAATAAAGTTTCTTTTTGTAGCGGTCAAATACACTCCTCCAGATGATGAAAAAGATACGGGCAAAGTGATTCGACCATTAAAATCTGTATAGCCAGAATCAAAAATAATATCTTCGCCTTTTAAAATGGTTACATATGCGCCTTCAACTGGTTGGTTGAAATAATCCATTACTTCTACATCAATATAGTTGGTTCCAGATGAAATTGAATTATCATGGTTTACCGTGAAAGACTGTGGGACATCTGTCCACATCTGCAGCGCAGGATCACCTATAAGATTATTCCAATGAGTAAATATATCTACCCAATTATTGGGGTTATCAGGATAATTAAGTAATAAATTTAATTTACCTCTAACTAAAGCTGCGCCTACAGTTTCTATCTTATCAACAAAAACACCATAATAAAAACCCATATTAACAGCATTGTTGAACATAGTGTGTGTACCTATTGTTGCAGTTCCAACAGATGCTACCGCGCCCTTAGGTTGAGCTGGAGTCCCAGCCCTTACAAATGCTTCGGATATAGCTGTTCCAGATGAAAAAGAACCAGTACCACAAGTAATAACAGTAGCAATTGGCAATTTGAATCCATTAGATAGACTATTGATATTTCCAGAGTTAAATCCACTTACTCCATAATATCCACGATAATTAAAAAAAGTTAAACCATCATTAAGATCTGCAACCATCTGAGAAGGAAATGGAGAACTATAAATTGTCCGAACATCATCGTATCCATTATATTCCATTAACTCTTTTATATTTTCACTAGTTATCACACAAGATATTCCAGATGTCGAAGCATCACCTACGACTGATGCGCTATGAAACCAGTTCTGACTCATATAAGGGTTACTTTCATATTGAACAGTTTTATTAATCATCGTAGCAAGCTCTGTTGTTGAGCTAAAAGATAATCTTCCTATTATTATTTCAGGTAATAAATCATTACCTACTAATTGGGAATAAGGATGATCTCCTTCGCCATTATAGCTACTATAATTTTCAAAATATGTTGGTATTGAATAGCTTCCATTTGCATCACCTACCAATGCAACATATTCTGGAGGATGTTCCCAAGTACTATAGGCATTGCTAATATAATTTTTTATTGAACTCGTACTATTCCCTGTCGTATTTGTAGAAACATAATTAACCACATATCCAGATCGATGACGCCAATCAAATAAAATTTCTAGATTTGCCATTAAATTAGAAGAGTTGCTTGGCAGTATATATAAAATAGATGGTTTCTGATAATTATCATTATCTGTAGATCGATTATAATTAACAACCAAAGCTTCATATAGTGGTTCAAAAACTCGAGAGATGCGATTTGGGGTTTGGATAGGCTCAATATCATCTATTTCTATCAACTCAATATCTGCTGAAGTAATTACTTCAAGCCTTCTAGATAATGGATAATAATTAAAAGGAGTAATTGAAGCTTCAACTACTGGCAAATCTCTAAAAACAAATGTGTTTGAAACTTGTCCTTGATATTCAGGATATTTTGCATCAGAAGTATATAATTCTACCTTTCTTTTGAACGGTGTATTAATCTCATCTGATTGATGGCTCCATGATTGATGAGGTAAAATATCCACATTATCGATCCACTCAGAAGAAATAATATTAACATTAATAGAATATGATTTATTAGGAGCTACTTGATAAAATGTCGTAATTGTTGGCAAGGTTGGCTCACCCTCTTCTGATTTTAATCCTGCTAATGGAACAACTGGTTTTTTGAAGATTTGTCCATTGATATTCACGTCTTTTAGCTCATAATCATCTAAGGAAAAATGAATTTTATTATCTCCCGATATAGATGAAAAACCAGTAGGCAATTTTTTAATTTCATTTTGACTAAATGATATATCTAAAAGCAAAATTGCTATAAATAAAATTTTATAAATTCTTGTCATATTGTTTCAATTCACTTTATACCATAATTAAACGATCTATCAATGTAGTGGAATAAGTACTTACAATAAAAATACTAATTGCACTAAATGTAAGATAGGGAGCAAATGGTAATGGTCTATTTCTATCTATACCTTGGAAAATAGAAATTATTATCCACACAATTAAACCTAATAATGAAGCAAGAAATAAAGTAAGAATCATTAATATGGGTCCTAGCCAAGCGCCAAGAATCAGCCCTAATTGCAAATCTCCATAACCCATACCCTGTCTTCTTGTTATAAGCCAAGTTAAACCCATCATTAATGCAGGAAATAAAACTCCAGCAACAATACCTAATAAAACCTGATTTAAAGATAACACCCCGAAAATTATAGATAAAATGATTATAACTACTCCTACTAGTATCAAATCTAAAGGAATCATATATATTCTAGAATCTATCCAAGCAATTGCAATAAGCACTGAGCAAAGCATTGATACAGTTGTAGCTTCTGGAAATGACAGGCTTGAGAAAGCCCATCCCCATAATAGCCCATTTATAAACTCAACAGCTGGGTACTGTATTGAAATGCGCTTTTTACAGTTTGCACATTTACCTAATTGAATGATGAATGAAATGATAGGAATATTTCTATAATATGGAATGAGATTCTTGCAATTAGGACAATGCGATCTTGGTCTAATTACTGATTCATCTATTGGAAGACGATATATGACTACATTAAAAAAACTTCCAACAAAAGTACCAATTATAAAAAAAATGTAAAAATCCATTATAAGCCTGATTGTAAAGCAGCACCCAAGTAAAATACAGGTAAATATGTTATTACAACCATTACAGCAATGATAACTCCAACTAACAAAATTAATATTGGCTCAATTAAAGTTGTCATTCGTTCTACTAATGCATTCACTTGCTTATAATAATATTCAGCAGTCCTATCTAAAAGAGAATCAAGCTCTCCTGTTTCTTCTCCAGTAGCGGTTAATTGTAATAATATTGGAGGAAAAATTTCAGTTCTACGTAAAGCAGAAGTAATATTAAATCCATCTCTGATATATTCTGTGGCATTTCCAATAGCAACTTCATAAACTCGATTACTTACTATTTTTCCAATCAAATTCATCGATTCAATAACAGGAACACCAGCATTCAACAAAATACCAGCAGTTTTAGCAAACTTGTTTAGAATTGACTGATTAAGTAATGATCCAAAAATCGGAACCTTCAGCTTAATCGAATCAAGAATATATCCACCCTTTTGTGTTTTTGAAATGAGCCACAGACCACCAATAAATCCAAATAGTGAAAAAACTAATGAATTAAAATTGAGACTTATCCATTCGCTTAATGATACTAAATTCCTTGTTGCTGCAGGTAAATTAGCACCCAATTGTACATACACATCAGAAAACATTGGAATAATCCACATAAACATTGCGCTCATCATCGCAAAAAGAAATAAAACCATAAAAATAGGATAAGTCATTGCTGACCTAACTTTTCTTCTTACATCATCTAAATTTTCCAAATATGTAGCTAATTCATCTAAAATTTCATCTAGATTTCCACTAACTTCACCTGCTTTAGTTAAAGATACAAATAGAGTTGAAAATACACCTGGATGTCTTTGTAATGCTTCAGATAGCGAAAGTCCTTTACGAATATTCTCTCCTACATTTGTCAAAACTTTCTTTAGTTTAGGGTGACGTTCTTCACTTGCTAAACCTTGTATAGCTCTCTCTAAAGTCAATCCTGCAGAATACATAGTAGCCAATTGTCTCGTAAAAAAAACTAAGTTACTTAGAGGTATTCTATTTTTAAATCTCTCTATAGATAAATTTATTTCATCAATAAATGGACCTATGAAATCCCAGGTAGTATCTATCTCTTCTAACTTTACAATAATCTGATTTTCAGAAGATAACTTCTGCATTGCAGTATCGAGATTATCAGCTTTTATCTGTCCTTCACTTCTGCTTCCTGATTCATCTTTAATTAAATAAGTGTATGCAGGCATTAAAAATCCTCAACAGTTGAGCGCAATACTTCAGCTATAGTAGTTGAACCTTGTAAAACTTTATCAATGCCGCTCTCTCTAAGTGTAATCATGCCTTCTTCTAATGCTTTTTGACGTATGATATCCTCATTAGAATTATCGAAAATCAACCCTCTTATTTCCCTTGACATAGGAATAAGTTCAAATATTCCTGTTCGGCCATGATATCCTGTATTACGACAGTGACTACACCCCTTACCTTGAAATAATTTCTTACCTTTCAATCTAGACTCTTCAAGATTTATTCTATTCAACTCTTCTTTTGTAGGAGTATACTCTTCCTTACAATTATCACATATAGTTCTAACTAATCTTTGAGCCATTACCAGATTCAAACATGATCCAACTAAGAAAGGTTTTATACCAATATCCAATAATCTTGTTACCGTAGATGCTGCATCATTGGCATGAACTGTAGAAAAAACAAGATGACCAGTCAATGAAAATTTCACAGCTATATCAGCAGTTTCTTCATCTCGAATCTCACCGATCAATAATATGTCTGGATCTTGTCTTAAAATTGATCTAAGTGAAGATCCAAATGATAGACCAATACTATCATGTACCTGTACTTGATTAATTCCTTCAAGTTGATATTCAACAGGATCTTCTACAGTAGTAATATTTGTTGATTCATTTTTTATTTCTTTTAATGAAGCATATAAAGAAGTTGATTTTCCAGATCCAGTAGGACCTGAAACTACTACCATACCATAAGGTTGAGAAATCACTCTACGAAAGATAGAATGCATTTTATCTTCAAAACCTAAGCTTTTCAGATTAAAACCAAATCCAGATTTATCTAGCAACCTTAAAACTGTTTTTTCACCATACACAGTAGGTAGAATAGAAACACGAACATCAATTTCTCTATTAGATGCCTTTATAGTAAACCTACCATCCTGTGGCAATCTTCTTTCAGCTATATTTAGATTTGATAGAATTTTAATTCTTGTCACTAACCCACTTAAAGAGGAACTAGGTGGCGTCATAATTGTTTGCAAAACCCCATCAATTCTTATTCGCACTATTACCACATCTTGCTGAGGTTCAAGGTGAATATCAGTAGCCCTCTCCTTAATAGCTTCTTGTAGAATTAGATTTACAAGCTTGACTATAGGTGCATCTTCGCTAGAAACCTTATCAGGTGAAAGATCTACTTCTTCCTGATTGTCATCATCACCAGATATAACCTTAATATTTTCGACTGCTTCTTCTACCTCACCTGCTTGACGGATTTTTCCATAGATTTGATCTAAAGCACGATTCAATGCTGTAGGCCCAGCTACAAGAACCTCAGGGTTCAAATTGGTCAAGCGCTTTAAAGAATCAATGGCCACCAAATCTTCTGGATCTTCCATTGCAACTGCAATAGAATTTGCAGATTTACGTAGAGCCATAATCATATTTTGCCTTGCAAAATCCTCCGGTATAGACTCTACAACGCTTGGATCGGCAGAAAATAATTCTTCATCGGATGCTAAATCATATCCTAGTTGCATAGAATACACTTTAACAAGATCATCTTCAGTAATTATTCCTTGGTCTAGTAATACTATTCCTAATTTTTCTTTACGAACTTTTTGTTCAGCAAGAGCAGCATTTAACTGACTCTCACTTATTTTACCTTCGTGAACTAAAATGTCCCCGATCTTTTGAAATTGCGGATTGAACT
>JAZAOA010000057.1:0-10452 GCA_036228285.1 Fidelibacterota bacterium
TGATCTTTCATTATCTAAGTTTTCTAATGGTTGAATAACACCAATTTTAAATGAGCTCATCAATACAAATTTCCAGAATGTAGGTGTGAACCATTCTAAATTCAATACATGTTTAGCAAAATCTTCGTTCCCCCCAAACAAATTTCCTGATAGAGTTGTTTCCCATGTAAACTTTGAACCCTGAGTTGGAAACTCATGATGATTCCTTTTGTCTCTCGTTATTACCTGGGTAATACTGTTACCAAATGTTGTGCCCAACCCATTAACGTATTGATCTAATTCTTCTTCTGTGCCTTCATAGGTTTTTTTCATAGACCTAACCACCCAATAACCTCGAAAGTAATCATCTGGCCATTTAAATCGCCTTCCCCACTGTACTGAACCTCCACGCATTTTTAAATCTAAAGGGAAATAATAGTTAGTACCTTGACCTCTGTATGTATAATAAATTGAAAAACCTACTCTATTTGGCGTATCAAAAATCATCGGGTCGACAAAGCTCATACTAAAGCTTTTAAATTGAGATGTCGGCTGCGAAGAATAAAAGTTATATCTAGATCCAATATTATAACTAATCATGAATTGCTGGCCTAAACCTCTAAAGTTAGCAAACTCTACTCCTACTCCTCCAGATAGACCGTAAACACCACTGTATCCTATATTTGCATTTGCTCTATCAGAAGATTTCTCCTCAACAACAATTTCTAAGTCCACTTGATCTTCATCCACTGGTGCAACATCTGGTAAAACATTTGCAAAATAATTTAATCGAGCCAAGTTACTTTGACTTCGAATCAGCATTTCTCTATTAAAAATATCACCAGGAAAAATATTTAATTCTCTTCGAATAACATTCTCTCTAGTATGATCATTGCCAGCAATAGATATGTTTCGAACACTAACTTGATGATTTTCTATTATTGGGAAATGTATATCAAGGGAATCATTGCCAATAGGTACAAACTGTGGATCTATACGGCTATAAATATATCCACGGTCCATATATAAACCTTGCATGTTATTATATACTGCAGCATTAAACTCTTCTTCATTATAATAATCACCTTTTTTTAGATTCAATGCTCGTTCTAATTTATAAGTATCAAATAGCGTGTTACCATCCCATGAAAAATTTCTATACTTATATCTGGTACCTTCGTTTACTTTAATAACAATATCCATATTTTTAAGTTTAGTATCTGAAATAGTAGTATCTGATATAATATAGAAATCACGATATCCATTATTTCTATAAAAAGTTTCTAAAGCTAATTTGTCTTCTTGAAAATTATTTTTATCATAAAATGATCTCCAAAATAGATACCATCGCTGTTGTTTAGTCTCTTTCAATACTCTTCGTAATCGGAAATCAGAATAAGATTTATTGCCATCAAAAACAATTTTATCAATTTTTACTTTATCATTTTCTTTGATGGTAAAAACAATATCCTTGGTAAGAGATTGCCTTTTAGCATCTTTTTCAGATGTTTTATCATCTAAACTACTTTTACTATCTGATAATTGTGCATCAATTTCAGCAAGCAAAAAACCATCTCCAGCATAAAACTTTTTTAATTTAGAAATAGATTCAACAAGTGAATGAGGTTTAATCCTCTGCCCCTTATATAATTCTAATTCATCTTGTAGTTGCTTATCTTTTAAACGCTTATTACCCTTATATATAACAGATCCTAAAATTGGATTTTCTTCGACAACTATAGATATGAACAAACCATCAGAAGTTTCTTTATCAATAATGATTTGAACATCTTTAAATAATCCTAGCTGCCAAAGACGTTTTACAGCTCTAGAAAAATCAGTAACATTAATTAATTCATTTTGTCTAAGCCCTGATGTGTATTTAATCATTGTTTCAGCGGCAAGAGTATTCCCTTCTACTTCTACACCCAACAATGTAACATCTTGTTGTGCATATATATTTGAAGTGAAGAAAAATACTAAACAAATTTTTATCAATATCTTATATATCATCTTTAATTAATTTGAAACCTTTCCAAATCTACGTTCTCTCTGTTGATAATCTTTTACAGCAATTAATAATTCATTTTCGCGAAATTCTGGCCAATATTTGTTTGTTATATATATTTCTGAATAGGCAATTTGCCAAAGCAAGAAATTACTTAATCTAAATTCACCCCCCGTACGAATTAACAAATCCGGATCTGGTATCTTAGAGGTATCCAACTCATTAATTATGTCAATTTCTTTTATCTTACTTGGATCTGTCTCACCATTTTTTGCTTTATTAGCAATATTTTTAACCATTCGCAAAATTTCATTTCTACTTCCATAACTCAAAGCTAATATTAAATTGATTCCAGAGTTGTTTTTTGTTTTTTCCAAGCCTTCTTCCATTCCTTTTCTTGCGTCACCTGGTAACTCATTCAAATTTCCAATCGTCATTAAACGAACATTGTTTTTATTTAAATCTTTAATCTCACGTCTAATGGTGGTCAATAATAAACGCATCAAGGCTTTTACTTCGCTTCTAGGGCGCTTCCAATTTTCAGAAGAAAATGTATATAATGATAAATATTTCACACCGATTTCATCACATTTTTTTGTAATAGCCCTAACAGAACTTATGCCTTCTTTATGGCCCGCTATTCTAGGTAATGAATTTTTTTGGGCCCAGCGCCCATTCCCATCCATAATTATAGCAATATGATCAGGCACGTTGTTATCTATTATATTTTTTCCCGTTTTATCCATAATTAAAAAACAAAAACACTATTTATAGAAACTAGCGAAGTTAACTCAATTTTCTTAAATAAGATTATTTAAAGATAACGTCTAAAATTTATGATGGTTCCTCATAAATTTCGGCAATATGATGATCAAATGGTAATATACTTTTGGGGGTAGGTTTAACTCCAAAAAATTCACCTTTGCACTTATAGCATACAATGCTATCAGGAACTTGATTATATAACAACCAATCAACTAAAGCTACAATCGCTAAACTTAAACCATAAGTAATAGGTACAAAAATAATACCAAGTATAATTAGTCCACAGCCAAGAATTTTATTGAAATCTTTTTGAACATAAAAATGAGAACTTCCACATGCTGGACATTTATCAAATAACATAAAATTTTCCCAATCATGTTGGTTTTTATTATAAGCACAATTGACATCATTATTTAACTCATGCTTCTTCTTACAAAGCTCGCAAAAGAAATATGGATTAATCACAAAATTATCCCATAACGAAATGCATAATACTTATAAAATAAGTCTCCAAACAATATTGACACCACAGACACATAGATAAGGCCTGTTGCGCTTTGCGTTGAATGTATTTGTAATGTATTCCAAATAAGTATATTTAATAATATTGGAATAATTATGCCAAAAAAAATTGCGACTAGCAACATAACCCCTTCAAAAGTCCATAAAAAACTAATAATTGACAAAACTATCCCATAATCATCGACTACTTCAAAGTTTATCAATGCATATATATTCCAAAATAATCGCAGCATTAATAAACTGGAAAATAATTTTATACTATTTTTGAGTAAATGTATTGGTAATTGAATAACATTTAAATACCAATGACCTAAAATCATTGAAAAAAAGACAATTGCAATAATTGAAAAACTAATAAATATGATTATATAATCTAATATGTCTAAATCAATATGTAAAATTTGATTCATAATAAGTAATAAGTATATAATGCCTATAATTGGCGGTATGGATATATAAATATTATTTATGTTTTTCTTATTCCAATATATTGCTGTTGTAACTAATTGTAGAAAAATCCAAAATACCCCTATATAAGTATTGTTATATTGTGTTAATGATATGCATATAAAAATCATACCAATTGCAATCACAATTGATACCATACCCTGGTTAAATCTATAAAAGCCTTCATCAATTAATGATTTTGGAGTTAGCCATAAGAGAAGTGGATATATTGATCCAAACCCTAAAAAAGTTAGCGCTACAATTTCAGCAAGATAAGAAAACATAACTTGTTAGAATCAATTTTGTAATTGAGTATTTATTTTTTTTACTAGATCTCGAAATAAATTAGAAACTGAATTATTTGGTTGGGACAAAATGATGGGCTCACCTTTATCTGTTGCGTGCATCATTTCAATTGATATTGGGATTTTTCCAAGTAATGGAACATCCAATCTTTTGCTTTCTTTTAACCCTCCTCCAGATTTAAATAAATTGATTGGAATTGAAAAACTTCCATCCTCATTTATATTAATTTTTTCATCTATTCCTTTAATATCTAAGGTCACGTCATTATTTTTTTGGTTTAATCCTTCTAAGACTCCATTTATCTGTAAACTTGACATATTTTCAATAACACCAATAATAGGGGTGTGTACTTTTCTAAACATATCTGCACCTTTTTGCACATCAGCCAAAGCAATATCCTGAGGTGTAGTCACTAATATTGCTCCTGCCATTCTAAGTTTTTGTGTTAATGTTAACTGTATATCACCAGTACCAGGAGGTAAATCAAGTATTAAATAATCCAAATCACCCCAATGAACATCATTGAAAAATTGCTCTGTCATTCTACTTACTAGAGGACCTCTCCAAATAACTGGAGTATCATTACCACTAATGAAACCAAAGCTCATTATTTTTAAACCATAATGTTCAATAGGAATAATTTTTCTATCTTCCATCATTCCTGGGCTTTTATTTATACCTAATATTATAGGTAGGGACGGACCATATATATCTAAATCTAGCAAACCAACAGAATACTTATTCTCTTTAAGGGCTAAAGCAATATTTGCAGCAATTGTAGATTTACCTACACCACCCTTGCCAGAAGCTATAGCAATGATATTTTTAATATTATTTAAATTAAATTGATTTTGTTGAGTTGAAAGTCCACCCTGACTTACATCTGATTTTTGTGGAGATTCATCAATAATATTTATAGCTACTTGTTTAAAATTTTGTGTTAATATTTTTTTTATACTATTAACTACTTCATTCTTTTTTTCTTCATTGTTAGTCTTTAACGCTAAATCAATATTAATTGTATCATTATTTATTTTTATCTCTTTGATTAAACCAAACGAAACAATATCTCTGGAAAAACCAGGATATTTAACCGATTTCAAAAGTTCAAGTATTTGGGATTTTTTCATTTTATTTATATATAAAAAAAACGGCTGTTAAAAAATAACAGCCGCTATAATAACAGGATTAATGAAAGTTTATCCAGGAAAATCTCTTCCAAACCAATCATAATTGATTTTGGTATATTTACTCCATTCATCTGGCACTTCACTTTCTTCAAATATAGCCTCTACTGGGCATTCAGGTTCGCATGCTCCACAATCAATACATTCTTCCGGATCAATGTAAAGCTGTTTTCCTTCCGGATCAAATCCATCTGCTTTTGCTTCTGCTCCTGCACCCTTTTTATCATCTGGCCCATGGATACAATCCACTGGACAAACTTCAACACATGCCGTATCACAAGTACTAACACAAGGTTCAGCAATTATGTATGTCATTATAATCTCCTAATTAATATTATGATTAAAAATAATCTTTAGTTCCAAAGCCTAGAATTTATAAGAAAATATATTAATGAAAAATGCTTTTGGATAATTGGTATTTATTGTCAAATGTTATCAATCTTTATAATTTCTTGAATAATAAAAAACAATTATGGCTAAGAAATACAATTACGATCATTATAAATCAGTCCCAGATCCTGCAGAAAAGGTCAACTTTAAAAAGAAAAAACCTAAGTTGGTGGCTGTTGTTGATGAAGATAACTGCACAGGATGTCAAGTTTGCGTTCCATTCTGCCCAGTGGATTGTATTGAGCCAGTAGAACATGAAAAATACGGAATCCCAATTCCACCTGTTCAAGTAAGATATGATGAATGTATTGGCTGTCAGATTTGTGCTAAAGTATGTACAAAATTAACTTGGGATGCAATACGGATGATAAAAACTGAGGAATTTGAAGAAAATTACGATTACTCAGTTTCTGATTAATAAATTAAATCTCTTTTAAAAAATATATTTTATAGCATCAATTAATGCGATTGAATCATTTTCATCATTATACGCATTAAATGAAAAACGGAGCATATTTTTATTTTCCCATTGAAATATTGGAATTTCTATATTGAAATTATTTAAAAGTATATTTTTTATTTTTGATGAATCATCAATAGGTAGTTGAATGCTGGCCATTTGGCCTAACCAATTATCATTTACAGGAGATAACAAATTGGTCTTTAAAATTTCTTGTAGAGATATTAATGTTTTTTTTGTTAAATCTCGGCATTTTCTCTCAACAATATTCCATTTATTATTTTTTTGAAAGTTAATTGCTGAAGAAACCGATAAATAGGAACTAAAATCACGTGTTCCTTGATATTGATTCTCATAAATAAATGAACTTTCAGATGGGTCTACGTCTTTTCCCCAGCTAATGATTAAAGGATCAATCAAATTTTGTACTTCCTTTTTTACATACATAAAAGATGATCCTTTCGGTGCGCTAAGCCACTTATGACACGCACCTATATAAATATCTGGATCTAAACCTGAAATATTCAAATCAATATGTCCTGGCACATGAGCTCCATCTAATATTATCATAATCCCTTCATTTTTTGCACGATGACATATCTCTTCTACTGGGAATATAATGCCGGTTGGACTTGTGATATGACTCATGAATATAATTTTAGTTCTTTTTGTTACTCTGCTCCAAAAATCTTCAATGAAATTACTTTTCGTTGTGAAAGGAACTTCTAATCGTTTTTGTATTAAACTATATCCTTTGACTTTAGAAAACCACTGCCACGCCCTAATCATGGCTCCGTATTCATGATTGGTGGTTAAAACATCATAATTATTTTCAATTTGCAGACTGCGGATTATTGAATTAATTGCAGTTGTAGGATTTGGAACAAAAATCAAATCATTCGAATCACAAGAAATAAAATTGGATAAATCTATTCGAGATTTTTTTAAATAATTGTAAATATCGCTTGAAAAATATTGAACTGGTTGCGTTTCAATTATACGTTGCCAATTCTGATAGTTATTAAAAACAGATTTTGGGCATGCTCCAAATGAACCATGATTTAAAAAAATTATATTCTTTTTTAATAAATATTGATCCTTCATTATTAAATGAAAGAATATAAAATGGATATCAAACCAAGAATATTTAATATAAAATAATTAACAATTACAGCTGCACCAGCATAATCTTTTGCAATACGTTGACCAAGAAAAAGAAAAATAAAATTAACAGATGATAATAAAAAGCCGATGATTAATATATTAAAATTTGAATATAGAAGATTAAATAAAGCTCCGGTGATTAATATAATTCCTGATAAAAGTTCAACAACTGTTAGAATTGATAATAAAAAGGGAACATAATTATTAAATATAGTATTAGAGAAATGATCAATTAACCAATCCAAATTGCCTTTTCGATCATTAATTTTATCGATTCCAGATTGAATTAAGGCAATGGAAATGAAAATAGCTATCAATGATTGAATCAGATTAATAATTAAAATTTCATTAAAGAATACTTCGCTCATATTTATATATTTAACCTTCAGATATTAGTTTTTGTAGTTCATTTTTAACTCTATTACTTAAGTCTTGTATAGTATAATTATTATAATCACTAGATTTTATTGGTTTCCCATAATGTATAGTAATTATACCTGGTTTTAATTTCCAATCTGTTTTCTTTTTTGCCTCCCATGCCCCTACTATTGCAACAGGAATAATCGTGGCCTTAGTATTCTTAGCCAGATGGAAGGGCCCTTTTTTAAATGTACCCAACTCCCCTGAAACTGTACGAGTTCCTTCAGGGGCAATTAATAGCGAAGTGCCGGATGACACCACCTTTTCTGCCTTATCAAGACTATGAATAGCGTCTTTCAATTTTTCTCTTTTTATAGGGATTGCCTTATATCTCCTTAGTGCAGCGCCATAAATTGGATAGGAATACTGATCTTCAGCTGCAACGCCTGTTAAATAATGACTTGTGGATCCAGCAATCATAAAATGATCAAACATAGATTGGTGATTTAACATATATATATACGGCTGCTTATCTTTTGAGGGTACAGTTCCCTTAATTTTCAATATTTGTCCTGCTGCTAGTAAACAAGACCTACAAAAAAGTTTCATATATGTATGTGCTACATCAAGTGAAACAAAAGCAGTAACAATAAAATAACCAAATACACCTACAACAAATGTTATTAAAAATAAGGGCCATAAAATTATTGATACTATTACTTTAAACATTCCAATTATTTGCATCTAATATTTTGAAAAGTTTATGATTTGATTTAGAGAAAGCATAATTAGGCACATCATTATTAGTTATCCAACATAGATTTTCAATATTTTTAAACTTATTACTACCTGTTATGCAGTAGTATAAAGTAAGAGAAATATTGAAATGTGAATATGAGTGTTTAATTGTACAAATTTTATTTTTTACATGAATTTTAAAATTTAACGTGTCACGTATATAATTTGGCAATTGCGTTGGTTCACTATTTTGTTTATTCACTTCAGTAGTGGGTAATTCCCATAATCCACCTAACATAGTATTATATGGTCTTTTAATAATTAGAAACTTTCTATTATAAAAAATTAATGCAGAAATAAAGTGTTTTATTTTCTTACTTCTTTTAATGGATTTCATTGGATAACTAAATGGAAATAATAAATTTTTAGCTTTACACAATTTGTTTATAGGGCATTTAGTACATTGTGTATTTTTGTAAGAACAAATCGATGATCCTAAATCCATTAAAGCTTGATTAATATCACCAGGTCTATCTTTATCAATAAATTTTTGAAGAAAAATGCGAATACGTCTTTTATTATAATTCGTCAAATTTTTTATAGCAAGAACTCTTGATATAACTCGAGTAACATTAGTATCAATTGCAGGGATAGATTCTTTTGCAACGATTGAATAAACTGCAGAAGAAATATAATTACCAACACCTGGAAGTTTAATAAAGTCAGAAATGTTATTCGGTAATTGTGAGTTATATTGATTATGTAAAATTACACAAGCGTTATAAAAGTTTATACACCGAGAATAATACCCTAATCCTTCCCATAGTTTTAAAAGATCATCAAGATTTGAAAAAGCTACGGAATCAATAGTAGGATACTCATTCAACCACTTATTATAATAAGGGATTACCGTTTCAACTTTTGTTTGTTGCAACATTACTTCAGAAAGATACACGCTATAAAAATCATTGTTTTCTCTCCATGGTAAATCACGACTGTGTTTATCATACCACATCAACAATAATGAGGAGAATTTATTTGTAGAATACAATTATTTAATTCTTAAAAGCTGTTTTGATAATATCCAATGTAAAGATGTTAATATTTCTCTTACATCATTCCGATCTTCTGGTGGAATAGCATTTATAATCTCTATACCAAAATCATTAATCTTATTATCAATTTTATTGCGTATCTCTTCTCCTTTTGATGTAATCTTAACAAAAACTACTCGCCTATCATTATCATCCTTATATTTTTCTACCCATTTATTTCTAATTAAGACACCTATTAATCGTGTCATAGTGCTATTATCTACACCCATTTGTTTAGATAGTGAAGACATATCCGTTCCCTCTGAAGAAATGGATGATAAAAGTAAGATCTGTGGAAGGGTTAGATCAGGGCTACTCACCCTATAACGAAAAATTGACTGAAGGTCAAGGAGGAAAACCTTGAGCAATTCACCAAAATCCATTATTGTATAATACAAATATAATGTATTAATTCAAAGATATATTATAAAAGGGGAAGAGCGTTTAATCTTTTGGAATGATCATCTAGTATTTTGTATACAATTTCAATTATTTCTTTTGAATAATTACCGTGACCCATAAAAGCCTTATGATCCATAGTATATGTCCCCATATAATTCCACACACCTGTAGAAGGACCATTTTGATTATTATATTTTATTATTGTTTCTGCGCCATTTTTACCTGTTGTTGGCCCAATCTGACTAATAGTATTAACTATACCATCATTCTCATACCATGATGAATCTGTACAATCTCCTTCAGACCAACATTGTGTTGTTTTACCCATCATGTATGCATTTGGACGAAGTATAATACTCATGCTATTATTTGGTTTATGATAGCTTTTATTATTATCAATCATTGTATTGCTAGTTGCATAGGAGAAATAATAGATATCATTACTGGCTTTTAAATATGTATTTAATTCTCTAGCCCCATCAATACTCACATCCCAAGCACAAAAATTTTTTGTTTCCCAAGCAGGGTGATTTTTTAATCTATCAAAGTATGTTTTCCAAGGTTCATTCTTCATTCTATTAAAACCCCATTGTTCAAGATCAAAACTATATACTCTATTATCTATTATTG
>JAZAOA010000058.1:0-6108 GCA_036228285.1 Fidelibacterota bacterium
GCTACAGAAAAAGACACAATAAATAAAATAATTACTGATTTAAAAGAACGAGGGTTCCTTGTTTATTCAGAGCAGTATCCACATGTATATCCACACTGCTGGCGGTCTGGTGATGAGCTAGTTTTTCGTATGGTTGATGAGTGGTATATAAATATGGATTGGCGAAATCGAATAAAAAAAGTAGTTGATCAAATAAACTGGATTCCCGATTGGGGAAAAGATCGAGAGCATGAATGGCTAGACAATATGGGTGATTGGATGATTTCGAAAAAAAGGTTTTGGGGTCTTGCATTACCTATTTGGGAATTTGAGGATGGTTCGTTTATGGTTATAGGATCAAAGGAAGAACTAAAAGGTCTAGCAATTGAAGGATGGGATGAATTTGATGGAGAAAGTCCTCATAGACCTTGGATTGATAAGGTGAAAATTAAACATCCAGAAACTGGTCTAATAGGTACGAGAATATTGGATGTAGGTAATCCTTGGCTGGATGCAGGTATCGTTCCTTATTCTACACTTAATTATAATGATGATAAGAAATATTGGGAAAAGTGGTTTCCTGGAGATTTTATCGTAGAGAGCTTCCCTGGACAATTTAGAAATTGGTTTTATTCTTTACTTGCATTATCTACTGTTATGGAAGATAAAGCTCCATTTAAAACTTTATTAGGTCATGCATTAGTAAAGGATGAGACTGGAAGAGATATGCATAAGTCGTGGGGTAATGCTATATGGTTTGATGATGCAGCAGAAGAGATTGGTGTAGATGTTATGCGATGGATGTACGCGAATCAAAATATTGAGAATAATTTACTTTTTGGTTATGGCCCAGCTAATGAGGTAAGAAGGAAATTATTAACGCTATGGAACGTTTATTCATTTTTTGCTACTTATGCTGCTGTAGATAAATTTTCACCACTTGAAGTAAATATTAAAGATAGCCATCTAACATTACTTGATCAGTGGATCTTGGCAAAATCCAATTTGCTTGTAAAAGAAGCTGTAAATGCCTTCGATAGCTATCGTGTCGATAAGTTTATTCAAAAATTTGAAAGATTTTTAGATGATCTATCAAATTGGTACATAAGAAGGAACAGGAGAAGATTTTGGAAATCAGAGAATGATACTGATAAAGAAGCAGCTTACCATACTTTATATCATGTTTTATTGACCAGTGTAAAAATTATTGCACCCATATTGCCATTTATGTCTGAAAAAATATATCAAAATTTGGTATGCAATATTGATAAAAATTTACCTGAAAGTGTCCACTTATGTGAGTATCCAGAAATTGATGATCAAAAGATAGATCAAAAGATGATTGACCAAGTAGATGCTATAAGAAAAATGGTGGAATTAGGTCGATCAGCAAGAAATAAAGCTGAATTGAAAATAAGACAGCCACTGCAAGAATTGTGTTTTCATTTAAGCGATAATAGTATTAAAGAATTTGTAATTGAAAATCAGAATATTATTCTTGAAGAGTTGAATGTTAAAAATATAAAGTATGTTGACTCAACTGATAAACTTATTGGATATATTATAAAACCAAATCTTCCATTTATTGGACAAGACTATGGAAAGGAATTACCAAAAATTAAAGATGCAATTTCAAAAATGGATTCGGACAAAATAGTATCAGATATTAATCAAGATGGTGAGGTTGCAATTCACTTAGAATCAAAAACAATTAATCTTAAAAGAGATGCTTTTTTAATTGATAAAGAATCTAAGGAAGGATATACTTCGGAATCAGATGGCAATATTACAGTTGGGCTAACCACTGAATTATCAGAAAAATTGGTTCAAGAAGGGATTGCAAGAGATGTAATTCGTCACGTGCAAATTATGAGGAAAAATGCTAATTTCGCGGTTGAAGATCGTATAAATATATATGGATCTTTTGATGGAGAAATTGGAGATGCAATTAAAGCAAATGAAGATTATTTTAAAAATGAAACATTAACAGTAAATATGATAGATAAATTTCAATCTGGTGAGTATGAAGAATCATTTGAAATTAAAGGTACTAGAATAAAGATTAGTATAAATCGTATATAAATTGATGAAGGTATTATATGGCAAAAAAATATTCTAAAACAAAATTAAAGTTTTTTAAAGAATCTATTGAAAAAAGAATGAAAGAAATAGCAACTGATATGGATGATATACATGATGGTATTCTTGATAAGGGATCTTCTGGTGGAGGTTTATCACAGGAATCTGTATATAGTGTTCATATGGCAGATGCTGGGACTGATTCGTTTGAACAAGAAAAAAATTATAACTTGATTAGTAGAGAAAGTGATTATTATAAAAATTTAGAAATAGCACTTGAAAGAATTGATGATGGATCATTTGGCATGTGCAATATATGTAATGATCTAATTCCAGAAGAACGAATGATTGAAGTCCCTAATGCTACGAAGTGCGTTAAATGTAAAGAAAAAGATAAACTTGGGTTGATTTGAAGTTATTACTAGTGAATGCTGTAATTGTAGCTATTGATCAGCTAACAAAGGCAGTTGTTCGCAACAACATGTTTATTGGTGAATCTAAACCAATCATCAATAATTTTTTTCATCTAACATATATAACTAATGATGGAATGGCTTTTGGTTTGGATTTTCCTGGAGGTAGCTTTTTGTTTAATTTTGTTTCTATTTCCTTAACTATTTTTTTAGCATGGTATTATTGGCAGGAAAGAAATAGCAATATTTTGCTCCGAATATCATTATTATGTATTCTTGCGGGAGCAATTGGTAATCTTATAGATAGAATCATTTTTGGTACGGTAGTTGATTTTCTTGATTTTATGATAGGTGGATATCACTGGTATGTATTTAATATTGCAGATTCTTCTGTAACAGTTGGTATGTGTTTGTATATTTTATTTTCAGTTAAATATCAATCCAAAGATAAACCTTTAATTAATACTGAATAGAAAATGGTCAAATTGATTGTTCCAGATGGCATAAATATGCGGTTGGACAAATTTTTATCGGAAAATTTAGATCATCTTTCTAGATCAAAAATTCAAAACTTAATTTCGAATGGAAATGTCATTATTAATGATAAAGAGCAAAAATCTAGTTTTAGATTAACTGGAAATGAATCAATTGCTGTTTATATAGATGAGGAAGAAGATTTACCTGGTAATCATTTAGCTCAAGAAATACCTCTCACGATAATTTATGAGGATGATGATATTTTAGTAATAGATAAACAAGCTGGGCTTGTTGTTCATCCTGGTAAAGGAATGGATGATAATACATTATTAAATGGCTTAATGTATTATACTTCTTCATTATCCGATATTAATGGACCATCAAGATTAGGTATTGTTCATAGGCTTGATAAGGATACATCTGGTATTATGGTTATTGCAAAAACAAATTCAGCACATAGGTTTATTGCTAAGCAGTTTGAAAAAAGAAGTGTTAAAAAAACATATATAAGTCTAACATGGGGGTTATGGGAATTCAATGAGGGTGTTATAGAAGAGCCTATAAAAAGAAAAAGGTCGGACCCGACTATATTTACAGTTGATCAAAAGGGGAGAAATGCATTCACAAGCTATAAAGTCGAGGATTCTTGGAGATATATTTCGAAAGTACATTTTAAACCAAAGACTGGAAGAACGCATCAAATTAGAGTACATTCATCGTTTATGGGACACCCTATAATCTCAGATAAAAAATATGGTGGTGGTGAAAATAAAGTGAAAGGATTTTTACCTGAGGTCTCTAAAGAATTAAAAAGTATTTTACATATGTTTAATCGACAAGCATTACATGCTTATAGTATTGAGTTTGTTCATCCAAGAACAGAAGAAAGTGTTAAATTTATTTCTTCACTTCCTGATGATTTTTCAGAAGCAATTCATATTTTGAGTAAAAAATATGGATAATTTATTTTTAGATAATATTGATTCATTTTTAATTACGCTTGAAAAGGAACGCAATTTTTCATCACATACTATTAAAGCATATAAAAATGATTTAAACAGGTTTAATCTATTTTTACAACAGGAAATAAATAATATAGAATTAAAAGAAATTAATCGAAATGACATTAGAAAATTCTTAGCAGACGAATATGAAAACGGATACACTAGTAAGACAGTAGCTCGCCGTTTGGCAACTTTGAAATCTTTTTTTAAATATTTGGTAAAAGTAGAATTAATAGATAATAATGTTTCTATTCATGTCCATAGTCCAAAATTACCAAAAAAGCTGCCGAATTTTGTTGACAAAAATTTAATAAACATGCTTATGGATTCTCCGTCAACAGACACTCTTATTGGTATAAGAGACAGAGCTGTTTTAGAGTTATTTTATAGTACAGGTATTCGTTTAAGTGAATTAGTAAATATAAACATTGGTGATTTTTATATAGATAAAAAACTATTGCGTGTGATCGGAAAGGGTAATAAAGAACGTATGATTCCTTATGGAAAATCTTCTGAAATTGCAATAAGGAATTATTTAAGCATGCGCAACCTTTCTTTTAAACCTGTTTACGCAAATTCTCCTTTATTCGTAAATAAAAGTGAAAAACGTATTTCAAAACGGACTATCCAAAGAAGAGTGAATTCCTATATAAAGCTTGTTGCGGATGGAAAGAGTATTGGCCCTCACATGTTAAGGCATACATTTGCAACTCACTTATTAGATAATGGGGCTGATATAACAGCCGTAAAAGATTTACTCGGTCATAGTAGTTTAAGTTCGACACAAATTTATACACATGTTTCTATCGAAAAGTTAAAAAAAGATTATAATCAAGCACACCCACATGGTTAATTTTCAATATGAATAAAGTAGACCTTGGTATAAAAGAATTAGATAGCTTTTACCGCAATCTACCGGTTAAAGATCTTATAAATCATATCGTTCAAAATAAAGAAGGACGAACTGGTTTGCGTGGAGCTGCAATGATTGATACTGGAATTTATACTGGTCGCTCACCTAATGATAAATATTTTGTAGATGAGCCTACGTCCAGAGATAAAATTTGGTGGGGTGAAGTAAATAGGAAAGTTGATGAAAATATTTTTGATGATTTATATGGTAAAGTGATTGATTATTATAATAGTGGGGTAAGTAATTCATATATTTTTGATGGGTTTGCAGGAGCAGATAAGAAATACCGTATTAATGTTAGAATTATAGCTAAAAAAGCATGGCAAGCTCATTTTTCACATAACATGTTTATTAGATCCAAAAATGAAGAGCTAAATCAATTTGAACCAGATTTTACGATTATAAATGCTTCAGATATTCAAAATGAAGATTTTGAAAAACATGGATTAAACTCAAAGACCTTTGTTTTATTTCACCTTGGTCGTCGTATTGCAATAATTGGAGGAACAGAATATGGAGGAGAGATGAAAAAGGGTATTTTTTCAGTACTACACTATCTTCTTCCACAGCAAGGTGTCTTATCCATGCATTGTTCTGCAAATACAGATAAAAATGGAGAAAATTCTGCTATTTTTTTTGGTTTAAGTGGTACAGGGAAAACAACCTTATCAACAGATCCTTATAGACCACTCATTGGTGATGATGAACATGGATGGTCAGATGAAGGAATATTTAATTTTGAAGGTGGATGTTATGCTAAAGTTATTAATCTTAACCCTGAGCATGAACCAGATATTTACAATGCAATTCGTGAAGGTGCATTACTTGAAAATGTAGTTTATGATGAGGCTTCTGGTCGTATTGATTTTTCAGATGATTCTAAAACACAAAACACAAGAGTTTCATATCCACTTGAGCATATTGAAAATTCTCTTGTATCTCAAGGAAAAAGTAGTGTTGCTAGTCATCCAAAAAATATTATTTTTCTTGCTTGTGATGCATATGGAGTGCTACCACCAGTTGCAAAATTAACCCCTGAACAAGCTATGTATCATTTTATCAGTGGATATACAGCAAAAGTTGCTGGAACGGAGAGGGGTATATTAGAACCAACAGCTACTTTTTCCCCTTGTTTTGGCGGTCCATTTCTTACGTTACATCCACTAGTATATGCTGAATTATTAAAAGCAAAAATGAATAAATTTAATGTTCCTGCTTATTTGGTTAATACAGGATGGGTTGG
>JAZAOA010000059.1:0-25424 GCA_036228285.1 Fidelibacterota bacterium
ATATTGATTTTAAAAGTGGTGTGTGAAATGCTGCATGATAAGGTAATTGAAAAGGATAATTTTCTTTTTTAGGTAGTCGTTTCAAAAGTGAGTTCAATATTTTTTGATCCCCACCAATTACTATATACCCACCAAGATAGATAGATATGTGAGCTCCTACTTTTTTGGTTTCATTTATACAATGCCGAATAAGATCCCTATTCAAATTCCAATTATCATCCGTTAACGAATAAATAATTTGTCCGCCTATGATTTTTTTCTTCATCATTGACCCCATTGCGTCAATTAGGCTATATGCCTTCTGATAATACAATGATTCAGAAAATGACAACGTTGAATACCACCCCATTGAATTACCTAGTATTGCAACAATTTCATATTTTGATTGATCAATTGAATAATAATCAATCAGACTACATGCATAGATCAAAGTTGATGCATGCTCTCCTTTCATATGAATACTAGATTTAAATATTTTGGTGTCAATTTCTGTTAATGATGGCAAGCCAGCATTCAATCTTTCATCATCCATATATTTAATTTTTTTTGAAGATGAATGTCCATATGTCTTTAAATACCCATGCGTTTCTCTAGTATAACTTCCGCGCCCAGGACAAATAACAATAATTCTTTTTCTATTCATTGTATAATTCGATTGCGTTATCAATTATGCTTTCTTTACTTGGTAGTGTAACAGTTGCTGCCTCACCTAAGGGAATAAAACTATTTTCTGCTGCATGCAATCTAATATCTATTGGATTATTACTTGCTGCAATGATATCAGCAACTAGCCCTTCTCCATAACAACCATTTTTTCGACACTCATCAACAACCAATATTTTTGAACATTTTCCTATTGATTTTATTAGATCTGAAATATTGATATCGCTCAACCATCTTAAATCAATTATTTTGATTGTTTTATTTATTTGTTTTTCTATTTCAAGCTTTGCTTGCATAGATAAATAAAATCCATTAGCATAGGATATAATCGTCAAAGAAGATCCTCGACCATGTACACCAAATTCACCAATAGGGATATCTTCTTCTGGACTTGGATAATTAAAACTCCATTTTGCATCTTTTGTTTTATGCAAATCTTTTACCATATATAGTGCTATTGGTTCAATAAAAACTGTAATTCTTGAATTGATATAGGCCTCTAAAACTGCTCTTCTAAGCATTTTTACTGCATCAATTCCATTAGAAGGGCAAGCAACAATAACTCCAGGTAAATCCCGAAACACTGCTAATGAATTGTCATTATGGAAATGACCTCCAAATCCTTTTTGATAAGCAAGGCCTGGAATTCGTAGCACAATTGGATTTACAAATTGTCCTTTACTAAAAAAAGGCAAGGTTGCTGCTTCGCCGCGCAATTGATCTTCAGCATTATGAAAATAAGCTAAAAATTGAATCTCAGGTATTGGAATAAATCCATTATGCGAGAGACCTATAGCTGTTCCTATAATAGATGTTTCATCTAGAGGACTATCAAATACTCTACGTATACCAAATTGTTCAAAAAGATTTGCAGTCACATTATATACTCCACCTTTTTTTGCAACATCCTCACCAAATACTAATGTATTCGAATATTGATTTAGGATATCAGTAAGAGCATAATTAATTAATTTTGCCATATGTTGAGGGCGATCAAGTCGTTGAAACTCCTTACCAAAAATATTTTTTCTATTATTCATTTTTGGAATAGATGGTAATATATTTTCTCTCAAGTTTGCTGTGATTGTTTTCATGACACTCTTTGATGTTTTGAGCTTTGGCTTAATTGATGCCTCCTCACAAACATGATTCACCAATTTTCTTGAATCCTCATATAACTTTAAAATATCATCTTTAGATAAGCATTTGTTATTAATTAGTATGCGCGAAGTGTGAAGTAATGGATCATTAAATTCATTATTCTCAATATTTTCTTTACTATTATATCCAAATTCAATATCTGATCCTGCATGACCCATTAAGCGAATAGTCTTCATATGTAAGAAAACTGGTGCTCTATTCTTTCGACAAAAGTCATTCGCTATTTTTGACTTTTGAATTAAATCTAAAATATCTAATCCATTGCACTTTATATATTTAAACCCTTTTCTATTCGAAAATTTGTTTTGTACCCAATTTTTAGGAGTTTTTACTGAAATACCTAAACCATTGTCTTCACAAATAAATACAATTGGCACATGTCCACCCTGGTGTGTAATCCATTGAGCCGTATTAAATCCACTTAATGCGCTAGAATGATTAACACTAGCATCCCCAAAACTGCAAAGAATGATGCTATCGTTTTCCAATTCTCTTTCTTGTATCTGCAAATCTTTTGCTCTATCTATTGAAAGTGCAGCTCCAACTGCTTTAGGTATATGACTGGATATTGTACTTGTTTGTGGGGGAATGTTTAATAATTTACTTCCAAAAACCTTATGCCTTCCTCCGCTAATTGGATCTTCTGATGAAGCGGTAAATGACAAAGCCATATCATAGATAGGAGTTGTTCCTGGAATTTGTTTTGACCTTTCAATAAAAAATGCACCACTACGATAATGAATAAAAGCCATATCTTTATATGAAAAATATTTGCCAAATGCAGCATTTCCTTCGTGGCCAGAACTTGCAATCGTATAAAAGCATTTTCCTTCTTCTTTCATCGTTCTAGCCTTTAAATCTAAATGCCTACTAAATACCTGTGATTCAAATAATGATACTAAATCTGATATTGAGACACCATTTAATGATAAATTACTATCTAGTTTGGGAAATTTTTCAGATTCCACAAAAACTGTGAAATTTTGATCAATAATTTTTGCTCGATTAAATAAGGACATTTGCCCTAAAAGGGTCACGAAATAATTATTTCACTAACCTTTTAAGCTTAGTTTTAAACTCTCGCAACTCTCTTACGTTCCCCGGTTCTATTTCTCCTGAATTCCATTTTAAGAAAAAATCTGACTTTGAATCAATTCCACCCTGTTTTTTATATAGAGGGAATAGATCTTTATCTGCTCGAGGTTTATTATGATGGAGAGAAGCTGTTACTTGATAAGCTAAATCTTCTAAAAGATCTTCAATAACGCTTTTAGGTAATTTTTTTTCTAAAATTCCACGCTCTACTCTAGAAAATCGTAAACCGCTAACTACATAATCTTGATATGCTTCCCAAGCAAAGGGAGCTACTTTCTTTACAGATGTTGCCATTGCATCAGAGAATACTCTGATCTCATACTGGGCATGACTATCAGATCTAAGTCCAATAAAATGAAGAAGGTTATGTAAATCATTTTTCCAATACCATTCAGTATAAAGATTTACAGGTAAAACCGCTCTTGCAAGCTCTCTTGCGACTCCAGCATTATTTAATTCAGAATAAATTTCAAAACTTCTATCGGATATTTCTTTAAAATATTTGGCGACTTTCTTTTTTAAATCATCAGAAACCTCTCCAAGTCTACCCTGTTTATTTAAAGCGCTTTGAAATTGTATGTTTTCAGGGTCTGGATAATAAAATTCATCACGCGCCTCAGAATAGCGTAAAGAATACTCATTGATATTAGCTGTGCGATGTCTTACCCATTGTCTAGCAACAAAAATAGGCATTTTGCAATGATATTTAAATTCTACCATTTCAAAAGGAGTAGTATGCCTGTGGCGCATCAAGTATCGAATAAGACCTCTATCCTGACTTACTTTACTTGTTCCCTTACCGTAACTAACCCGTGCTGCTTGAACAATGGCATTATCACCACCCATCGAATCAACTAATCGCACGAATCCTTTGTCTAAACACTTTATAGCATCTTTTGGCATATCGCTCATAAATCATTTTTCCTGAAAAGCTAAATACGTTTTATTAACTGAACTAACTTCGCCTGCTATCAAACCAGGCTCTATTAGCGTCTTTTCTTTATTAAAAGTAATATCATTACCGTTTAGGTCAATAACTTTTCCGCCAGACTCATTGATTATACAAGTACCTGCACAAATGTCCCATTCATTCTTTGGCCTGAGCGTTGCAAAAATATCTCCTTTGCCAGCTGCAGTTAAACCTAATTTATAGGCAACTGATCCAATTGGCTTTAATTCCTTAAATATATTCGTGTAAGAATTCCACAAACCACGATTAGTCTCTGATCTACTATTTAGTATCACCATTTGATTTAAATTGCTTTTTGTTGAGCAAGCGATTGGGTCGCCATTTAAAAATGAACCGCAATTCTTTGCTGCTGAAAATATTTCCCCTGTTACAGGATTATATAGAACGCCTAAAATAGGTTTATTATCTTCCACTAAAGCAATACTAACAACAAAATTTGGAATACCTTCAATAAATTCTTTTGTACCATCTAATGGATCTACCACCCAAATATATTTTTTGCTTAATCTTTCCTTTGAATCAACAGTCTCTTCTGATAGCCAACCATAATCAGAATTATTGCTAAGTAATATCTCTTTAATTTTTTCATCTGCTTCTTTATCAGCAGTGGTGACAGGGTTATGATAGCTTTTTTGATGAACATCATAATCCTTTTGATAGTACTTCATAATAATAGAGCCTGCTTCTATGGCTGCCTCTTTAGCCAAATTTAAATTAGAATTCATTCAATAAAGTTAGCTTCATAGTTTTCTAAATACGATCAACTTCTCTCTATCTTTTCTAGGATTTATAGATAGATTTGAAAATTCTTCACTTTCAACTATCCAATTATTTGAAAAAAGATTTTTTACTTCTCTAACAGATGTAGCCCATGGAGGGCCGCCCTCATCTATATGCTTATCTAATGGAAACCATAATCCAATTAATTGACCACCTTTAACTAATAGATTAGAAACTAACTTTTCATAATTATTACGCATATTGGGGTTAATTGCACAAAAGCATGTTTGTTCAATTATATAATTAAACTGATTATAATATTCTTTAGTAAGATCAAAAATATTGGTATTTAAAATTTGTATATCCACTTTTTCTTTATCTGCAGATTGTTTTAAAAAGTTAATGGCTGAAAGGGAAAAATCAACTGCTGTTACTTCAAAATCTTTTTTCGCAAACATTACTGCATCGTGACCTTTTCCACATCCTAAAATACATAATTTCCCAGGATTAATGTTTTTGGATAATCTCTCAAAAATTGGTGTTGGCCCACCTAAATCCCAAGTAGTATCGCCAGATATATATAAATCTTCCCAAAATTCTCTATCTTTATCATAATTAATCATAGTGATAAATGAGGAAGCTCTTTTTCTATAATTTTCGATTTATTTTTTTGTACATAAACCGCCATTCTCCCAGTATAAAAAGATATAGCATTAATAAATTTTTCATTAACAAAATGTGCAGCAGATCCACCATCTAAACAATATCCATTCATAGCTTTCCCATTTTTAATCATATCATAAACTGAAGGTTTTCGATCGGGCTCTTCTAAGTAATGAGGACAGCACATTTCATCGATAAATCCCAAACAATTTATCGTATTTAAATTACTAGCCCAAGAATCTGTAATTCCTTGTTTAAACCAACATATTGCACCTGCGCTAACACCCGTCATTAGCACTCCTTTTTCATACGCACGGCGTAACAATATATCAACTTTCCACTCTCGCCATACAGCTAACATACTTTTTGTATTACCTCCACCCACATAAATCACGTCTGCTTTATTAAATAAACCATTCAGTCTTGGAGTTCTAGCAAAAAAAGATATATGATTTGGCTTGCAATTGAGTGATTCAAAACAAGCATAATAATTATCTATATACGATTTATCTTCCGCACTTGCAGTCGGTAAAAATAGAACATGAGGATTATCTTTTTTTGTTTGATCCAGAATATATTTTTCAATTTTCGTATGCTTTACATCTCTTCCGAATCCTCCTCCACCAATAGCTATAATTTGACGCTTTATAGTATTGTTATTCATCAACTTAATTATTTGTTACTGAAAAATATTTTGAATCTGGATGAGAAAAATACCATCCACAAACTGATGCAGCAGGATACATAGCACGATTTTCAGTAAGTGATATCCCAGTATTTTCTTTTACTTTTAATAATTTCCAAATTTTATCTTTTTCCTCATGATTAGGGCAAGAAGGATATCCGGGCGCAGGACGAATGCCTATATATTTTTCCTTAATTAATTCTTCATTTGTGAATTGTTCATTCGATGCATATCCCCAAAACTCTTTCCGAACTCGCTCATGCATTCTTTCTGTAAAAGCCTCAGCCAATCTATCTGCTAATACTTTAGCCATGATAGCATTATAATCATCATTATGATCTTCATAATTTTTTACAATTTGTTCTAATCCGTGCCCCGTAGTAACAGCAAATGTTCCTATATAATCATGTTTTGTTGCAACAAAATCTGCAAGAGAATAATTATAATCTTTTCCTTTATCTATAAGCTGTCTTGGAAAATCAAACTTAAATCCATCACAAATAACAGATTCATCTTTCGAATACGCTGAATGAATTCCTATAACTGCTTTAGCAGAAAGCAATTTCTTGGACACAATATGATTTAATAATTTTTTCCCATCATTAAATAGTTTATTTGCTTCATCACCATATTTTTTATTAGATAGTATTTTTGGGTATAGGCCCTTTAATTCCCATGCATGAAAAAATGGTGACCAATCAATATAATCAATTAATTCTTCAAGTGGATAATCATCAAATGTTTTAATGCCTTCGAAAAGTGGCTTTGCTGGTTTATCTTTTTCCCAATTAGCAACAAACTTTCTTTCTCTAGCATGTTGAATTGACAATTTTTTAGGAGCCCGTTTTTGAAGGCTCTTCTTCCGTATTCTTTCAAAATCTTTTTTTATGTCATCAATAAATTTTTCTTTATCATTAGCATTCATAAGCTTACCAACAACTCCAACTGCTCTTGATGCGTCTATAACATGAATTATCGGACCAGAATAATTTTCCTCAATTTTAATAGCTGTATGCTTTCGGCTAGTAGTAGCTCCACCTATTAATAAAGGTAACGTGAAATTTAACCGTTGCATCTCTTTTGCAACATGAACCATTTCATCTAAACTTGGAGTAATCAATCCAGATAGTCCAATAATATCAGCATTTTCTTTTTTTGCAGTAGATAGTATTTTATCCGATGGCACCATGACGCCTAGATCAACAACATCATAACCATTGCAACCTAAAACCACGCTAACAATATTTTTACCAATATCATGCACATCCCCTTTAACAGTCGCCATAATTATTTTACCATTCGATTTTGAAGTTAATCCTAATTTATTCTTCTCTTTTTCAATAAACGGTACAAGGTGGGACACCGCTTTTTTCATCACACGTGCAGACTTTACGACTTGGGGGAGAAACATTTTTCCAGATCCAAATAAATCACCTACTATATTCATTCCATCCATTAATGGCCCTTCAATAACATGAATTGGTCTTTCATGATTTAATCTAGCTTCTTCTGTATCTTCTATAATAAAATCAACAATCCCTTCTACCAATGCATGGCTTAATCTTTTATTTACAGGATTATTTCTCCATGAAAGATCTTCCTTAGATATTTTTTTAATACCTTTATAATCTTCTGCAATTTCTACCAATCGTTCTGTTGCATCATTAGTACGATTAAATAATACATCTTCAATAGCATCTTTCAATTTTTCATCAATTTCATCATATACTGTTAGCTGTCCAGCATTTACTATTCCCATATCCATTCCTGCTTTAATAGCATGATATAAAAATGAGGAGTGCATTGCCTCTCTTAAAGCATCATTCCCTCTAAATGAAAAAGATAGGTTGGAGACTCCACCGCTAATATGAACTTTTGGGAATTTATCTTTTAGTGTTTTTGTAGCTTGGATAAAAGCATTGGCATATTCATTATGCTCTTCAATTCCTGTTGCAACTGCAAAAATATTTGGATCAAAAATTATATCTTCAGGCGCAAATTTTACTTCATCAGCAAGTATACTGTAAGCTCTTGAGCATATTTCAACCTTGCGCTCATATGTATCAGCCTGCCCCTTTTCATCAAAAGCCATTACAATCACTGCAGCGCCATACTTTTTAATTAATTTTGCCTGTTTTTTAAAAGTATCAACTCCTTCTTTCATTGAAATTGAATTAACTATTCCTTTTCCTTGTATATTTTTCAATCCTGTTTCTATTACAGTCCACTTAGATGAGTCTATCATAATTGGTACTTTTGCAATATCTGGTTCCGACGCAATCAATCTCAAATATTTTTCTATGGCTTTTTCTGAATCAAGTAAGCCCTCATCCATATTTACATCTATAATTTGTGCTCCATTAGCAATCTGCTGTCTAGCAACGCTTATTGCTTCCTCATAATTATCTTCTTTTATCAACCTTTTAAAACGTGCTGATCCAGTCACGTTTGTTCTTTCTCCAACATTAATAAAATTTGATTCTGGCCTAATAGTAAAAGCTTCTAAACCACTTAATTTTGTATAATTATCAACTGAAGGAATAATTCTTGGTTTAATATTTGAAACTTTATCATTAATAGCTTTAATATGATCAGGCGTTGTCCCACAGCAACCGCCGGTTAAATTTATGAGCCCACTCATTGCAAACTCCTCAATAACTGATGACATCTCCTGAGGTGTCTCATCATATTCGCCAAGCTCATTTGGTAAACCTGCGTTAGGATACACAAAAACAAATGTGTCCGCGATATTTGACAACTCACTTAACCATGGACGAATTTGTTGAGCACCTAATGCACAATTCAATCCAACAGCAGAAAGATTTGCATGGCGAATAGAATTCCAAAATGCCTCAACAGTCTGTCCGGAAAGAGTCCTTCCACTTGCATCAGTAATTGTTCCTGAAACAAATAAAGGTAAATCTTGGTTATAATCTTCAAGCAATTGCCTAACAGCAAATATTGCAGCTTTGCAGTTAAGAGTGTCAAAAACTGTTTCTATTAAAAATAAATCTACCCCACCATCAATCAATCCTTTTGCTTGTTCATAATACGCTTCTTTTAATTGATCAAATGTTATATTTCTAAATTCAGGATTATTTACATCCGGGCTCATTGAGGCTGTTCGATTAGTTGGCCCAATAGCTCCTGCAACAAATCTGGGTTTATCTGTATATTTATTCGCAACAGATTTTGCAAGTTTGGCAGCTTGAACATTTATTTCGTAACAATATTTTTCCAATTTATAATCTTGTTGTGATATTGAATTAGCATTGAAAGTATTTGTTTCAATTATATCTGCACCAGAATCAAAATATGTTTTGTGAATTTCTTTAACTACATTGGGTTTCGTGAGGCATAATAGATCATTATTTCCTTTAATATCAACAGAATGGTTAACAAAATCATCTCCTCGAAAGTCTGATTCGGTTAGATTGTATGATTGAAGCATCGTCCCCATAGCTCCATCAAAAATCATAATTTTTTTTCTTAATATATTTTTTATATCATTCATAAATAAAAAAACCCCGTTACTATTCGGGGTATGTATACCTTTTTAGCAACATTATTTTTTGTCGCGGCAATATGGTGCAAAACACGACATTATTTTCTTCGATAACAAATATTATAATTATTTAATCACATTTCAAACAAATTATAAAATTTCTTGCTAGGAGTTAGATTATAAAGTAGTTTGTATCTTAAGTGATTTATTCTAGAGGATTTAAATTAATAAAAAATTTATCAACTTATTTTTAACAAATTATTTCACAAAGTATTTTAACGGCATTAAGCGCGTTCCTTCCTTCTAGAATACTATCACATTAGAGTAAAAAATAGGTTATCTAACAATTTTGTTAGATATATGATGCTGTGCGGAATTAATTCAGCTAATGAATCTATTGAGGTAGAAAATGAAAAAAGAAATTTATATCAACGAAAGTATGGGGGAAACCCGTATTGCGATAATGGAAGACGGCCAGCTCGTTGAGGTCTATATAGAAAAACAAGATAAGCATAGAATGGTCGGAAATGTTTATAGGGGTGTTGTTGAAAATGTTTTACCAGGAATGCAAGCAGCCTTTGTTGATATTGGTTATGAAATCAATGCATTTCTTCCATTTACTGAAATCCAGAATGATGAATATCTTGATGATGATGATCTAAAAGAAAATGATAAGAAGAATAATCGAAATAATGGCTCTATAAAAGTTGATCTTTCTACAGGACAAGAAATATATGTTCAGGTAATTAAAGAGCCATTTGCAGGAAAAGGTCCCAGAGTCACAACTGGAATTGCTTTACCTGGTAGATTATTAGTCTTAGTTCCAAATTCAAAATATGTTGGAATATCAAAAAAAATGTGGGATAAATATGAGCGGAGAAGATTAAAAAAGATTGCAAATAAAATTAAAGAAAATAATGTTGGCTTAATTATAAGAACTGTAGCAGAAGGAAAATCAGAAGAACAAATAAATAATGATTATCAAAATCTTATTAAGAAATGGAAAACAGTAGAAAGAAAAGTGAAAAATACCAAAGCTCCAGCAATAGTATATGAAGATTTAGAAACTGCTTCAAGCGTAATACGTGACTTATTTAGTCCTGATGTAGAAAAAATAGTTATTGATTCAAAAAAGTTATATCGCAAAACACAAACATATTTAGATGAAGTTTCACCTAATATGGCTTCTAGATTGGATTATTATAAGTTAAAGACTCCAATTTTTGAAGGAATGGGAATTGAGGATGAAATAGCAAAACTACTTAGACCCAAAGTTTGGTTAAAAAGTGGGGCTTATTTAATTATTGAAAAAACCGAGGCAATGGTTGTAGTTGATGTAAATAGTGGTAGATACGTAGGGAAAAAGGCTCATGAAGATAATTCTTTAAAAATAAATTTAGAAGCTGCAAGAGAAGTCGCTAGGCAATTGCGATTGAGAGATCTTTCAGGATTAATTGTCATTGATTTTATTGATATGCGTGAAGAGGAAAATCGAAAAAAGATCTATTATGAATTAAGAAAAGAATTAAAGAAAGATCGAGCTAAAGTAGCAGTTTCCCCAATTAGTGAATTTGGTCTACTTGAAATGACAAGACAAAGAATACGATTAAGTCTAATTGATTCTATGAGTGATGAATGCCCAACGTGTCATGGTGCTGGAAAAATTATATCTATTGAAACGCTTATTACCAGAATTGATCATTGGGTTCGTCGATATAAAAGTAAATTTAGGAACCTTAGATTACGTCTCGATTTGCATCCTGAGAATGCAGATTTTTTAATTAAAAATAAAAAGAAAGTTCTTAGGGGATTAATGTGGAAAAACTTTGTACATATATCTATTGAATCTAATGTATCGATAAAAAGAGACCAGTATAGGTTTTTTAATGTAAAAGATGGAAAAGATGTAACAAATAAGGTTGATATTGTATAGAAATAATCTTAAATGTAACTTCGCGCACTTTTGAGGTAAAAAATGAATGCAATAGTAAAAATATCAGGGAAACAATACAAAGTATCAAAAGGGGATATCTTTAAGGTTCATCGTCAAGAATGGAAAATTGGTGATAAAGTAAAACTTGATAATATCCTTATGACTGATAATAATGGTAAAATTGCCATTGGGAATCCAATGGTTAAGGGAGCTTCTGTAACAGTTAAAATTTTAGATCATAATAGAGATAAAAAAATATTAATTTATAAAAAGAAGCGTCGAAAAGGCTATCAAAGAAAAAATGGCCATAGGCAAGGTGTCACTTTACTAGAAGTAGTAAAAATAGATGCAAAATCTCCAGCAAAACCTAAGAAAAAAGAGGACAAATAATGGCACATAAAAAAGGAGTTGGAAGTAGTAGAAATGGTCGTGATTCAAATGCAAAACGACTTGGTGTTAAAGTAACAGATGGACAATCAATACTTGCTGGAGGAATTATTCTTAGACAACGTGGTACCAAAACGCATCCTGGATTAAATGTTAAACGCGCAGGTGATGATACATTATTTGCTACTACAGATGGGATTGTCTCTTTTTCTCAAAAAGGGAAAAATAGAAAATTTGTAAGCGTATTACCTTCTAAATAGCAATTTCTATATAAATAACAACCCTAGAAAACTGGGGTTTTTCATATCAAGCAATACTCTACATAGTGTAATTTCACACTGTTATAATTTTATAGAATGGAGATTTGAATGTCTAAAAAAAGAATTGCATTAATAGGTGGTGGTCAAATTGGTGGAAATTTGGCTCTATTAGCAGCTCAGAAAGAATTAGCTGACATAATTATATTTGATATTCCGAAAGCTGAAGGAATGGTTAAGGGTAAAGCTCTTGATTTGATGCAATTACGTCCACATGATGGATATGATGTAAGTATTACTGGCACATCAGATTGGAACGATGTAAAAAATGCGGATGTATTTATTATAACAGCTGGGATTCCTAGAAAACCAGGAATGGATAGAGAAGATTTATTAGAAATCAATCTAGGTATAATGAAAGATGTTGCGGAAAATATCAAAACCCAAGCGCCTAATTCATTTGTCATTGTTATTTCGAATCCATTAGATGCAATGGTTTATGCGTTTTATAAAACTTCTGGATTTCAAAAGAATAAAGTGGTTGGGATGGCTGGAGCTCTTGATAGCACAAGATTTAGAACTTTTATTGCGATGGAAACAGGGCTATCCGTTCAAGATGTTACATGTATGGTTCTTGGGGGCCATGGGGATACAATGGTTCCTATTACACGTTTAGCTACAATTGGGGGCGTTCCTGTCACAGATTTAATTAGTAAAGAAAAATTGTCTTCAATTGAAGAAAGAACTCGTTTTGCCGGTGGTGAAATTGTTAAACTTTTTGGCAATGGATCTGCTTTTTATGCTCCTGCACAATCTGCAATTGAAATGGCAGAATCTTACTTACGCGATAAAAAAAGAGTTATACCGTGTGCGTCATTATGTAATGGAGAATTTGGTATTGATGGATATTTTATCGGTGTACCAACAGTAATTGGAGCGAATGGGGTAGAGAAAATACTAGAGTTTGAATTGGAAAAGCATGAACAGGATGCTTTAAATCAAACATTGAATGCTGTGAAAAAAACCGTATCAGAAACCGGTTTATAAGCTAAGCGTATTTTTTTCATCTAAGTAAACATATCCATCTTTTATTTTTATAGGGTACGATTTTATCTTAATTGCATGATTAGCAATTGAACATTCTAATTTTGTATCAAATTCCCACAAATGAAATTTACATTGAATAATATCTTTAGATATATGGCTGTCGGCCAATGAAGCTCCTCTATGAGGACAGCGATTATCCCAAGCTATAATTCTACCATCAAGATTAAATAATGCTATTGGTTGATTATTTACCATAATAAGCTTGCTACCATTTAATGGTATTTCATCAAGTTTAGAAACTTTTTTCAAGGTTTATATTAATTAATCATGTTAAGTATTTCTGCCACTAATTTTTCTATCCCTAAAGCTGCTTCCTTTATTGATTTTGCTTCCATGTATGCAGGAGTAGATACAACTTTTTTTTCTTTATCCACTACAATTTCATCAACAGGACATAAAACATGCTTCGCTCCCATTGCATCTATATCTGATGCAGTTTGTTCATCAAACCCAACTGTTAACTCTGTTTCGCCTGAAAGTATCGTTGCCATTATAGCAGGAGCGATACAAATTGCTCCTATTGGCTTTCCTTCATTATGAACTTCTCTTGATAATCTTAATACATCAGGATTCACTGAACATTCAACACCTGCCATTGCATAATCAGACAAATTTTTTGCAACACCAAAACCTCCAGGAAAAATTAATGCATCTACATTTTCAGAAGTCACCACTGCAATATCCTCAATATCACCACGGGAGATCCTAGCAGATTCAACTAATACGTTTCTTGAATCATCCATTTCTTCTCCTGTTGCATGATTAATAACATGTAATTGATCAATATTTGGAGCCATTAAAAGCATATCTGCTCCTGCTTTATCTAACTCTAGCATTGTTATTACTGCTTCATGTATTTCTGAACCATCATTTACCCCACATCCTGATAAAACTATTCCAATTTTTGACATGATAACTCCTTAAATTATTTGTTTGTGTTAATATTTCTTAATAGACCGGCATGTTTTGTTCTTTTCACAGCGCTCCCTTTAAAAATTTTACGGAATTCATCTATCGAAATACTTTCCCAGTCTTTATCAGTCCAGAATAATATTTCTTCTTTAGGATAAAATTTCTTTTCATTTGTTATTTGTGAAAACTTTTGATTCCATGGGCAAACTTCTTGACAAATATCACAACCATAAATCCAATTATCTAATTCTGTATTTGATGGGAATTCTCCTTTATGTTCAATTGTAAAATATGATATACATTTATCGGCATAAATTTGATACTCATCTAATGCATGCGTAGGACAGGAATCAATACACGCAGTGCATGATCCACATAAATCCTCAATAAATTCGTTATCATACTCTAGTTCAATATCAACAAGGATCTCACCCAAAAATAACCAGCTACCGTAATCTCTTGTTATGAGATTTGTATGTTTCCCCTGCCAGCCTATTCCCGACTTTTGAGCCCATAATTTTTCCATAATAGGTGATGTGTCAACACATGCTATTGCTTTTATATCAGGATACTCATCTTTTATATGTTTCATTAATTCATATAATTTTGACTTTATTATATGGTGATAATCATCGCCCCACGCATAATTACTAAATTTATAATTTGATTTAAGGTCATTTTGATCATGACCAGAGAAATAATTTAGACCAACAGAAATAACAGATTTTACTTCTGTAAAATAATTAAAAATGTTTCCTCTCTCATCTTTTCTTTTCTCCATCCAATTCATTGTCCCATGATGTTTATTTTTTAACCAATCTTCTAGTTGAATCCTTTCTTCATCTGTAGATACTGCTTGTGTTATTCCTATTTTCTCAAAGCCAATATCTTTTGCTTTTTCCTTAATATATTGGGTAAAGGAATTTGTCATGATAGAATGTATAAATAATTTTAATGATTACGAAAGAAGGCGTTCTGCCCAAAGAATGCCAATAATAGTTTTTACATCGCTAATATTTCCATTCCAAACTAGCTTAACAGCATCTTCAATTGATGTGGGTATCAATTCAACAAATTCATCATGATCCGTACTTTTTTGACTTTTAGTAAGTTTTTCAGCAAGAAATATCCACATTTCTTCATTTGCAAATCCTATTGCAGGATAAATTTTAGTAACAAACGTTAATTTTCCAGCTAAATACCCAATTTCTTCCTCCAGCTCGCGAATAGCACACACTTCTGGATTTTCACCTTCATCAAGTTTTCCAGCTGGAAGCTCAATCATGATTGATTGTACTGGATAACGGTATTGTTTAATTAAGGCAAGCTTTCCATCAGGCATGATAGGAATAATACAAGCTGCTCCAGGATGATTAATCCATTCGCGAGTGGATGTATTCCCATCGGGTAAATTTACTATGTCTTTGCGTACGTCTAAAAAACTACCATTATAAACCTGTTTAGTTGAAATCATTGATTCTTTTAATTCAGACATAAAAAATATAGTAACTATTATTTATAATCTTTTAGCAACTGTTTTGCGGTATCTATTTGATCCCAATCTCTTACTCTTTCATCCGTTGAAGGCTGCATATTTGCCACTTCTTCTAAAAGCTTAATTGCTTCATTTTTTTTTCCATCCTTATATAATGCTTGTGCAAAATATACTTTTTGATTTGGGATTGCTTCTCCAATATTGATTGATTTAGAAAGATAAGATATTGCTTTATCATTATCAGGCCATGATAATATAAATGGGATATAAGGTGATTTATAGTGAACAACGCCCAGCATAAAATAACCACCACCATTCTCGAATTCTGGATCAAGAGAAATTATTTTCTTGGAATGTTTTCTCATTAAGTCCGCCACACCTTCTCTTGCAGCAGAAATGACACCGTATTCTTCAGCCCAACTTCCAAGATTCACTAAATACCAAAATCTGAATGCAGGAGAATCCGGATATTGATTAATATATTTTTCACCCAACTTTTTTCCATTATTAAAATCTACTTTTTTATTTTCAATATCATCATGGACATATTTACCTCTAAAATAATAGGATTTCATAAGATACAATGCTGCTTGTGCCTCAGTATTTGGATTGTTTAATGCTTTTGTTAGACTGCTTATAGCATTATTAATAGGAGTAATTACAGCAGCGCTTTTTGTGCTACCATCTTGACGATTATTATAATAATCTATTCCTTTTTCAAGATCTCCTTGTCCGTACAATGTATAAGATATTATGAAACAAAATACTACGCTGCGGGAAAACATATGGGGAAGAATTAAAAATATTCGATATAGGTAATTTTTAATTCTCTATTAAAGTAATCTACTTTATCATTATCAAATAATAAATTATTAAAATCCAATTCTATATGTAAATGATCAACGAATGTCCATCGCAATCCCGCATTTAAGTAGCCACCTTTATTAATCGCAAGATTTTTGCTTTGCATATTGTTTTCATTTAAAGCCGCGTTCCATTCTAACATAACAGATAATTCCGGATTAAACTCAAAATCCATTCCAAAAAATAAATTAGGATCCTCATCACCATCTGCAACTTCCAAAAAATTGTAGCTCATACCCATATGTAAACCAGCATTTCCAATTGGTGTTTTCCAATTTTTACTAGCTGCTGCATAAATTCCATATGCTTTTGTGTCATATCTTTTTAAGGAATCTGCATCATTATATGAACCGAAACCTTGAGTATTTATTCCTAAAGAAACACCTGGCATTGACATAGTTTCATCAATTAATCGATACTTAAGATTTACTTCTGGTCTTGGGTACCAACGCAAACTATCGTCTCCAATAAGATTAGATGCTCCAAATGATGAACCAAACTGAAACCTATCGGTTATGCCTACTTGTAACGCTGTAGACATACCTCCTCCTTTTTGTACGCGCATCTCTAATGAAAAACTTCCTCTAACAAGAGTGCCAGCTGTGGGCATTGTAACAAGAGTAGTAGGGGGAGGATATGATACATCCTGCCCTAAGAGACAGGATAATACTATAATATTAGTTAGAAAAACTTTGATAGTTTGGCTTTTAATCATTGTATGTGGTTGGAATTATACATCCAGTTACACTGCAATTTACCTCTTAATTTTTTTGTAAAGCAATATTAGGGGTATATTATTTCACCAAAACGCGAAACTACTGATTGTACACGATCAACAGATATTGATAATATTTCATTTTCATTTGGCTCTTTAAATTTCAAAAAGTTTTGATCCACACTGATAAAATCTATATCCACTCTATTTTCATTTTTTGTTATTAACTGATCCCAGAGTGTAACAGGAATAAATGCTGGACTAGGATCAACCATTCTTTTTGTCCGAAGTTCTTCAATGATTAAACCTGCTTCGCTTAACATATTTCCTGTTCTTGGTGGAGGGCCCTTATATAACTCATCTGCAGGGGCGTACTTTAACGTTTGATTACTAATCAAATTTCCACTTTTATTATACTCCCAGATTTGTTTTACCTCAGTCATAATATCATATTGATATTTGAATCTTCGAATAATATGATTTTCAGGTTCTTTTACCCATACTTCATTATTCACAAACCCAAGACGATCATATGTGAAAGAAATAGAACCATAAAACTGATTATCAATGGTATAGAATTCAATCTTTTCTAATTGATTCGTAGAAGACATTTGAAATTCTGATCGTTGATTATCATATGACATCTTTGTGTTTTCATCATATAAATATTTTCTGAATTCTAAACCCCATGGTTCTGATTCACCATACGTGATGACTTTATCTGGTTTATCATCTTTTTTCAATAAAGTTCGAATATGAAGTTTGCCTTCATTATCATACGATAGTAATTCTCTTTTAATTGGTTGTCCATATGGATTCATCCACTCTTTAATTACCGCCTGTTTTTTTTCATTATAGGATACTTGTAAATGACTTTCTCCTCTTCGATCAGAAGCTAGCATTGCCTTATCGCCAAGAAAATCACGGTTATTATGAAAATATTTAATGAATGCAATTTTCTCTTGTGAATACAAGAGCCCACTAACTAAAATAATACAATGGAGTAAATGCCTCATTGTATTGGCTGTAAATCTTCATCTAGTTGATTTGACAACCGATAGCGCAATATTCTACTTGATGGTGTATCACATATATATATTACACCACGCTTATCTACAGTAATAGCTCGTGGACTAGTAATAAACCCTTTCAATTCTTTTACAATAAAGGTATCAATTTCTACCAATTGTGCTCCTTGTTCTACAAACATGGTGGTATCAATTGTTATTTCATCTACACCAGCTTTTCTAAAAAATTTACCATTGTAATCAAATACTTGGATTTCCTGATCCTCTGTGTTTGCAACATATATATTTTGATTTAAGTCTACTGCAATATCCGCTGGAGATGTAAATCGAAATAAATCCATAATTTCATTTGCACCTTCTTGAAATGCAGACTGATATACTGTATATGCACCTGTAACAACTGGCTTTACTTTGTGAACAGAAAAGAATTCACCACTTTGGGAATAATACAAATTTCCAGCATAATCTATATCAATCCCTAAAGGTATATTTACCGTACCAGCCCCAGTGCCTTCAGAAACTACTGTTTGCCCAAAGGTCCCTGTATGCGCCCATACCTCTTCACCATTTTCTAATCTAATATATTGAGATCTTTCCATTAGAATTTTAATTATGCGATTATGAAAACGATCTTGTGCAAACAGAAAATTATCATTACCAACTGTTGTAGATATACCTGAAAATAAATTCTTTTCACTTTCGTAATATAAATCTGCAAAAATATTCCTACTCCAGGATCCTTGAAAAAAGACATGCGGAAGAGAAAGGGAGTCAATCATACTTTGATTATCTGACCATTCCACTGATATCATGATATAATCAGGATGATTAATTAACTCAAACCATTGAATTGAATTACTACTTCTTTGTATTGTATCACCAGTGCTTGGATTAAGAAAAATTGCCGATTCAGCATATGACTGAATTCCTATTTTATTCCAATATTGATTCCAACGATATATACGATTGCTACCATCAATAAAGAAAACATTCATCTTTTGATCAATATCAATATCAATAGGATATATGATTGTATCTGCAATATTATTCATATCAATTAAGGAATTGTACCCATCTAACCTGTTTCCGCTTTGGTCTAACACAAAAATAGATTTTGCTGCTGAATCTGCAACAAAAACATGGCCATCTGGCGCAATCGATATTTCAATTGGTGAAACAAAACCATATGCATCATCCCAAATTGGATTTACCAATAAATAGGTAGTATCTCCAGCAACAAATTCTGAATTAGAATTAATATCTGATGGTAATGGCATTTTTTCAAGACACCCCATAATAAAAAATGAAATGACTATATATATAATTGATTGTCTCATTTTAATGACAATCCTAAAGTAAATCGTACTGGGTCAGAAAGGTGAATAAAATTTGAATACGCATAATCGATATGCAAAATAATTGGCCCAACAGGCGCCTTTAAACCAAACCCAAATGAATAATTCTGTTCCACTTTGTTAATTCTATAACCGGTTCGTAGATACATCATATCCATAAATGTATACTCTAATCCTGTAGCTATATTTTCTGCATTATCTACTGGATGATTTAACTGTAAGGCTAGAGTCATAGACTGCCCAGGCTTATCAATTACATCCATTGCTGCACCAACCCGAAAAATAGATGGTGGAGAAAATTCCTGAAATTCTGTTTCTGATATTGACTCTTCACCAGTATCAGGATCTAAATATCGCTTGAAGTATAATCCATCTGGTTTTGCCTGTACTCCAAAGTGAGATAAAGATGCAGAAAAGCGCAACGATTTAAATCCCGTCCAATAAAATGTGCCCATATCTAACATAGGAGTTTGGAGCATATGCCCTGCTAAGTTTTCTTGAACCTGTTTTAATGTAATGCCAAAACTAAACCGATCTGTCATTTTCGCCCCATAGGTGAGACCAATAAATCGATCTTGAAAAGTAAAATAATTTCCTGTGCCATGAGGAAGATACTCCGTTGTTTCCATCATAGGTTCCATATGTAATATTCCACCTGTTACACCAATACTATGACGACCTTTTAATTGTTGTGTAAATGCAAAGAAATCATAGTTTATTTCTGCAGGCCATTGTATTCTAGATGCAGAAAAATTAGTTCCTGTAAATTGTGCAATTGTTGCTGGATTATAAAATACTGATGCTGCATCTTGCTGCAATGCTACAACAGCTTCACCCATGCCTTCGGCTCTAGCGCTCACACCAATCTTTAAAAAAGTAAATATAGATGTTCCCGCTCGTTGTCCACCAAGGATTGGAAAAAAATTTTGTCCAACTACGCTTTGGCTAAACAGGAAGAAAATAATACAATATCTGTATAATAATTTCATTAGAAGTATAATTGCATCCCTAATTCAATAGTTCTTGGTCTGCGGAATCGTGAAGGATCATAGTTTGGGTTCGGACTATTAATCATACTATAGGGTAAAATCACGCCAGGATCATACCCCAACCCTGTAAATGAATTGATTCGTCGAGGAATCAATTCATCAAGTATATTTTCAACTTCTAGAAAAATCTTAATCTTCATAGAATTAATTTCAAATGTCTTATATAGTTTTAGATCAATAGTACTTGTCCCATGAAGATCGCTTAAGCCAATTGCTTTAAATAGTTTTGGTGTATAATTACCTAAATACGCATATGGCTTATCATCCTCCCTTGTCCCAATAAAATAATCCTCACCATTAACATTGATAATACCATCCGGGTATTCTCGCGTTCCAGGAATTGATCGTGTATAACGCCGATTTGATCCAAGTTCTATGCGCATGGAAAATCCCCAATTTGAAGGATGACTATAATATAGGTTCGTAAAAAACTGAAATGGTCGATCCCAGCTCATATAATTTTCACCCAAAGGCTTTTCTCTGAGCTCACCAGCTTGAACTAGTAAGTTATCTAATGGAGTAGAACTCTTCCCTGTTACAATTGAGTAATTAAAATTCACATCTGCAAACCAGTTCTGCAACACTCGACTTTTTATGATAAGCTCTATTCCTCTTGCCCTAGCATAATCTGCATTAAAATACATATTGAATCGTAGATGGGCATATTTTGGGTTGGATGGAGAAATAGTCTGCGATGTTTCATAGTCAAACATGTCTTTCCAGTATGCTTTCATTTCCAACACCTGATCCTCACTAAAACGATGCTTGATCCCTAATTCATATTGTACAGTTGTTTTCGGATTAAGATTTGGATTGCCAAATACTTGATAAGTGGATTGAGATATAGATTGCAGTTTAGCATACACATATTGGAAAGTCGGTAGCTGAGAAAAATGCCCATAATAGAAATACAATACATCGTTATCTGTTACTGGATGAGAAATTCCAAAGCGAGGGCTAAAACGACCTTTTGCTCTATACCCTAGTAAACTAAATGTTTCATCTTGAAACTTTTCTCTTGCAGCATCTGTAATGATTACTGTATTTAAATCATTAATCGCATCTTCAACATATTTTCCAGGTATCCAATAATCATACCTCATGCCAAGATTTACTGTCATTCCTTCAAATGTGATTCGATCCTGGAAATATAATGCACCAAACATGGTGTTCGCTTTATACGCATCATAATTGGCACCAAAACCTGTGCTACCTGTCCATGGTTCATCAATATCCAACACTTGAATTCTTGTAAGGGTATTTTCTATACCCGCTTTTATTTTATGTCTCGTTTGTGTTCGATAGGTCCAATCTGCATCCATCCTATAATTATCACTGATGATATCATACCATTCTGGCGCAAATCCTGTATCATAAAATTCATCACCATATGTAATTAGAATATTTCCATCGCGGTCCGCTACTGTATAATTAATTGGTTCGAGGTCTAATCGTTCTTTGTATTCGGACCAATGTAAATCCTGAACAGCGCTATGCTCTGTTGTTACAAATCGTCCAAGAGTAACTTCATAAAAAGATTGCGTGTTTAATGTCTCTCTCCAATTAAGATTAAATAAACGAGTTTCTCTAGTTATTGTATTATAGTTATCTAGTATTTCTATATAACTGTATGGGAAATAGGTTGATGAAAATGCTCGAGGCATAAAGAAACCTTGATTTATATTTAAGGACAAGTCATAAGAAAGGCTCAATTTTCTTTTAGCAGAAATATCCCATGTAACCTTATATAATATGTGCCAATCATTATTGGATCTAGGAGCTAATGATTGTAAAAAATTATCTGCTGATTGGTCGGACATGCCAAGAATTGGAGTCCAATTACGATGAGGTGATAATGAACCAGCTACTGGCAGGTTACCATCATAGACTTTTCCATATCCGTTAAAAAAGACTGAAAACTTCCCCGGTAAATCAATTCCTAGTTTTTTTGGTAGTAATTCAAGAAATGGATCGGGACCTCCCAAATTAAATTCAATCCGATCCGTATTATAATGTGAAATAACATCCTCAGTCATTCCCCAATTATCACTCACATATTTGAGCGCCCCTTCAAATGTATCCCGACCTTCTTTCAACGTTATATTTACTACTCCTGACATTGCTTGACCATATTCAGCACTATAACCGCCTGTTACAATTTCCAGATCTTGGATTGCTTCTGCATTTACAAATAGATTTCCTGAGTATCCTGACAAAGGATCTTTAATTGATAATCCATCAATTACAAATAAGCTTTCATCAATACGGCCACCGCGTATATGTATCTCATTATCCTGTTTTGTCACACCAACTTGTTCCGCAAGAATATCTTCCACGCTACTTACAACTTTATTTGCTATATCATCGCTAGTTACTCGAGTCATGGATGAGGTTTCATCTACATCAAATAAAGGTTTTTTTCCCATCACAACAACTTCTTCTCCAATGGTAAGGACTGTTTCTTCCATGGTAAAATCCAATACAACTGTCTGACCAATTTCAATCTTGATGCCAGTTTGTAGAACCACTTTATAACCAATGATTGATGCTTCAATATCATATGTGCCTGGATTGATATTTGAAATAGTATAATATCCATCCGCATCAGTAGCCGAACCATAATAGGTTCCCTTCACCATCACATTTACACCAGCCAAACCTTCAGCTGTTTCAGAGCTTGTTATACGACCTGTTACTTGGCCATAAGCATTTGTCATTACAAAAATTAATAGAACAATAATACGTATCACTGAAAACCTACTTTCAGTAAATAACTGATAAATTTACCTCCAGATCCATTTCCATCTAATAATGGCACACTACCATTATGTAAGGGTATAGACATTAATACAACTTTTCCAGATAACTGGGTTGGTGATACTTGAAATTGACCCATGGAACAAACTGTTGGTGTACCTAACCACTCATCTCCATCCCCCGGTTCATCCATCATATACAGTGTTTGAATATTAGCAAATCCATTGGAATTCGGGATAAAACCTTTGACGCGAACCGCTATCAAGTTGGATATGGTAAGATCCAAACTGTTTGATACTTGTGAAATAAGTCTTCGATCAGAGAAGATTCTTCCCTGAGGATTTAAAGTAAATGATGTATCTAGTGGGAAAAAAATAAAAGTTGAGTCTTTTAATTCTGTCAGATTTAAAAATACATTACCACCTGCAGCCACATAATTATATATATTTGAACTGGCATCAAGATATGTCTCCCCTCCTGTATATGCAGAAAACCAAATTACATTATCAAAATAGTTCAGTGTGGCAGATAAGTCTGTGCTAGAATAGGGTAGTTCTTTTCCAATTTCCCATATCGAATAATTTGAATTCCCTAAAGATGTATCTAGTACACTACGATACCATTGTTGTGCATTATTTTGACTATCTTGGACAAAATCATCAATTAATAACGTATTACCTTGAATAGGCATTACTTTCCAATAATCAGGTTCGCTTGTATTATTCGGATCAGGAAATTGAATGATTTCACTTTCAGCGCCTGCTATATCCCTTGCCTTTACATAAAATGTATGGTTACCAGATTCAAGATTACTAAGGGTAATGCTAGAAAATGCTGCAGCAGATAACTGCACCCAACATGTAGAACACGTATCATCCAATGCATAAAAAACATCGGTGATTGTTTCCACCCCATCCTGATCTTGGACATCCCAAACAAATGTTCTTGTAGGAAATGTAAAGCTTGTATCCCCTCCAATATCATCAATTGATGGATTACTGCGAAATCGAAAATCTATTGTTGGCTTGGAATTGCGAATTGGAAGAACAATTGTTGCTGGCGTTGGATCAATCAATGAATCATTATCTACTGATTTAATTTCAAAGGAAAACACATCTAAATCAGATCGGATAGGAACATAAAATAAGCCAGATTCGTTTGTCGTATAAGACCATGCAGAATCCACATTCCATTTATAGTAATATCCTATAATCTCACCATCTGCATCTTCTCCCCACCAGTGCAACTCCTGCTTGCTAGTAGTAATTGTTGTAAATGCATGAGTAAGAGTATCCCATACAAATTCTGGATCCGGTGTTTCTGTAATCGAATAAATGGATTGACCTGTTATGGAGTCTATAGTTGCATATACTGTATCAGATGCAATTAAAGATAAATATGTATCAGGGGTTTTATTTTCAATCGGATTTGATAAATCATCATACTCCCATAAAGAACAGGAGAAGATAAATGATGATATAATTATTAAATGTAATCTGCTCAAATCAAATGCAGGGGTTTTTCAACCCCTGCTTATTATACAATTTATCGCATGAGAATCATTTTTTTATGATCAATAAATTCACCTGCTTTAATCCGATAAATATATGCACCGGAACTGACAGGGCTACGATTATCATTCATAGCATCCCAACGTAATACATGCATGCCAGGACTATAAGTCTCATTAACTAACGTTCGAACCTTACGTCCTAATAAATCATAAATGACTAATTGAACATTTTCCTGTTTACCAATTTCAAAACGTATCTGAGTTTCTGGATTGAATGGGTTAGGGAAATTATTATGCAGAGCATATCTTCTTGGTACATCAATATTATTAATCCCTAGCTCTTGTCCAAGATCAGCCAAATCACGGATTTGAATCTTATAGGTACCATAACTAAAGTTAAAAACTCCTGTTACTTGGGAAAGAGTAGCTCCATCTTGCAACGTGCTCAAATAATTGTCTGCTTCCATGGTAGACATATCATCATCAATTAAACATTCTACACCCGAAGCATCTACTATTCCCCAATCATAGGCATTGATTGCTGAAACCGTAACGTTTGATACTGTTACTAAGCATCCTTCATACGATTC
>JAZAOA010000060.1:0-8301 GCA_036228285.1 Fidelibacterota bacterium
TGAATTAATTAATATATATAGAGCTAAAGGGATAGGAGTATAGCTTCTATATTTAAATAGAAAATTAGCTATTTTCATTAATGAAGGTCTTTACGGATCATACGATCAATATTAATTGCCAACTCTAATGCATTCTTTGCCGCCACTCCATCAACCATTGGTTTTGCGGTACCATTTATGCTATCTGCAAAATTTATTAGCTCTGCTTTTAATGCATCATAAGATAATAATTTAGGTTTTTCATATATAATATGTTTTTTCTTACCTTGATAATTGAAATCAACATTTTTAATTGCATGAATCTTTTTTTCTTTTTTACTGATAATACGATAGACTTCTGTTAGACCAATTAACAAATCTATGGTAATGTAGAGATCTTGTTGAAAAATTTTAATTTTTCTCACATCATCTTGAGCTACCCTGCTAGATGTTACATTAGCAATTGTACCATTTTTAAAACGAATTCTTGAGTTAGCTATATCTATTGAATTAGTTAAAATTGATATACCATTAGCATAAATTTTTTCTATATCACTATTAACTAAAAATAATAAAATATCAAGATCATGTATCATTTTGTCTAGTACCACTGGGACATCAGTCCCGCGTACATTATATGGGGCTAATCTCTGAATTTCGATATATTTTGGTTTTAGTGTATACTTATTTAATGGCGCTAATGCAGGATTAAATCTTTCAATGTGACCCACCTGAATTATAATTTTTTTTTCTTGTGCTGATTTTATCAATCTGTCAGCTTCAGCTATAGATTTAGTTATTGGTTTTTCAATAAATATGTGTTTATTAGCTTTAATACATTTATATGCAATATCAAAATGTGTTTCTGTTGGCGTAACTAATGAGATTGCTTCACATTTTTTAATCAATTCATTAATATTTTTGTATATTGAAATGTCATATTTCTTTCCGATTGAAGTTGCTCTCTTATCATTAATGTCATGAATACCAATTAATTTAAAACTATTAATTGATTTTAGATGTTTTACATGGTGTTCCCCCAAATGGCCAACTCCAATAACGCCAACATTAATTTTGTTTTTAGATGTATTCATTATTAAAAAAAGATGCTAACTCAAATTAAGTATTTATATCTTTTATATGTAAAAATAAACTAATAGATCATTAAATAAATAAATAGTGCTTCAATTCGAAATATCTTGTTTTTTGGAAGAATTACATTCAATTTTTCATCAGAATTCCACGCATGGTAAACTATAATTACAAAGATTATCCCGTTTGCTGATGGCCGATGATATAAAAACCGGTTTTGGATTTGTTATCCCAGTTGCTTCTTTAATTGGATTTGTTTTATCTATTTTATCTAATAATTACTTTAATGGTATCATTTTTATAGTAGCTGGCATGATAGTGTGGATGCTATATATTTTTGTTATTGAATCAACTACCCCAGTTTTAATGGGAAACATATTAATCCTTTTTGTTGTCTTATTATCTATAGCAGTATTTTTAAACTATGGTCTTTCACAAAATATGTTTGGTGGATATGAATTAAAATCAGATGGTTCATTGATTGCTCTTCTGGTGTTGTTTTTTGGCGGACTTATTGGGGTGGTATTCCGTCAACATATTTCAGGAACTCCAACACCATCTTTAAGCTCAGAAGATCTTGCTTTAGTTAATAAAGCCTTAGAAAAATCTGAGAATATTGATAATACAAATTCTGATCCAAAAGTTATTGTAGTTAAGCAAGAAATGCCTAGAGAAGAAAAAGTTGAAGACGATGTAGACGATGAAGAGGAATGGGATTATTCCCAAATGTATGCTTATCCTCCTGATTATTATGAAGAATATGAGGATGAGGATGAATATGAAGATTAAAAACTATATATTTAATTAATTATAAAATTAATTCACCCTTTCATTTTCAGTCATAGCTAAAATAATATTTGTACTACCAATGAACGCCTTATGCTGTTCAATCGATGATTTAAAAAAGTAATATAATGTTAGCACATACGATATATGAAACCACCATTCATTTACTTTTCCTAAAAAATATGCTCCATCTACAATTACAGTAATCATAAATAATATAGTAACCGTAAGTGTTGGTGGATATAATTTTCGTTTAATGGCAATGATCCCTCTATAAAATTTATTATCCTTTGATAAAGTATATTCTTTAATATTAACCCCAGTCCCAACAAAAAAGAAAATTATTAGCGTTTGCGTTGCAATAAAAATTAAGCTGACAAACAAATCAAATGAAATATGCTGTGTGGGCCAAATATTTATATAGTGGTTTATACCTATTAGTATTAAACCAATAGCTGAAAGTAAAATTAATATGTATGAAGTTATCATAAAGAACCACATAATTATCCCTATACATTAAAATGGAAATAGATACAATCTCCATCACGGACTATATATTCCTTACCTTCTAACTTTGCCAGCCCAGCTTCTTTTACAGCTTTTTCAGAGCCAAGTTTTATCAAATCATTATATTTGATTACTTCTGCTTTTATAAAGCCCCTTTGAAAATCTGTGTGAATAACACCTGCTGCATATGGTGCACTTGTGCCCTTTTTAATTGTCCAGCTTCGCACTTCTTTTGGGCCTGCAGTAAAAAAAGTTTCTAGATTTAATAAGTTAAATGCTGATTTGATAAGCTTATTTAAGCCTTGTTCAGTTAATTTATATTCTTTTAGAAAGATATCTTTTTCTTGTTCTGAAAGAACTGCAATCTCTTGCTCAAGTTTACTGCATAAAGTAATGGAAATACTCCCCATTTTTTTTGCGTATTCAGTTAATTTATTTTTTAAATCATTTTTTTCATTATTTGCTATATCCGATTCATTTACATTGGCAACATACAATATAGGTTTAGATGTTAATAAATTTAATTCTTTAACAATTTCTTTTTCTTCGTCATTTGCAATATATGTTTTTGCCTTATTGCCATCGTTACAGTGTTCTAGTAAAGAATTAATCAATGAAAATCTAATTTTATTATTTTTATCTCCAGATTTTGCAAGTTTTTCCGCTTTTATATATTGTTTTTCCAGTGTTTGTAGATCTGCTAAAAGTAGTTCAGTTTCAATGATTTCTGCATCAGCGATAGGATCTACTTTTCCTGATACATGTGAGATATTTTCATTATTGAAACAACGAATTACATGAATTATAGTATTTACTTGACGTATTTGACCTAAGAATTGGTTGCCAAGACCCTCTCCTTTGCTGGCCCCCTTTACTAGCCCAGCTATATCGGTAAATTCAACAGTTGAGTGTGTAACTATATCTGGTTGATATATATTTTTTAGTAAGTTTAATCGCTTATCAGGTAATTTTACTACACCGACATGAGGATCAATTGTACAAAATGGGTAATTTTCAGTTGGTACATTTGAAGATGTCAAAGCATTAAACAAAGTAGATTTTCCTACATTTGGTAGTCCAATTATTCCACAACGTAACGACATAAATAGTATTATAAGTTTAAAAATATTATTAAAAAGGGTCTAAAGATGGATCCATGCCAGTATCCCAGACTAATTTTTCGAATAATCCAACCTGCAGATCTTTAGCAAAATATATTTCTTTATTTTTCACTGAAAGACTAGCATCTCCCCAAGCCATAAATGTAGGTCTTTTAATAAATTTTCTAATATGAATCGTATATGTAATAATTGTATGGTATGGCCTTACTTGACCTTTAAACTTCAAATCTTTCACGCCCAAAGCTCTACCCTTGCCTTCTCCGCCGCACCATGATAGAAAGAATCCTATTAATTGCCAAAATCCATCTAAGCCTAAACATCCAGGCATAACAGGATCATTTTTAAAATGGCATTTAAAAAACCAATCATTATCAGATATATCTAATTCCGCTTTTATAAAACCTTTTCCATATTTACCACCATCTTCTGAAATTTCTATAATACGATCAATCATTAACATTGGAGGTAAAGGTAGTTTCCCAATACTGCTATCAATGAATTGACCGTTAGCAATTTCTAATAGATCTTTTTTATTATAAGAAGACTTTCTACTCATAGTTGGCTAATAAATCCATAATGAATTTATATAAGAAACTTAAATTCCATATTACTCTTTTCTAAATTCAATAAACAAATATGGAGTTTTTATGAATGAATGGGTTTTAATATTAGGTTGTTCAACAGGCCATGGTGGAGCAACTGCAAAAAGATTAGCAAAGGATGGTTATGGTATTATAGGATTTCATCTTGATCGAGGTGAGGTAAAAAAAGAAGCTGAATTATTAAAGGAAGAAATTTCAAAGATAAATAATGGAAATGTATTCTTCTGGAATATAAATGCGGCCTCTGTTGATGTTATGGATGAATATATTCCTAAAATAAGTGAGATAACGAATGGACAACCTTTAAAACTGCTTCTCCATTCAATAGCATTTGGAACAACTACAAACTTTTTTTCCGAAAAACCGGTTAATCAAAAACAAATGGACATGACTATTCATGTTATGGGTAATTCTTTACTATACTGGACACAAAAATTATATAATATAAAACTACTTGGAGAAGGGTCTAGAATTTTGGGATTAACAAGTGAAGGTAATTATTTAGCTATGGATGGATATGGCCCAGTAAGTGTAGCAAAAGTTGCAATGGAGGCTATAATACGACAAATAGGCTGGGAGCTTGGGAGACATGGTATTACAGCTAATTCCTTGCAGGCAGGCATTACACCAACGAGAGCTCTTACCAAAATTACTGATGATTGGGAGAGCTGGGTAGAAAAGACAAAGAAACGCAATCCAATGAAAAGAACAACTACGCCAGCAGATATTGCAAACACAATTTCCTTATTATTAAAGCCAGAAGCTGATTTTATAAATTGCTCTATTATTTATTGTGATGGCGGAGAACACCGCTCAGGCACATTTTAGATAAAATATTAGTATTTGCTTTTGCGATTAAGTTGGATCTGATGGCTTATTTAATCTCAATTGTTTTTTGATTAAAGCCACTAGTTCATGCGCATCATTATTTGGTTGTAACTCGAAACTTTTTTCTGCCGCATCTAAGGCAAATTCCAACCAACCCTTTTTAGTATACATTAAAGCCAGATGATAATGAGCAGTAGATAAGTTATTATATTCTTCTCTGCTTAGATTTTGAGTTGACTCAGGATAAAGACGAATAACTTCACGATATTCAGATATAGCTTCATCGTATAAACCTTTAGAGTTGTACCATTTTGCTAACTCTAAATGCCGACTAGGATCATTATCTACACAGCTATACAATGTCATTAAAATGACCGAGGTAATAATAATTTGGTATGATCTAAGCCTAAACATCCGTGTTTGACTATGCTATAATTTCAGCTCTGTCCTATTCGAAAAGCAAGTAAAAATATATTATCTATTATTATAAGATATAATTTGTTTTTTACGCATATTAGTTGGGTCATTAACAAAGAAAATCATAATCAATATTCCTATTAATAAAAGAATGCCAATTCCCATTAATATAATTTCCATTTTAATAGTTTCGCTAATACCCCCTACAATTGTAATTGCAATAAATGTGAATGGCGCCAATGCGGTATCAGTTAATGCCATATAAATTTTATTATCTCCACCAGATGCAAATTTATATATTAGATTCATCGCTGATGGCATAAATGCTCCTAATCCGAGACCAAGAAATAAAAAAATAATATAAACATGTAGCATATTTTTTGCTAAGAGCGCTACTATAAGCGCTATAAAGTAAGATGTGAATGATAATAAAATTGAACTTTTATGACCATATGAATCCCCAATCCAACCAGAAAGTAAGCTCCCAATTGTTGACGCAAATACGTTAATAATTACAAATATACCAGCCTCTCCTATTTCAAAATTAAACTTGTTTTGTGTATAGATAGCATACAAGCTAATTGCAGGATAATTTGCTGTAAGAAAAATTCTAGATATGAGATAATTGCGAAAATTAAAATCAGTTCTAATTATATTATTTGTTTCAGCCAATAATTCACTTATAGTTCTATTTTTAATCTTTTTACTATCTATTTCTATACGATACCATTTAAATAATACAGTACCTATAAGAATACAGATGAAAAAAATTAAGAACCCCCATCCAAAATTTTTTGGAAATGGTATATTAGAGTTTAAAAGAAATCTAACAGCAAGCCCCCCGAAGAAACCCCCAATGCTATTCCAAGCAAAAGATATTCCAAGATATTTACCACGTTTATTGATTGAAAATGTATGATTAAGGAATTCTGTCCAAATTGGAATAATGATACCAATCCCAATTCCATAAAAAATGAAGCAAGTATAATATATTAACCAGGAATAGGGGCCAGTGGGCGCAAAAAATGCAAAAATAAACCCAACAAAGAATATAGGAGGCATAGCAAAAATATGAACACCAATAACTGCATGTTTTATATCTTTAATGTTTCTACCAATAATTGCTGTAAATAATTGTGGGAATGCAACTAAAATCGACCACAATCCAGCGACAGATAAGCAAATTCCTTGAGGTGCTCCAAGTTGTTTTAAAAATAATGGAATTATAGCATATACAGTATGAAAAGATAGGCCTATGCCCCAAAAAAACTCATGAGCACAGTTAAATAAAAGATTATGCCTATCTCGCTTGCTATTTATATCATTCACAATTAGTCATTATTATCTCTTGTTAATAATATAGTTGAGCCCAATAATAAGATAGCACCTATAATTTGAGCTAGCTCAAGAGTTCTTGATCTAAAAAACCAATCTATGAACATTGCCGATAGCGGCCAAAATAACTCATATAATGTTGCATGGGATGCTGGGAGATTTTTCAATCCATAGTAGTATATGAATAATGCTATAGAACCAGTAGAGATGCTTATTAAAAATATAAACAACCATTGGGGCTTAGTTAAGGTAACGATAATTTGTAAATCCTCAGTTCCAATGATTATAATTAGACAAATCACTGCTGTAATAATTAATCTAAGTGATGTGACAAGTTGAAATGATAGATTTTTTAATGCATATTTACCTATTACGGTAGAGCTCCCCCAGCTAAATGCAGCAAGTAACGCAAATAATGATGCAATTATCGTTTTGTCTCCCCATTCAGATAGTGGTTGTAGTCCAAAAGTCACTAAAAAGCTACCTATAATTGCCATGCTTGCTAAAAATAAAAACTTTTGTGATAGTTTTTCTTTTAAAATAACAGACGCCAAGCTTATTGCAAATAATGGTTGAAGTTTTTGTAATAAGACCACAACTGAAAGATTTATATAGTTTACATAGCTTAAGGCGCTAGTATAAAAAAAAGTACCTAAAATTCCGCCACACAGACTAATCCAAAATACAGAAACCCATGTTCTTTGATTTATTTGTTTTATTTCTTTCCTAGCTTGTAAAATAAAAGGAATAAATAAAACTGCGCCTATAATATGTTCAATCGTAACTATAATAAGTGATGGTACATTATAAAGAGCTTGCCTTAATAAACCATCAAAGCTCCATAATATTGCTGCAAAAACAATAGCAAGCTGTGGAAAAATCTTTTTCATTTAATATTTAAATAATATAGTTATGGATTAAGCCAATCCACCAAAACTGGAAATTTCAGATAACTCAACTCCAAATGATCTTGTTGCAATTTTCCACATTTCTGATTCTTCAGTATTAAATACAAAATCAATTGATGTTGATTGCATCAACCAATCACCATTTTCAATTTCTTTTTCCAACTGCCCAGATGACCAACCTGCATGACCAAGCATTAATTTGAAATTTTCTGGACCATTTTTATTGCTGATATCTCTTAATGGTTTATTACTGCTAGAAATAGAAAATTGATCTGAAATTTTTATACTATCCTTACTATCATAAGAATTACTGTGCAATAAAATTCCTCTTTCAACTAAAACTGGGCCTCCAAAAAACACTTTTGGAACTATTTTTAAAAAGTCATCATTTTCATGATCAATATTATCAAATAACAATTTTAATTGAGGTTTTTCAAATGCTTTATTGATAATTAAACCTAATGCGCCATCGTTACTATGCTCACAAATCAAAACGATACTCTTTTTGAAATATGGATCTTGTAAATGTGGCATTGATATTAGTATATGATTTTCAAGAGATCCCATATTGAAATATAGTTCTTTATTTTATAGTCTATCAATTGGCTTTTGATAAATATAGCGAATCAAAATTTGAAGATTTAATTAATTAATATAAATTCATAGTCTGTCTTAAAATAAAAACTATCTCAATAATTGAAGAAAAGATCCAAACAAATAGTACTT
>JAZAOA010000061.1:0-44357 GCA_036228285.1 Fidelibacterota bacterium
GGCAACATATGCAAAAACACTTACAATTTTATCAACATAATCAGGAATACTATTATTATTTGTATCTGCATTTGCTACAGCATGTGTTCCTGTAGTAGTATAATGAAAACGGAAATATCCGTCATCAGTATATTGATCAAGTCCTTCACTTTCAGATCGATCTTCAGATGAACGGCTAGAAATGGGACCATTAAACTGGAATCCTATATTTCTTAAACTTAACTGTTGTTCGGTATTCAATTGATTCCCGAATAATGAAACATTTCTTAGATGTGGAGATATACATCGTTCCTGATTATTTCCAGAAAATGCTTGTAAAACAATTTCGACAGATTGATCAATATTTGCAGGAAGTTTTGCAAATGACACTTCCAGTAAAATAATTAGTAGGAATATAGATTTTTTCATAATTACCTCTTTTTTGGTTTTTTTGGAAGTGGACGAATCCACTGACGTATAATTTTTTGATTATTTGTACTTAATGTATGAAAAGCACGCTTGACTTCTATTATTACAGGCGTACCATCTTTAGGGCCAACACTTCCTTGATAATTAGGAGGTAAAGAATCTGGGGAAAAGATTGCATATGTTAAATACAAATAATAATCATCATTTGAAATCTTTTTTGTACGAAAATCATTACGAAGTAACTCTATAATATTTATTTCAGTTTGATTTTCTATTGGATCAAGAGCAGGTTTTGAAGCGCAAGATTCAAAAATAATCACACTTAAGAAAATGAATAAAATTGATATATTATTTATCCTTTTTAAGCCTAGTAATTTCATTCTGTTTCTTTTTGCTCCAAAATAATCGTATAAATAATGCCATTATTAAGAGACCAAACACATAAAAAAGTGCATAGTAAGGTAAAAGTTCGGCCATTACTTATTTAATTGAATGTAGCGGTCATATAAATAAGTAGCAATTAGTAATCCCATTCCAGAAAATAACTCCCAACTTATTGTATGCTCTTCATCGCTATTAATAATTCCAGCTATGGATAATGATATGCCTACTAAAAGAGATGCATTCTTCATTCTTTGATGATTTAAGGCTGTTTGCATATCTATATTTGATTTGTGTGCTGATTTTGCTTCAGTTAAAATAGGATCCATTGATGAAAGAGGAAAGCGTAGGGCGACCATAAATTCATTAGGGTTGCCAGATTCAAAAAAATCATGCATTTCTATGGGGGGAACTTTTAAAGAAATTTGAACTGATTCACTTGTATTATGTAGGGAAATTTTTTTTACTATGGATGGTGTATTTATTGATTCTACAAGATTGGTATCAATTTGAGCATTCATTATAGTAGTATAAAACCAACCATTTTCTGAGTACCATCCAGTTGCTGTTTGCATGGGAATAGGATAATTCGAACGAATTGTTAAAAAAATTCCATTTTTTTTGCTTATGATTTTAATATCGGTAATTTTGATATCTACCGCAAAAGATTGTGTTAGAAAGAATAATGAAAAAAAGTAAAATTTAAATAAATTCATTTGCTATATAAATTGTATGTAAAATTGCGTCCTTCAATTCAATATATTAATGTATAATAAACACATACTCAATTTAATCATTTTTGTATCTATCAATGCTCAGCAAGTTGAAATTGATAATATTAGGCCAATTGTGAACGTTGATTTAGGTACCTGTAATGATATATGGGGATACACTGATCCAAATGGGCATGATTTTGCATTAGTAGGACACCGTAGCGGAACCTATATATATGATGTATCTACCAACCCGCATGCGCCTGTTGAATTAGGTTTTTTTGCTGGAGAAACATCTTCCTGGAGAGATTTGAAAACTCATGGACATTATTGTTATGTTACGAATGAGACAGGTGGAGGAATTGATATTATTTCTCTTGAAGATCCTTTTAACCCTTATAAAGTTGGTTCTCATACATCTTCTACTAGTACAGCTCATAATTTGTTTATTGCTGATGGATATGCGTATGTAGTTGGAAGTGGCGGTGGTGGTTCTGAAACAAGCCCTTGGCAAGGTGTGATTATTTTGGATTTATATGATCCAGAAAACCCTTTGGAAGTAGGAAGATGGGAAGAAGAATATATTCATGATATTTATGTAAAAAATGATACTGCCTATGCCTGTGATATATATAACGGTAGTTTATTTATCATTGATGTTTCAGATAAGAGCAATCCGATAACGATGGTAGAACATAATTATAGTAATTATGGCTGTCATGCAGTATGGGTCACTAATGATTCAAAGTATGCTATTACGGCTGATGAAGAAGCAGGTGGAATTATAAATATATTTGATATTCAAGATTTTAATAATATAAATCTCCTTGCAACATGGTATCCAAATGAACCTGAAGCGCAAAATAAAAGTGCTCACAATGTTTTTATAAAAGATAACTTATTATACATATCATATTATGTATATGGAACTCGAATTGTTGATATATCTGATCCTTATAATCCAGTAGAAGTAGGATATTATGACTGGTATCCTGGACAAAATGGACTTTATAATGGAAATTGGGGAACATATCCATTTACAAATGATGGTCTGATTTATTCTACTGATATGTCAGGTAGTGGATTTTTTATTATGAGTTATCCTTTTATGGGTGAAGTTGAATTTGAAGAGATAAATGATACGGAAAATAATACTGATCCTATAAGTTTTAATGTATCTATTGATGAAAGTCCCAACTATAGCATTGATTATTCAAGTTTAAAGCTTTACTGGGGTATAGATGGAATAGTATCTGATTCAACCTTATTAATTTCTTCTGGAGCAAATTTTGTAGGCAGTCTCAATCCATCTGGAGAAAATGGTATAATGCATTACTATGTTGCATTTTCCACACAAAGTGGTGATCGAGTGACTAAACCCTATGGAGCTCCATTTTCATCCTATACATTCAATATAGGAGTAGACAATATCCCTCCTGAAGTTGAATTAATTACAGATATAGAAGATCAGTTTTATCCATCTGGATCCTATGATATTCTTTCAATTGCATCGGATAATATTGGGATAAATAGTGTAGAACTTTTCTGGCAAGCAGGAAATAATCAGATACAATCGATAATTTGTGAAGAAACATTTAACCAAGATTTTGGCACGGTTTATCTAGGTTCAATATCTTATGATGGTATCAGCCCAGGAACAGAAATTCGTTATTGGACAGTTGCTACTGATGCATCTTCACAATCAAATCAATCTGAATCAGATGAAAAACATTTCTATATTTCTGATCAATATGCTTTGGGAAATTTTGAAGATGCGTCCTCAATGAATTCTTGGGATCTAGGAGATTGGGGAAGACAATATGTTAATCATACAATAAAATGGGCAATAAATGATAGTCCAAATGGATTATATGCTCCAAATGCATATAATCCATGTTATTTAATAGATCCAATCAATTTAACCCATTTTAGTAAAGCTTATTTAAAATTTAAATCAGGAGAACTATTGAGACCGGGTGATTATGGATATGTTCAAGTGAAAAGAGGAGATAATCCTAACTGGATAAATATTTTGACTATTAGTGCATGGAACGATCAAGAATTATTTGAAAGATATATTAACTTGGATACATATATAAACGAAGATGAATTATACTTGAGATTGTTAATGACTTCTGATTCAGATGATGAAAGTCAAGGTTGGTATGTGGATGATATTAATTTGGTATTAAATCAAGATATGCCACCAAATGTACATACCGATTTAAATATGAGTAATATTCCAAACCAATTAGCTTTAAATCCAAGCTACCCGAACCCATTTAATCCTAATACAAGAATTTCATTTAGCCTTCCTAGATTATCAAATGTTAATATACAGGTAGTTGATATTAACGGACGAAAAATAAGGAATCTATTAAATAACATTGTAGAATCAGGAAATCACACAATAAGTTGGAACGGCACCAATGATAATGGTGTTAATATGAGTTCAGGAATATATTTTATTATTCTAAATGTTGATGGTTCTATCTTAAGTCAAAAGCTATCTTTGATCAGATAATTTTGCTTCGTTATTTTTCTTAATTCCTTTCTCAATAGAATCAAGTAAAGTATTCATAACTGTGTTACTCTGAATTTTATTAATTATTGTAAGTACAAAAATAGGAAATTCTTCACGTTGTAATAGGGGTTCAATTATTTCAAAAGGATCTTCTTCATCCAATATATCATCAATTGTTATGCCGGAATCTAGTTTTTGATGTATATACTGCTGTAAAGATATAATATACTCCTTGATCTCTTCTCGAGATAGGTTTAAGATGTCTTCTAATCTATATTTCTTAATATTAACCATATTGAAACTTACTTAATTAATCATTGAATAGGGAATAGACAAACGGTAATTTTGTTTAAGGATTATTAATGATAATTTTCCGTTCCACTACCATTGTAATTTGTATAATAATTTTATGCTTTTGCAATGCTCAGAATGAGCGCTCAATGCAAGGCGCATTTGGAGCTGTGACTATAGATGGTAAAGTATGGAATCAAATAGCTCTTCGACCAATTGTCCCTTTAGGTAAATTTGCAGTTGCATTAGATCTTGTATTTTATTTTGATCAAGATGGAAATGTTCATCAAGATGAATGGGACTTTTCTACCACAGAAAATATAAAAAATACAATCATAGATAAAATTTACTATATACGTTATGGGTTAAAAAATGATCCTTTATATTTTAAAATTGGCTCCTTAGACCGGGTTGATTTAGGGTATGGTATTTTAGTCAATTCTTATTCAAACGCTATTCAATATCCCCAAGTACGAAAAGTTGGATTGGATTATAAGGTAAGAACTAAACTAGGAACAATAGAAGGATTTGTTAATGATTTTAAGGAAAATATTGGGTTAACTGGATTAAGAGTAAAATCACCTCTAATTAGTTCTTTGCCTTTTGCAATTTCAATTGTAATTGATAGAAATCAATATTTGGGATTACGAGATAGTGATAGCGATGGAGTACCAGATATTGTTGATGCATTTCCTAGTAATTCTGCTTTTTCTATGGATTCTGACAACGATGGTTTAGCTGACTTAGATCCAAATGAATTAGATAGGGATGGTGATGGATATTTAGATGCTGGTGATTTAGATGATATCCATGCTTGGTGGGATAATCTAGGTAATACAGTTGGTGTAGATTTCAGTAATGAAACATATTATGATTCATTGCCAGATGGTAATATAGAATTAGACGCAGAACCCTTGAACATTAATAAAAACTCAGATCCAGTTGGGGCAATTGCTGTAGATTTTGGATATCCCTTAATAGCTCAAGAAAAACTATCTGTTAATATATATTCTCAAGCAGCAAAAATGTTTGGTAAAACTAAATTAAGACAAGAAGAACTTCCATTAGGAACTGGCTTAGTACCTATTGGTATATCAACTATTTTTGGTCCAGCTAAGTTAAATATTGAATATAGGATGATACCCAAAGGCCAATTTGAGTTTGGCTATTGGAACAGGTCTTATCAAATTGAAAGAGCATCTTTTTCAACAGCTGATAATATAGGGATGCAAGTTATCACAAAAGAGAGTCGTTTGGGGCGCTATGGTAAACAAAATGGATTCTATGCAAGCCTTAACCTAAGATTAGGGAGCTTGCTTCGAGCAGGAGCAGCATACCAAGATCTAACAGGTGAGATATGGAACAATACAATTGATGATTTTGAAGAGAATAAGAATAAAAATTTTGTTGCATCACTTAGCTTAACAAAGTCCATTAGTAAAATCAAATATGCCAGGTGGTTTTATCAACAGCAAAATGTTCCCAACCCTTTTAAATTTGAACCATCAGAAAGTACAGTTATGGGATACCGTATTGGAGTAGATCTTGGATCTGGAATGATATTAAATTATTCGTTTCAAAGAACTTATAGAGACCTAAATGGAGATGGAAAAGTTGATGGGCCTAATGAGATGATAAATATAACTTCTATAGAGACCAGTTTTAATTTGTAAAGAATATGAATGCCAAGAAAATAAGAAATGACTTTATAAAATTTTTTCAAGATAGAGATCATCGTTTCATTAGAAGCTCTCCTGTGGTGCCTATTGATGATCAGACGCTTTTATTTACAAATGCAGGTATGAATCAATTTAAGCCTATTTTCCTTGGAGAACATAAAGCAGATTATCAGCGTGCAGTTAATACCCAAAAGTGTATTCGAGTAAGCGGTAAGCATAATGATCTTGAAGAAGTTGGAGTTGATGTATTTCATCATACTTTTTTTGAAATGCTTGGTAACTGGTCTTTTGGTGATTACTATAAAAAAGAGGCTATTAAATGGTCTTGGGAGCTTTTTACAGATCTTTGGGGTTTAGATAAATCAAGGTTGTGGGTAACAGTTTACAAAGATGACGATGAAGCACATGATCTTTGGCTAGAACAAACCGATATTAAAAAAGATAGAGTGCTTCGTTTTGGTGATAAAGAAAATTTTTGGGAGATGGGAGATACTGGTCCTTGTGGTCCTTGTTCAGAAATTCATTATTATGTTGGAGAAGAAGTCGATGACCAAGATCCAAATGGAGTAAATAATACTGATGAATATTGGGAATTGTGGAATCTTGTATTTATTCAATATGATAGACAAGGTGATGGAACGTTGCTTGATTTACCAGAAAAACATATTGATACTGGAGCAGGATTAGAAAGGATTGTTACAGTATTACAAAATAAAAAATCAAATTATGAAACGGACTTATTTCAGCCAATCATTACAGGTATTGAGAATATAACTGGAACAAAATATAATAAAAACAAAGTCTCTCACCATGTTATTGCTGATCATATTCGTATGCTCAGCTTTACAATTGCTGACGGAGCTATGCCTTCCAATGAAGGAAGAGGTTATGTTCTAAGGCGCATACTTCGCCGTGCTTCAAGATATGGTAGAATGTTAAAGAAAAAGGATCCTTTTTTATATAAACTCGTTGATCAAGTCATAGAAGTTATGGGTGAGAGTTTCCCTGAATTAGTAGATAAAAAAACGCATATTCAAAAAGTAATTGAATCTGAGGAAATTTCCTTCAATAGCACATTAGAACGAGGTTTGATTCATTTTGAAAAATATGTAAATAATAATGCGAATATAATTTCTGGGGATGAGGCCTTTAAATTATATGATACTTATGGATTCCCATTAGATTTAACACAACTTATGGCTCGAGAACATGGCTTAGAAGTAGACGAAACAGGATTTCATAAAAATATGAAGAAACAAAGAGATAGAGCTAAAGCTGCCGGAAATTTTAAGCAAGTTACTGAAGATTTATCTTGGGTAGTTGTTTCAGACAACCAAAATTCAAACTTTCTTGGATATGAACACATTGAGTCAGATTCTGATATATGTAAATATGCAGTTACAGATAATTATACGATTCTAGTTTTAGACCAAACTCCCTTTTATGCTGAATCAGGTGGACAAATTGGAGATACAGGTATTATTATATCTGGGGATGATAAATTGAATGTTTTGGATTGCCAAAAAAGTGGGGAAGAAATACATCATATCTGTTCTGGTACATTCAATAAGGAAAGATTATCAGAAAAAGTTACTTGCAGGGTGGATTATAAACGTCGACAAAACATTAGAAAAAATCATACGGCAACGCATCTTTTGCATGCTGCATTAAAGAAAACATTAGGGGATCATGTCCATCAAGCAGGTTCATTGGTGCATCCTGAATATCTTCGTTTTGATTTAACTCATTCTGAAAAAATATCTAACCAAGAAATATTAGAAATTGAAAATCTAGTAAATAAGGAAATCCAGAGGAATGTTGCACTTGATATTGCTATTAAAAATTTTGATGTTGCTAAAGCGGAAGGAGCAGAAGCATTATTTGGAGAAAAATATGGAGATGAAGTTCGTGTTATAGCTATTGGAGAATTTTCAATGGAATTATGCGGAGGAACTCATGTTGATAGAACTGGAGACATTGGATTACTCAAAATAATTGAAGAATCTAGCCTTGCAGCAGGCATAAGAAGGCTGGTAGCTGTTACTGGACCGGAAGCAATCAGCTACATTCAAACAAATGCAGATATTATAAACAAATTGCAGGCGATTCTAGGTACAAAAGCAGATGAAATAAGTTTTAGAGTTAATCATTTAATTGAGGAAAGAAAAGAATTAGAGAAGAAATTAAAGCATAAAAGATCAAAATCTTCTATTAATGCAAAAACATTAATGGAAGAATGTCAAAAATATAAAGATTATAATATTTTAGTTTCTAATGTTGATTTTGAATCATTAGATGAGTTAAAAGGATTTGGAGATGAAATATTAAATGTTTTAGGAAGTGGGATAGCAGTTCTTGGTAGTGATAAGTCTGATAAGCCTATTGTAGTAATTGTAGTAACTAATGATATTATCGATAAAGGTATTAATGCTGGAAATTTAGCTAAAATTATTGGAAATGAAATGGGTGGTGGAGGTGGAGGTAAACCTAGTTTAGCTACTGCTGGAGGTAAAGATTTAAATACTTATGCTTTGGCAATGAAAAAGAGTATTGATTTAATAAAATCTGAATTAAAGGAAGTTGAGGGTTAATATGCAGTTTGATCAAGATAAAGACACATTTATTATTTATTTAGAAAAAGATGATCGTATCATGGAAAGTCTAACTGATTTTTGCAAGGATCAGAATATAGATAATGGAAAAATTTCAGGTATTGGAGCAATTAAAGATATTGAATTAGGTGCATATGATTTAAGTAATAAGAAATACATTACTCATAATTTTAATGATATATGGGAATTGACTTCATTTCAAGGTAATGTTCAATTGAAAGATGGTGTTCCTTTCATTCATGCTCATATAAATATGAGCAATCATAATCTAGACCCTAAAGGAGGGCATTTATTTGAAGCAACAGTTGCAGTTGTAGGTGAATTTGTGTTGAACAAAATTAATACATTAGGTAAAAGAGTATTAAATCCAGATATTGGTTTAGCTTGTATGGTATTAAATAAATAGGAACATATTATGAAAAATCGAATCATTAATACTTTAAATGCTCCAAAGCCAATAGGCGCTTATAACCAAGCTGTTATAAGCAATGGTTTTGTTTTTACGGCTGGACAAGTCCCCATAGATCCAAATACTGGAGGTATAGTTGATGGAAATTTTAAAGAACGTGTGAGAAGAGTTATGAATAACTTAAAATCAATACTTGAAGAAGCGGAAACAAATCTATCGCATGTAACGAAGTTTACTGTTTTTCTTACTGATATATCAAATTATGCCGAAGTAAATGAAGTATTTAGCGAGTTTATAAATGATAATGAAGCACCTGCTCGCTCATTAATAGAAGTTTCTTCGTTACCTGCAGGTGCAGATGTAGAGATTGATTGTATAGCTTCATTTTGATAGTTCTATTTTTTAAATACCTATTTATTTATAGTTTATTTTCATCTTTATTATTTTGTCAGACTCATAATGATAGTCTATTAATAAATAAATCACCAAAAAAGGCAGCGTTATCTGCGCTTGTTTTTCCTGGTGGTGGGCAATTATATAATGGAAAAAAATTGAAAGCAGGTCTAATTATATCTATGGAGTTATATTCAATAATTAATTGGTATGTGAATGCAGATCTTTATAATAATTATGATGAACAAGATAATTCAAAATTTAATCTTCCAAAATATCGCTATTTGGAGAAACGAAACAAATATGTTTGGTGGATAGGTTTTGTATATATTTACGGGTTAATAGATGCGATAGTTGATGCGCATTTGCATCAATTTGATAATATTATGAATGAAGATATTTATTTAGATCAACCATCTTTAAAGAGAAAAGAGAACAAATGAATACACCTAGAGAAAAATGGGGATCAAAGTTAGGGTTTATTTTAGCTGCTTCAGGCTCGGCAGTTGGTATCGGTAATATTTGGAAATATCCGCACATGGCTGGTCAGAATGGTGGCGCAGCATTTACTTTAATTTATCTAATTTGCATTTTTGTTGTTGGTCTTTCAATAGTTATCGGAGAATTTGCAATAGGCAGGAAAACACAGTTGAGTCCTGTAGGTGCATATCTTACTGTAGCTCCTAAATCTTCATGGAAATGGGTTGGGTTTTTGGGGGTTGCTTCTGCATATGTTATTTTATCTTTTTATGGTGTTGTAGGTGGGTGGATAATGAACTATGCATTTCTTTCGATAAAAGGTGATTTTCAATTACTTGCAGGAAATCCTGAGGCTTCTAGTCAGTTGTTTAATTCATTTATAACGAGTACATGGTCACCATTATTTTGGCAGTTATTGTTTATGTTTATTTGTATATATGTAATCGTTAATGGAGTTAAGGGTGGAATAGAAAAATGGTCAAAAATTATGATGCCAACTATTATTCTAATCTTGATAGTTTTAGCAATAAGAGGATTGTTACTTCCAAATGGGTTATCAGCATTAACATTCTTATTCAAACCGAAATTTGGAGATCTTTCTGCATCTGCAGTAGTTTTAGCTCTTGGACATTCATTTTTCACGCTTAGTCTTGGTATGGGGACTATGATTACATATGGTAGTTATTTAAAAAAGAATGAAAATCTATTAAGCTCAGCCTTATGGGTAATTGGGCTAGATACTTTAATAGCTTTAATTGCTGGCATTGCAATTTTTTCAACAGTTTTTGCTTTGGGCGCTGATCCTGCAGAAGGAGCGGGACTTATTTTTGTTGTATTACCTTCAGTGTTTCCCGAAATACCTGGTGGTCAAATTTGGGGTACTTTATTTTTCTTAATCCTATTTATGGCTGCACTTACTTCTGCGATTTCTATTTTAGAGGTTGTTACTGCTTATTTTATAGATGAAAAAGGATGGAGTCGCTCTAAAGCTACTATTGTATTTGGTGGAACAATTACTATAGTAGGAATTTTTTGTTCACTATCTTTAGGAGATAAATTAAATCTTACTTGGTTTTTAGATATGTCATTTTTTGATTTTATGGATTATTTATCTTCAAAATATATGTTGCCTATTGGAGGTATGTTAATGGCAATATTTATCTTAAAAACTTGGGGCGTTAACGAATTTTTAAATGAAGTTCATAGAGGAATGGATTCGAAAAGAATTCCTTCTCAGCTAGTTACAATTCTTTTAAGTATTGGAGCCTTGGTAATAGCATTTATTATTTTAAATGAAATTATTGAAAAGTTATTTGGATCACCAATAATCGGATAAAACTTTATGTTAGTTAATAGATTGATCAAACCTAATACAGATTTATATAAAGATTTATCTCATAAATCTATACAATTTGATTATTTAATGGCTTGGGATCCATTAAGATGGTTTGGAATGTGGTGTATGGTTTTAAGCGGTTTTAATATTGCGAAAGGAATTGAAAATAGATACATTTTTTGGGATTGGAAGTCTGGGACAATGTCTATCTTTTTTATTTTAATTATTGTAACAATTTGGACAGTCTTTTCTTCGAAAAACCCCAAAATTCCAAAAAATATTGATAGCCTAAAATCAGTTTTATATTTTTTTCTTCTTGGTCTGAGCTGTTTGATTTTGGGTTCGTTTAGTCACAGTATGAACATTTATTTTATCAATTATGCACCATATCTATTGTATTATTTTTGTCTATTATTTGTTTTTTCTATTGATGTAAAATCTGACGGAGACAATTCTCCATCAATAATAGATGGCAATCAAAGACTAGTTTATTTATTTATTGCTTGTATACTATCACTTATTAGTTCGTTACTAGGATATTTATTAGATGATCCAATTATAAGTACTATTTCAACTGTATATACACCATTCCTTATTGTATCAATAGTTATGCCTATGCATATTAGGCATATACAGCGCGCTCGAATATACGGTTTGTTTATTCCTGCAGTGTTTCTATCTATACGTTATCCTTGGTTTCTAATTCCTTTATGGTCTCTTTTTTTTATTTTGAGGGTTTATCACTATTTTCGTTTTAACACTGTATTTCCAACATTTGCAGTTGACATCGAATAATCCCCAATTTATTTCTATTTATATAATTCAAAATATTTGTATTTATTAATATGTCTATTAATAAAAAATATGATGTAGTAATAGTTGGAGGAGGTCCTGCTGGAGCAACCGCTGCTCTTTATGCAAATAGATTAGGTCTTGAAGCTATACTTATTGATAAATCGATATGGCCAAGAGATAAAATTTGTGGAGATGCGTTATCTGGAAAAGTAGTTGATATGTTAAAAGATCTTGATATTCTAAGCGATATTAAACTTTTAGATGGATCTACAATAAACCGAATAGTCTTTGGTAGTCCAAAAAATAAAACATTTGAAATTGATTTATCAAAATCTTTAAATGATAGACATATCAGAGAAGGATATGTGATTCCTCGAAAAACTTTTGATTATTTCTTATTTAATAAGGCGAAGAAAGTTGTAGACGTTTTAGAAGGTTTTAATGTTAAAGAAGTCCTTATGAATGGTCAATCAGTTATTGGAATAAAAGGACATAATCAAAATGGAGAAAGTAATGAGATACTATCTTCGGTTGTGCTTGGTTGTGATGGGTTCAATTCTGTTATTGCAAAAAAATTAAATTTATATGCAATGAATATGAAACATACTGCTTTAGGAATACGCTGTTATTTTGAAGGAGTTAAAGGGTTAAGCGATCAGATTGAACTTCACTTTATTAAGGAAATTAATCCAGGATATTTCTGGTTATTTCCTGCAGGGAATGGTTTAGCAAATATTGGTTTAGGTTTGTCAAAAAGATATATAAAAAATGATAAAAAGGATCTTGTTCAATTACTTGACATAGTGACCAAGTTAGATTATTTCAAAGACAGGTTTAAAAATGCAAAGCCCTTAGAAAAGCCTCGGGGTTGGAATTTACCCATGGGAAGCATCCACAGAAAAAACCATGGGGATGGATTCATGTTGTTGGGTGATGCAGCTGGTCTAATTGATCCATTTACTGGCGAAGGCATTGGGAATGCAATGATATCAGCAAAATATGCAATAGCAACACTTAAGAAGGCAGTTGATTCAAAAGATTTTAGTGAAAAGAGTTTATCAGCATATGATAAGCTCTTATGGGAGAATATAGGCCCGGAATTGAAGATTAGTACAAATCTTCAAAAACTTGCTAGATCAAGATTTTTATTAAATTTTGTTATTAATAAAGCATCAAGAAATGAAAATCTAAAGGATGTAATAGGTGGTATGCTCGCAAATGAAGTTGCGAGGGGTGACTTAACTAATCCATTATTTTACTATAAAATTCTATTTTCTTAACTATTTATGGAAATGAAAAAATTACTTAATCAATTAGGCCTTTCAGAATATATCGCATTTGATTTTGAAACTACAGGTTTAAGCCCAGTTGATGATAAAATTATAGAAATAGCAGCTATAAAATTTCTTAACGGAGATCCTGTTGATCGATTTGTCAAATTGATCAATCCTGAAAGACCGATTGATCCATTTATTACAGATATAACCGGTATATCAGATAAAATGGTAAAAGGACAACCAATAGAATCAGATATCTTAGATGACTTTCTTGAATTCTTATCTGATTTACCTTTAGTTGCTCATAATATTTCGTTTGATAAGAGTTTCTTAGATACATTATGTAGCAGATATGAAAAAAAGAAAAAAAATAATCAATTATTTGATACTTTACAGCTATCAAGAACATTCCTTTTTTTTCATCCAGTTCATAATCTAGGAACTATATCTGAATATTTTGGTTTATCATCGGATGGTTCGCATCGTGCGGAGATAGATACTGAAAATTGTGGTATGATATTTCAAAAACTAGTATATGAAGCGGCTAGCTATCCATTAGAAACAATATCAAAAATTGTAGATATAACATCCCCGATAAATTTGCCAAATAATTATTTATATACAAATCTGGCTGAAGAATTAAAACTGAAAGGAAATATTGATACAGGAATAACTAAATCAAAAATCAAAAAGATAAGCTATAGCAATATTTATAATCACAAAGGAACAAAAGATATTAATACAATAAATGTAAGTGATGTTTTTAATGATAAAGGTTTGCTTTCAGATTTAATTGAAGATTATGAATATAGGCCAGGTCAAGAAAAATATAGTGATGAAATACACAGAATTATAAATGGCGAAAAGAATATTGGAGTTTTAGAAGCCGGAACTGGTTTAGGTAAAACTCTTGGTTACTTATTTCCTGCAATTAAGCAATCTAAGGAACAGGGGAAATGTATTTTAGTTTCTTGTCACACAAAAAATTTACAAGATCAGTTATTTTATAAAGATCTACCTATATTATCTAGCGCATTAGGAATAAGTTTAAATGCAGCATTGTTAAAGGGTAGAAGTAATTATATTTGTAAAACTCGATTCAACTGGTTAATGAATGAAAGAAATAAGATACTTTCTTCAAAAGACATTGAAAGTATTCTTCCATTAATTATTTGGTTATTATATACTGAAACAGGAGATTTATCTGAATGCTCTGGTTTTTGGAACTCACGACCTGTAAAAATTCCATCCTTAATTAAATCAGAAAAAGGTTATTGTACTACATCCATTTGTGCAAAAAATGATGGATGTTATTTTGGAAAAATTAGACGATCATCTCAAAATACTGAATTACTTATTATTAATCATGCTTTATTATTTGCTGAAATTGAAAATGAAGGAATTTTACCTGAGCATAATACTGTAATTATTGATGAGGCTCATAATCTAGTTGATACTGCATATAACCAATTACAAAAATCTATTAATGCAATATCAATTATATCTGCTATTGAAAGAATAGATCCAGAAAACAAATCAGCTAGTTATTGGAGAAAACAACTAGACTACATTGTAGATAGGAGAAAGTCGTTATCTAATTTGATTATTGGTTTGCATGATTTAGTGGAACGCTGCAAGATAAAAGTAAATACTCTATTTGATGAAATTGGCTTTAATATTAAAAGTAGGTTTAATTCATCTTCGAAATATGTAGAAAAATATATTATTTACGATTTAAAAGAAGAATATGGAATGTTTAAAAATGAGTTTGATTTATTAAAAACTGATATTGTATCTATAATTGATGTTTTAAATAATCTAAATATGCAGATTAAAGCTTTAGAAGATGCTGATAGTGATTTCTCTGAAATATTAACTCAAATCGATAGTTTTATTGATAGTTTAAATAATATTTTAAAATTAATTAATGATCTAACTCAAGATCAAAATTTTGATTGGGTATATTGGCAAGAAGGAATATTTCGCTCTGAGGAAAATTTTGAATTAGTTATCTATGGGTGTCCAATTGATATATCAAAAAATTTAGTTGAAGAATTTTTTATAAAAGTTGAATATTGTATTCTGACTTCAGCAACACTACGGGTTAATGATTCATTTAAGTATTATTTTTCTAGAACAGGATTAGATTCGTTTGATATTGATAATGTTATATCCGGAGTGTTTGAAAGTCCATTTTATTATGAAGATCAAGTGAACTATTTTCAATATGTTGGTAGGGATGGACAAGATCCTGGTTTGCATGCCAATATTATTTATGAATTACATAATAGATACAATAAAAGGATTTTAGCTTTATTTACTTCAAAATTTGCATTGACTAATGCATATCAAGAGCTTCGTAATAAGCCAAATAGTAGAAATATACCTATTTTTGCACAAATTAAAGGTAGTTCCCGACATTCGATTATTAAAGCTATGCATGCTACAAAAAATGGGATTATTCTTGGTACAAATTCTTTTTGGGAAGGAATTGATTTGCCAGGAGAGTTATTAGAAATATTAATTGTTGCAAAACTACCTTTTGGTGTACCAACTGAGCCAACCACTAAAGCATTTAGTGATTTACTCGAAAAACAAAATAAAAATCCATTTCTAAATTATAATGTTCCAGAAAGTGTTATAAAATTTCGTCAGGGTTTCGGAAGATTGATTCGTACTACAAAAGATAGCGGTGTTTTTATTGTGATGGATGAAAGAATAGCGAAAAAAAGATATGGACAATCATTCAGTGATGCAATCCCTTCAGAAATGATTCCATTTTCAAATATTAATGAGATTCACATATAATCATGCCTTAGTAATTGATTGACATAGGTTTGCAAAGTTATATTACTTTATGAAAGCCCTATCGATTACTAACAAAACGTGCTCATTGGATTATTTTTTACCTTGCCTTAATGGTCCGGTGAAAGTTCGAATTGATTCTGATACTAGGAAATCGATAAATCAATCCCACAAAATATTTTTAGACTTATTAAGTAATGGCCAAAAAATTTATGGAGTTACTACTGGTTTTGGAGACTTAAGCTCTATTTCTATTAATGAGAATGATCAAAAACAGTTGCAGTTAAATCTCTTAAGATCTCATGCAACAGGAGTAGGAAAATCATTTGATTTAGGTATAACAAGAATAATTATGGTATTAAAATTAATTAATTGGTCTAAGGGTGTTAGTGGCGTCAGATTAAAATTAGTTCAGTTGCTAAAAGAGCTCTTAAATCACGATATATTACCTGTTATCCCTAGACAAGGGTCCGTAGGAGCTAGTGGTGATCTTGCTCCTCTTGCCCATATGGCATTACCTTTGATTGGGGAGGGTTTAGTTAATTTTCAAGAACGTATTATGCCTGCTATGTTAGCTATGAAAGAAGTTGGGCTTGATCCAATTATCTTAGAACCAAAAGAAGGCTTAAGTTTGATTAATGGCACCCAAGTTTCCACTGCGATTGCTATAAAAGCATGTCTTGAAGCTGAAAATATTTTGAAAGTTGCTGATTTGTCAGGTGCCTTATCTGTTGAAGCATCATTATCTTCACGAAGTGTATTTAAATCTGATATTCATAAGCTAAAGAATCATCCTGGACAAAGAATCGTTGCTTCCAATATATGGAATCTTCTTAATAATAGTGAAATAGTGTCATCACATAAAAATTGTGATAGAATGCAAGATCCCTATAGTTTTCGATGTATTCCACAAGTTCATGGTATTTGTCGAGAAAATTACAAATGTGTAAAAAATATTGTTGAGAATGAAGCAAATAGTGTTAGCGATAATCCCATTATAATGCCAAATGGAAAGGTACTTAATTCTGGACATTTTCATGCGGAATCTATTGCCCAAGCTATGGATAACTTGGCAATAGCTATAGCTGAGATTGGATCTATTGCAGAAAGAAGAATTCATTATTTCATGAAAGGAATTAGTGATAATGTGCCTTCATTCATTGCCTCAAATCCTGGATTAGAATCAGGTTTTATGACAGCGCATGTGACTGCAGCAAGTCTTGTTTCTGAAAATAAAGTTTTGACGCATCCTGCGAGTGTTGATAGCATATCAACTTCAGGAGGTCAAGAAGATTTTGTAAGCATGGCTCCTTGGGCGGCTAGGAAATGTTTGCGTGTAATTGATAATGTAAGAAATATTTTATCCATTGAATTACTTGCTTCTACAACAATTAATGAGCTATTTCATAACCCTTTAAAAATGGCTAATGCTTTTATACCTGTTTTAAAATTAATGAAAAAACATGTACACTATTCAAAAACTGATAGACCATTGCATTCTGATATTAAAGTAATCAGTGAACTAATTAAATCTAAGCAGATTTTGAATTCTATTAAAAATTATGATATTATTTAATTATGCCGAATAAACCACCATTCATTTATAAATACACTTTTGATGATGTCTTGCTAGTTCCTCAATCCTCTAAGGTATTACCTAAGGATGTGGATCTTACATCTAAGATTACTAATGAGTTGACAATAAATATTCCATTTTTAAGCGCTGCTATGGATACAGTAACTGAGAGTGAAATGGCTATAGCTTTAGCAAGAGAAGGTGGTATAGGTGTTATTCATAAAAATCTTTCAATATCAGATCAGGTTTCTATGGTTGATAAAGTTAAAAGATCTGAAAGTGGAATGATAATGAATCCTCTAATTATGGATCCAAGTAAGACAATACGTAAAGCCAAAGAAATGATGGATTTTTATCATATTAGTGGACTGCCTGTTGTTAAAGATGGAAAATTAATCGGAATTATAACTAATAGAGATATACGATTTGAAACAAATTTAGATCTTTTAGTAAATGATCGTATGACTACTGAAAATTTAGTAACCGTTCCCGTTGGAACAACTTTAGATAAAGCAAAGGAAATACTGCAAAAGAATCGAATTGAAAAATTATTAGTTGTTGATGATGATGGTTCTCTTGCTGGACTGATAACTGTAAAAGATATTCAGAAGAAAGAGCAATTTCCCAATGCATGTAAAGATAAAAATGGCCGTTTACGAGTAGCTGCAGCAATAGGTGTTAATGATGAAGCAATTGAGCGTGCACAGGCGTTACTGAACTCGGGACTTGATGCGTTAGTTGTTGATACAGCTCATGGACATTCATCTGGTGTGTTAAAGTTAATTGAAAAATTGAAAATAAACATAGGTTCAATGGCTTTAATTGCTGGGAATATAGCAACTAAAGAAGGGGTGAAATCTTTAATAGATTCGGGTGTTGACTGTCCTAAAGTAGGTATTGGTGCGGGTGCAAGTTGTACAACTAGAGTTATTGCAGGTGTAGGTGTTCCACAATTATCTGCAATTATCGATTGTGCGGAAGAAGCTGAGAAGAATAATATTCCTATTATAGCAGATGGAGGAATACGTTATAGTGGAGACATAGCAAAATCACTAGCAGCTGGAGCCAGTTCTGTAATGTTAGGAAGCTTACTTGCAGGTATGGATGAAAGTCCTGGAGAAACTATCTTATTTGAAGGTAGACAATATAAATCGTATCGTGGCATGGGTTCTCTTGGCGCAATGAAAGAAGGAAGTGGCGATCGATACTTTCAAGAAGGAGCTGAATCAAAAAAATTAGTTCCAGAAGGAATAGAAGGGATGGTTCCATTTAGAGGTCCTGTTAGAAATACTATTCACCAATTAACAGGAGGATTGCGAGCATCAATGGGGTATTGTGGCGCAAAAAATATCACAAATTTTAGTAAAAATAGCAATTTTATTCAAATTACAAGTGCTGGTGTAAAAGAAGGTCATCCACATGAAGTTAAAGTAATTAAGGAGGCTCCTAATTACCAAATCTCTGATGAATAATATCAATTAATTCATCAGATAGAAATTATTTATTTTGAAATCGAATTTAAGTGACGTGTAATGCGAGATTTTCTTCTAGAAGCAGTATTCTTCTTTATTAAACCTTTGCTAGCAGCTTTATCAATTAGTTTCACAGTATCTCTATATAAATTTTCTGCATCTTTCTGATCACTCATAGAAAGGACTTTTTTTATAGAAGTTTTTAACTCAGACATCTGAGAAATATTTTTCAAACGACGTTTTTTATCTTGACGTTCACGTTTTATCTGTTGAGGGTGTCTATCCATAATTCTTTATGTTTACCTAGTTTCTATTATTAATTAATTACTAAAAATTAATTGGGAACTTATTTTGAAACTAAATAGGAGTCAATTTTTTTAACAAAGATTTTTAATCCAAAATTTTGAATTAACATTGAGAAAACGTATCTTTGCATATGGATAAATTATCCTTGTTAGAGTCAGTTCCTATTTTCTCAGATTTATCTAAATCAGATTTAACTAAAATATCTGATCGGATGACTCAAAGAACATTTACTAAAAATCAAATGATTTTATTGGAGGATGATTTAGGTCAAACATTCTTTGTAATTTCAAAAGGAAGCGTAAAGATTACACGTCTTAGCGATGATGGTAGAGAAGTAATTCTTGCTATGTTAGGTGAAGCTGACTTTTTTGGAGAAATGTCTTTATTAGATGGTGATGGTAGGTCTGCTAATGTAGTTGCTTTAGAGGCATCAGAGGTTTTAACACTTGCAAGAAATGAATTTTTAGATATTCTTGAAAAGTATCCAAAAATTTCAATATGTTTATTAGAAGAACTAACGCATCGTTTGCGTAAAAGTGATCAGCAAATTGAAAGTTTATCTTTAAGCGATGTTGAACAACGAATTGGAATTACATTAATTCGATTAGCAGAGGAATTAGGGACAATAAAACAAGGAAGTGTGACAATCACTAATTTACCTTTTCAGCAAGATATAGCGAATATGGCAGGTACTTCTAGAGAAACAGTGTCACGAACTTTTAAACTTCTTGAAGAAAAAGGTCTTCTCACTCGCCAAGGTCGCCATCTGGTTATTTATAATTTTAATCAGTTTTCAAAAACTTTTTCATAAATAAAATAATTATAAATATTATAGCTTTTAATATGTAATGGATAAAGTTGTAATCCAAAATTTGAAAGCTAATAATCAACGTGATTTATCTCGTTTAATAACAGATATTGAAAATAATGCTGAAATCAATAATGTCTCTTTAGATAAATTTTTCAATAAAACTAACCAATCAGTTCGTATTGGTATAACAGGTCCTCCAGGTGCTGGAAAAAGTTCTATTACCAATGAGCTCATTAAATATTTTATTAGTATTGATCAAAAGGTTGGTGTTATAGCCATCGACCCAACAAGTCCATTTTCAGGCGGTGCATTATTAGGAGATAGAGTTAGAATGAATCAATATCATAATGATCAAAATGTTTTTATTCGAAGTATGAGCACACTTGGGCACCTAGGTGGCTTATCAAGAAAAGCACAAGATATAGGTGATATTCTTGCGATAGCTCAAAAAGATATAATTATTTTTGAAACAGTTGGTGTTGGCCAAGGGGAATATGAAGTAGCTAATGTTGCTGATTTAACAATAATTGTTTTAGTTCCTGAAGCAGGAGATGAAGTTCAATTGATGAAAGCTGGATTAATTGAAATTGGCGATTTATTTGTTGTTAATAAATCTGATAGAAAAGGTTCAAAGCAATTAACTGATAAATTGAAATCCATAATTAATATTAATAGCGGCATTACTAGACCTATTTATAATACGGTCGCAAAAGATGGTAAAGGGATCGAAGAATTATTTAATGGAATAAATGAATATTTACAAAAATTAGAAAATGATGGATATCTTTTACAAAGAAAGGTTGATCGTTATAAACTTCGAGTTAAAAATATAATACAAGATACGTTGTTGAGTAAATTTTGGACTTCTGATAAGAGAGAAAAATTGGAACAAGCAACTAAATCATTAGAAAATTTAAAAATATCACCTATGACTGCGGCAAAAGAGATTATGGATAATATCGATTTATGAATGAATATGAATCAAGTCAGATGTCATTTCTTGAGCATTTAGAAGAGTTGCGCTGGCGATTAATAAAAAGTATTATATCAATACTTTTAGGAGGGGTGATATCTTTTTTATTTATAGATGAAATTTTACAATTTCTAATATCTCCCATAAAAGCATTATCAAGTCCTCCAGATTTACAAGTATTGAAAGTCCAAGGTATGTTTATGATAAAATGGGGAGTTGCATTATTAGGTGGTATAGTCCTATCTATTCCAGTTTTAACTTACCAGTTAGCAAAATTTATTGGCCCTGGACTTCATAAAAATGAAAAAAAGATTATGTTTCCATTAGTATTTTTTAGTTATTTGGCTTTTTTGATCGGCGTTGTATTCGCTTTTGTTGTGTTAATCCCATATTCTTTGAATTTTTTTACTTCAATGGGTATGGTAGAAGTAAATAATAACTTTTCTATTAATTATTATTTTAGTTTTATTACAATGTTATTATTAGGAAGTGGGGTAATTTTTGAATTACCAATTGTAGTATTTATTTTAAGTAGTATTGGAATATTGACACCTGCATTTATGCGTCATTATCGTCGACATGCGATTGTCTTTATTTTATTTCTTTCTGCTTTTATTACACCACCAGATCCGATTAGCTTGATATTTATGTCAATTCCACTTGCCATATTATATGAAATTAGTATTGCTGTTTCTTGGATGGTAAATAGAAAAAAATAAATTTGAAATAATCAAATTATGAATAACGATTTAAAATCTTTAAAAGATATTACAGATCCAATTTCTGAAGATATTAAACTTTTTGAAACTGAGTTCAAACAAGCTCTTAGATCTGAGGTGAAATTAGTAAATACAGTAGCTAATTATATCTTAAGAAATAAAGGAAAGCATATTAGGCCTGTCTTAACTATCTTATCCGCTAGAGTATGCGGAGAACCTAGCTTAAATAGTTATAAATCTGCCGCAATGATTGAGCTCCTACATATTGCTACATTAATTCATGATGATGTAGTTGATGATGCTACTGCTAGAAGAGGTTTTCCATCTATTAATAGAATTTGGAAAAATAAGGTAGCTGTTTTAATGGGAGATTATATTTTAAGTAAAGCACTTATAAATTTAGTTGGGATAAAGGATTTTGAAGCACTTGATTTAATTTCCCAAACTGCAGAAAAATTAAGTTCAGGAGAAATTTTGCAGATAGAGAAGAGTTTAACCAGGTCGATGACAGAAAAAGTTTATTATGACATGATTAACAAAAAGACAGCCAGCCTGATTTCAACTTCATGTGAATTAGGTGCTATCACATCTTCAGGAAATAAGAATGATAGAAATAAAATGCGTTTATTTGGTGAAAAGCTTGGAATGGCTTTTCAAATTAAAGATGATTTATTTGATATGTTAGGAGTGCAATCAAAAACTGGGAAGAATGTTGGTGCTGATGTTAAAAAGAATATGATAACTCTTCCATTAATTTATTCCTATTCTAACCTAAAAAAGGTAGAATCAAGAATAGTGAAAAAAATATTGAATATTAAGAATAAATCAAAAAATGATATTCGAAAACTAAATGAATTAATTCATTCTTCAGGAGGTTTTGAATATGCTAAACAGAAGATTGATGAATTTAGTAATCATGCAATAGAAGCTTTAAATGATTATCCTGATACAGTATATAAACAATCATTAATTGACCTGGTTATTTTTAATTCCAGAAGAAGTTATTAATATGCAAAAACTACGGACCATTTTGGTCTTCCGGTTTAGTTCTATAGGTGATATTGTTCAATTAACATCACCATTGCAAACTCTAAAAAGCCAGTTTCCAAATGCAAAGATAGATATTATTACTTTAGATGAATACGCTCAAATATTAATGGGGAATTCATTTGTGAATAATATTATACGAATATCAAGAAATTTTCGATATAGTCAATTAAAAGATATTAGTAAGAAGATTGCTTTACGTAATTATGATCTAATAATTGATTTTCACAATGTAATTCGATCTAAAATCATTTTAAAACATATTCGAGGTATTGAAAAAATAATTTATAAAAAACCAAGATGGAAAAGGTTTAAGCTTATAGCATTTAAAAGAAATGATTTTGAAAATAGTTTTTCACAGAGGTGGCTTTATCATCAGTGTTTAAATAAAATATTGAATAAGAAACATGATATACCTGATAATAAGTTAGAAATCAATATTAGTGAACAAAATGAAGCTAAATTATTACTTAATAGTTATGGAGTAGATAATTCTTTTATAACAATAATACCTGGAGCAGCATGGAAACAGAAGACTTGGTTGTCAAAAAGGTATAGTGAAGTAATTGATTATATCAATAATGATTTAAATTATAAAGTTGTTATGTTAGGTGGAGATAATGATGATATTTGTAGTTCAATCAGCAAAATAAATAATAATGTTATTGATCTCAGTAAGAAACTATCGATAAGAGAATCAATAGCGTTGATTTCCTGTTCATCTATGTCAATTGGTAGTGATACAGGGTTAATGCATGCTTCTGAAGCTGTTGGAGTTCCGGTAGCAATGATTATGGGTCCTACCACTGTTCAAATGGGAGGTGGTACAATGCTTAATAGATCAGCAAATATAGAATATGATATTTGGTGTAGACCTTGTAGCCAAAATGGGAAAAGTTTATGCTTTAGATCAGAACAATACTGTATGACTAAAATACCTAGTTCAAATGTAATAGAAAATGTTAAATCAATCTTAAATAAATGATTTATGTATGGTATATAATATATAATTTTTTCTTATTACCTATAATGATGCTTATTGGAATTATTGGTATAATTTTCAATAAAAAAATAAGATTAGGATTTTTAGGTCGATTCAATACTTTTAGGATCCTAGATAATTATATAAGTTCACTAAATAAAAATAATGCTATAGTGTATTGGTTTCATGTCTCCTCACATGGAGAATTTCTTCAAACTAGACCAGTCTTATTAGGTTTAAAAGAAGTTGAGCCTCATGTCAAAATAATTGTTAGTTTTTTTTCACCATCTGGATTTGAAAATGTTGACGATAATCTAATTGACTGTAAAATTTATCTTCCTTTTGATTTTCCGTGGTTGGTTAGAAAAGCTCTTAAAAAGATTAAGCCAAAAAAATTAATTTTTGCAGCATATGATATATGGCCAAATTTGATTTGGTCTGCAAAAGCAACAGATACTCCTACTGTATTATTTGCTGCTAAGTTTAAGAAAAACACAAAAAAATTAATTCCTGTAGTTAGAAACTTTTATCGACATGTATATAGTAATTTTAATTCTATTTATACAATCTCTAAAAATGATGATGAAAAAATTCGTTTAATTTTAGGAAAATCTAATAAAATGATTCTTCGTGTTTTAGGAAACCCTAGATATGATCAAGTAAAAAATAGTCAAGATCAATATTCTATTAATCATTCAAAAGAAATATTTAATAGAAATAAGAGTATAATTTTAGGAAGCATGCATAGTGAAGATAAAAATTGTATTATTAATGGATTATTAGATTTATTAAAACATGATGATGATTTTAATATCATTTGGGTTCCCCATGAGCCAACTCCTACAGAAATCAATAATGTCTACGATTATTTTGCGCATAAAGGATATACAGTTGAGCTTTACAGTAAAATAGATAATCTAGAAGCAAATGATTCAAAAATTACTATTGTTGATGTAATTGGTGAATTATCAAAAATATATTGGGAGGGTAAAATTGCCTACATAGGTGGTGGGTTTTCTACTGGAATTCATAATGTGATGGAGCCTGCAATTGCTAGGTTGCCTGTAATTTTTGGCCCCAGATATGATAATTTTCAGGAAGCAATAGAATTAATAGATTTAGGGGGAGGCTGGTCAATCAACAACAACAAGGAATTTTATAAAATTGTAAATAAATTGTTAAATAATGAAGAAATGTTATTAAAAGCCAGTAAAGCTGCTACAGATGTTATACATAATAATATTGGGGCATCAACTAGGGTTGTAAGAGGAATTATTCGTGATTGATTTATGAATGTAAAGAATATAAAGCCTAAGATAACAGATCCATCAAGAATACTTACCCTAGCTAACTTTATTAGTTTGTTGCGGGCATTATTAGCGATTCCAATCATATATACACTCAAATATAATGATCAGTATTTGCATTTCACATTTTGGTTGATTGTAATCGCAGTTTTATCAGATGCATTAGATGGGTGGGTTGCAAGAAAATCCAATAATGTAACTCATTTTGGTCAGTGGTTAGATCCTATATCTGACTTTATTGTGATTCTTGCAGTGACTGCTTTTATGGTATATGATGGATTGTTCCCCACTTGGTTTTTTATTTTTTACTTATTTAGATATGTATCAATTGCATTGCCAGCGATATATTTATTAAATCATACACATTTTGTTCTTCATTCAAACTGGTGGGGGAAATGGGGTGCAGGTATCACTACTATGGGAATCTTTTTTCATATTTTTAGAATTGAATCCATTCCTTATTTGCCATTCTTATGTCTGATTGTTGCATCTTATTTATTAATTATAAGTTGGATTAAGTATTATAAAACATTTATTGAAGAATATAAAAGTATTCAGCAAAAGTTATGATTAGTAAGCTATTTAACGCTCTTGAAAGAACTAGAAAGAGTATTGCTGATTCCTTTAATATTTTACAAAAGAACAGAATATCAACAGGATCATTGGATGTTTTAGAGAAAAATCTACTATCTGCAGATATAGGTGTTGAAACGACTTTAGAAATTATTAATTTAATTAAATCTAGTTCAGGTGATGATTATATTCAAAATGTAAAAGAATATATGATATCAATATTGGATTTGAATAAATTTGACAGCCAGCCACTCCCATTTGTTAAATTAATTGTTGGAGTTAATGGTACAGGTAAAACAACTACAGCAGCAAAAATTGCTCATCACTATAAATTACAGGGCAATGATGTAGTTTTAGTTGCTGCAGATACTTATAGAGCTGCTGCTTTAGAACAATTAGAAATTTGGTCTAAAAGAATTGATGTTCGATTAATTAGTAATCAATCAGCTAAGGATCCATCTTCAGTTATTTATGATGGCATGAATGCGTCTTATAATAAAAATTCAAATATTGTAATTATTGATACAGCTGGAAGATTACATACAAATAAAAATTTAATGCTTGAGCTTAAGAAAATGAAGCGTATCATTTTAGAAAAATTTAGTGATTACTCTTTAGGAACCATGATTACAATTGATTCTACTTTAGGTCAGAACTCACTATATCAAGCAAAGGAATTTCTTAATTATATTGATATTGATTCTGCTACATTAACTAAAATGGATGGCACGGCAAAAGGTGGAATTGTATTCGCGCTAAGCAAAAAATTAAATATTCCTATAGAGTTTCTTGGTATTGGTGAGAATATTGAAGATTTAGAGGAGTTTGATAATAACCACTATATAAATTCTTTATTGGATCTATCAGATGGATAAAAATAAAAAAAAATTACACCTTATAAGTCTCGGTTGTGCAAAAAATCTTGTTGATTCTGAAATATTACTTGGTGGACTTAGAAACACGCAATTTGATGTAACAGAAAATTTAGATAATGCAGATACAATTATCATTAATACATGTGGATTTCTAGATATTGCAAGAGAGGAATCAGTCGATACTATCCTTCAAGCCGCAGAGCTAAGAAAAAAAGGTTCTATTGAACAATTAGTTGTTATGGGGTGTTTATCAGAAAGATACCATGATGACTTAAAGAAAGAAATTCCTGAAGTAGATCGTTTTTTTGGTACTAATGATCATAAACAAATTGCTTCTTTTATTACGGGTAAAGATTATGGGAAAGATGATCCTTTATTTTTTAGATCAATTTTAACTCCATCTCATTATGCATATCTTAAAATTGCAGAAGGATGTGATAATGGATGCTCGTTTTGTAGTATTCCTATTATGAGAGGATTGCAAAAAAGTCGAACCATACCAGAATTGATTTCTGAAACTACTCGATTAGTAGATAATGGAGTGAAAGAGATAATGATTATTGCTCAAGACACAACATCTTATGGTTGGGACTTAGATAAAAAAGTCTATTTAAGCGATTTAATATCTCAAATCGATAAAATTAATAATGGGCCAGAGTGGATACGGATTCATTATGCACACCCATCTCACTTAAGCCAAAGAATTATTGATTCTATGGCAGAATCTGATAAAGTTTGTAATTATATCGATATGCCAATACAACATGCTTCTGATGACTTGCTAAGCTCTATGAGAAGAGGATTGAATCAGAATGGAATTCGTAAAAGAATTGATAGTTTAAGAAATTCTATTCCTGATATTAGTATTCGGACTACAATAATTGTTGGATATCCTAATGAAACTGAAGAAGACTTTTTAGCATTAACTGATTTTATTTCAGAAGTTAAATTTGATCATTTAGGTGTTTTTACTTATTCTGAAGAAGAGGGTACAATTGCAGCTGATTTAAAAGATAATGTTCCAAGAGAATTAAAAGACGAAAGAAAATCGATAATTATGGATCTTCAAAATAATATAGATTTTGAAAGAAACAGTTCAATGGTAGGTCAATATTATGACGTTATTATTGATGAAATTGCAAATAATATTGCCGTCGGTCGAACACAGTATGATGCTCCAGAGATTGATAAAATAGTGAGAATTAATGATAATGTTAATAAGGGTGAAATTTATAACGTAAAGATAAATGACTTTAATGAGTATGAGTTAATTGGTACTATAAAAAAATAATATGTATTATAATTATTTCCCTGACACACTGAATTCATTTATGTAAATTAAGTATAGTCCACATGCAATATTCACATACCAGATGGATTGTTAAATTAGTAATATTTCTATTTTTTACTTCAATTCTTCCATTTCAATCATCAGAATTATACGCACAAAAATCAAGTAGCTCTAAATCGGCAACTAAAAAGAAAAGCAAATCCAAGAAAAAGGCTAGTAGCTCAAAGAAAAAATCTTCCTCAAGAAAGAAGGGCAAGTCTAAGAAAAAATCTAAAGGGAAGAAAAAGAAGTCCGCCAAATCTAGCCCTCAAGCAAAAAAATATCTTGATAGAGCAAAAAAGAGGTATAAAGCAAAAAATTATAAGTCGGCTTTGGGTGATTTTAAAAAAGCTCATAAGTTAAGTCCCTCAAAAACTACCAGTACATATATATCAAAAATCAACAAGATTTTGAAAAAAGGATCTACTGTAAAATCTTCTTCCGTAAGATCTAAAAAACCATCTCTAAGTGCAATGCAATTAGCTGGTGAGCTTTATGATTTAAATAATGATCTTTCTGACTCAAGAAGAAAAATGGGTAGAGCTATGAAATACTTGTCTCCTAGGAAGGAAAGACAGCTTACAAAATTAGAATCCAAGCCAACTTATAGTACACTTGATTTTGAACAAGCAGCAGATAGTTCTCCTGATGATTTACGTATTCAAAGACAGCTTGCTTTACATTATGAGGTGAATGGTAGTTGGTCTAAAGCAAAAGATGTATATCTGAGACAGGTTGCAAAGCATTATAATAATCCGGATGCACATTTTTATCTTGGTTCTTTATATGAAAAATTAGGTGATTATCAAAAAGCAAAACAGTCTTATGAAGAAGCATTAGATCTAGATCCAAGTCATAAGGGAACATTAGATGCGATGGCTATAAAAGAAGAAGGTTCTCCTGCTTTAAAAATGAGTAGACAAGTATTGGTTCGTACTGCTTCAAAGGCTCCAGAAGGACCAGCTGATAAGCTTATATCAATACATGAAAAAATTAATGAAAGTAAATTTGATGAAGCTATTTCTATGGCAAAAAAAGCAATAGAAAGTTATCCTGATCAAAATGGATTTATTTATTTACAAGCTCTTGCATATGCCGAATTGGGAGAAATTGATTTAGCAAAATCTTCTTTTCAAAAATCGATAAAAATGGATCCTAAACATACACAGTCACATTTAGGATTAGCAAATCTATATTATAATATGGGAAAATATATTTATGCTGCATTAAGTTTTGGTGATGTAGTTTATCTTGATTCTCAGCATCGCGATGCAAGGTATATGCAGGGATTAAGTTATTTTAATGCTCAGGAATGGGGTTTAGCTGCATCAGTATGGGAAGATCTATTGCATTATCAAAGTCAGCACCCTCTTGTTAGAAATCTTTTACCACAAGCTTATTATATTTTGGCAGTTGAATATAATAGGCTCGGTGAACCAGGTTTGGGTAGGACTTCTTTTGAAAAAGCACTAAGTGTAAACTCAAATTCATATGCTTGGTTACCAGGTGCTTTCAGAACTTTAGGAAGATTTTATCAAGATAAAGCAATGTATAAAGAGTCTCTATCTGCTTTTCAAGAAGTTTTAGAACTTCGTCCAAATGATTCAAGTTCCTATACTGGTATGGGAGTTACTTACTGGAAAATGAATGAACATCAACTTGCAAAAGCTGCATGGAATAGAAGCTTGCAAATTAATCCTGAAGATAATGATGCAAAGGGTTGGTTGATTTTATCAAAGCGTCTAGGCTCATAGTCTGGATAGCAATCTAGTCTTTATCGCTACTAAAAATCTTTAGTATTTTTCATAGATGAAATTTTCTTATTTTAATCTTTTTTATCTTATATGTGTTTTAAATGCACAATATTCTGGTGATGAAGTTATTTGGAAGGCTGTTAAGTCATTTTATAACTATGACACTGGAAATGCGATAACAATATTAAATAATGCAAGACAAGATTACCCTGATAATCCCACGGTACATTTAACTTGGGTGGCTGCAAGATGGCTGCATAGTCAAGCTCATGACCCAGTAGATGTTACATGGCATACATTAAATAATGATATTGATTTAGTCATACCAATTTATAATACATTAATTGAAAAATTTCCAGATGACCCTAATTATAAATTATATCTTGGTTCAACAATCGGATTAAAAGCTAGAGTCTCTCTTGGTAGAAAAGAGTGGTTAAATACATTAATATGGGGGTACAAAGGATTCAATATAATTTTAAAGGTTGCAGAAGATAACCCAGAGATTGTAGATGCACAGTTGCCGTTAGGAATTGTTGAATATTATTCTGGTATGTCTAATGCTTTTGTACGTTGGGCTGCGTCAGGCATGTTTGGTTTAAACCCATCAACAATATCTGGTGAGAAAAAGATTTTAAAAGCAGCAGAAAAGGGTCAATGGTCTTGGATTGAAGCAAAAGGAACACTTGTTTTTATGCATCTATGGATAAATCCTAAACCAAAATTTGCTCTTTTGTTTAGCCATGATCTTGTTTCAAATTTTCCAAATCGTTATTATTACAGAGTACTTTATACTGAAAGCCTTTTAAATAATGAACTAATGACAGATGCATATCAATCTTTACAATTACTTGATTCAATGTTCTCTAATTTAACAGATATCCATAAAGATTGGTATTTAGCATACAGAAAATATGAGTGGGCCTTATATCATTATTTAAATAATGATTATCCTTTAGCATTATCTTCTTTGGATATTGCTATCAATAATTATGGTGCAGAGTTAGATATTGTTTTAGGTAATGCATTACTTTTAAAAGGTAAAATTCATGATCTCCTTGGAGAAAGAAACACTGCTATTCAATATTATCAGGATTGTATTCAATTAGATAACTATTCTTTTGCGATCAAAGAAGCAAAACAATACCTTAGTAAACCTTATAAAGAATAAAATATCATGAAAATTAATCCAGATGATTTTTGTAATAGTTTAACAGAATTCTCACGTTCTGAGACTAGAGAAGTAATTGTGGGCGATTTAGGAATTGGAGGAAATAATCCTATACGAATCCAATCAATGACAACAACAGATACAATGAACACTGAAGAAACTGCCGAGCAATCAATAAGAATGATAAAAGCAGGATCAGAATTGGTTCGTATTACAGCTCCAAGTAAACGTGAGGCTGAGAATTTAATTAATATTAAAAATAAAATTCGTAATCGTGGATATAATACACCTTTAGTTGCAGATATTCATTTTACTCCTAATGCTGCATTAATTGCGGCTGAAATTGTTGAAAAAGTCAGAATTAATCCTGGGAATTATGTGGATAAAAAGAATTTTAATTTTATTGAATACAATGATGAATCTTATGGCCTTGAATTGGATAGAATTAAAGAAAGATTTGTTCCTTTAGTTAAGGTTTGTAAAAATAATAAGACGGCTATGCGTATAGGAACTAATCACGGCTCTTTATCTGATAGAATCTTAAGTAGATATGGAGATACTCCCTTAGGAATGGTGGAATCTGCTCTTGAGTTTGTAAGAATTTGTGAAGAATTAGATTACCACAATTTGATTATTTCAATGAAAGCAAGCAATACACAAGTGATGGTACAAGCATATCGATTAGCTGTGGCAATGATGAAGAAAGAAGGAATGAACTATCCATTGCATTTAGGAGTTACAGAAGCTGGAGATGGAGAAGATGGCAGAGTTAAGTCTTCTGTTGGAATTGGTGCTTTATTAGAAGATGGAATTGGAGATACGGTTAGAGTATCATTAACAGAGGAACCTGAGTTAGAATTACCTGTAGCAAAACTATTAATTGATCGCTACAATAATCGATATAAGCATGCAAGGATACCTCCGATTGTTAAACCTCTATTTCAGCCATATAGTTATTCAAAAAGAGAATCTCTATTAAAAAATAATATCGGAAATGATCAGGTCCCACGTGTAATTATTGATATTTCAAAAGAAGATGAACTGACGTATGAGCATTTAGTAAATGTTGGATATACATATTCAAAAAAGTTAGATAAATGGATAATAGCAGATCAGGCTGTAGATTATATTTTTATAGGAAACAATAAATTAAAATTTAAATTGCCAGGAACACTATATGTTATTCAAAATATTCGATCTTGGGAAAAAAATAAGCAGGCATTTCCATTATTTACGCTAAAAGAATATTTTAAATATAAGGGAAAGAAAGGATCAATAAACTTTGTCAATATATCAACTACTGAATTTTTTTCTAGTAATTTGTTAAAATTGAAAAAAGATGATTCTATTGTTTTATTAATAAATACTATGAATGATCATTGGGTTGCTGATATAAGAAGAATTTTTCTTGAATTGGAAAAAATTAATTGGAAAGTCCCTGTAATCATTAATAAAGAATATTATTCTATAACTAAAGATGAATTTCAATTATATAGCTCTACAGATATTGGCTCATTATTATTAGATGGTTTTGGCGATGGAATTTGGTTGTCTTCAGATTTTTCTTATGATATAATTACAAAACTTAGTTTTGGAATTTTGCAAGCAACAAGGACTCGTATTTCAAAGACCGAATATATCTCATGCCCTTCATGTGGGCGTACTTTATTTGATCTTCAAAAAGTTACAAGCGAGATAAGATCAAAAACGAATCATCTTAAAGGAGTAAAAATTGGAATTATGGGTTGTATAGTAAATGGTCCAGGAGAAATGGCAGATGCAGATTATGGTTATGTTGGCACGGGCGTTGGGCAGATATCTTTGTATAAAGGATATGAAGTAGTTAAAAAAAATATTCCCGCAGATGTAGCGGTTCAAGCACTTATAGATTTAATTAAAGAAAATGGTGATTGGGTTGATTCAAATTAAAAATATTAAGATCTAAAATTTAGATTTGACTGCTTTTAATATGTTTTATTTGTAAAATTGAGACGACTTGCAATGATAAAATATAACTTTTTATTCGTACATCTATTTTCCTTTTTACTATTTACTAATACAATAGTTTTTGCGCAAGATAGTAATTGGGATTATGAGGAGAGAAATATTATATCTCTTTATTGGACCACCTTAAGCCAGGAAGAAAAAAAGATTTATTTATTTTCTTATATGACTCAAGTATATGAAACATATGATGCTCTAAAAAAAGAAGTTGGTTATGAGAAAATTACACAATGGTACTATGATAATAAAGCAGAGACTGTTTTTGGTATTTTTGATCAACTTGAAGATATTAATATCGTTGAGTATATTGGTTGGATTGATGAATATTATAGTCACAAAGAATTTCAGAATAACTCGTTTATGGATGCTCTAGTTTTTGCTTTTCGTTTTCAACAAGCTTCTGGAGAAACTATCTGGGAGAAATACGAAAACTTAAAATTTGATAAAATTAAACTAAAGGATGAATGAAAAAATTAAGTCCTAATATTATTCGCGAATGGAATGATATTAGGAAAGAAGGTGGAATAATCCATCTTTTTAGAGAAAAAGGTCCTGCTGTATTAGTTGTTTTTTTTCTTTATTATTTAATACGAGACTCAATTTTATATATTTTGATACCTTTTTTAGTTGCTAAGGAAATAATTACTTGTGTATAAAAGTTGACAAAATTTGTTAACACTATAATTCTTTTTTTCGCTTTATTTTTATTTTCTTGCGCTTCAAATACTCAAATTCTAGATAGGTATAATAATGGTCAGAAGAAACTTATTCGTGAATATAAGATAATGAAGTCGGGGGTTAATGTAGATTCAGTGACTACTAGAATTTTTAAATATTATCCCAATGGAATGAGGTTTTATGAACAAGATATTTTTGATAATGAACCGAATGGAAAATATCGATCTTGGTATCCATCAGGTAAGAAATTTGCTGTAGGAAATTATATTAATGGAGAATTATTTGGCAAATGGAGTTGGTATGGAGATGACGGCTTTCTTGATTCAGTTAGAACTTATAATGAAGATATACTTAATGGTGCCTATATTGATTATTTTAACAATGGAAAACCTCAAATAATTATTGGTTATTTGAATAATAAAAAACATGGTGTTTATAAAGAATACGATAAAAATGGAAATAAAATTTCTATTGGTGAATATCGTAAGGATATTCCTCATAGTAAATGGATCTGGTGGAAAGATAAAGTTAAAATAAGAGAGATTAATTATGAGAATGGTTTAAAAAATGGTTCAATGCAAGTCTATAATAAAAATGGCAAGTTAAAAATCAAGGGATCTTATTTTAAAGATCAAAAAGATGGACGATGGAAGTGGTATGGAGATAATAATAAATTGGATTCATTAATATCCTATATGGAAAATAATTACAATGGTGAATATAAGGTTTGGTATAACAATAATAAATTGTTTGTATCTGGCAATTATGTGCTTGGAAAAAGAATTGGAGAATGGAAGTGGTTTTCTAGGCAAGGAAAAAAAGATTCAACTAAAGTATATTATGATGGAAAATTATATGGATTGAGTACAATCTATTATGATGGAAAGCAGCCATACAAATTAATGAATTATATTAATGATAAACTACAGGGAGAAATGAAGACATTTTATAATAATGGACAGTTAGAATCTAATGTTACATATGAAGAAGGTTTGCGTTCAGGTGATTATAAATATTGGGATAAGAATGGTGTAAAGGAAGAAGAAGGAATATTTTTAAATGACAAACTGCATGGATCAGTTTCAAGATGGTACGGTGAAGATCAAATATCAAGCATTGCTATGTTTTCTGAGGGGAATTTACAAGGATTAATGCGTGTTTTTAGTCCATCTGGATCAATAATGAAAGAAGGATATTATTTTGATGGGAAGCCAGTTGCTGTATTTGAATATTATGAAAATGGTAGGTTTAAACGTATTCAGGTTTTTAGAGAAGATCAAGTCATTAATGAGAATTTGTGGACGGAATCAGGTGTAAATATTACAAATCAGACTCTTGGGTTAAAAACTAAATCCAATGTTCATAATAATGGCAATCCAAAATATGAATGCACATTTATAAATGATAATAAACATGGAGTGGAATGGTATTGGGGAGAATATTTTGATTTACAATCATTAAATGTGTATGACCAGGGTATACTAGTGTTATCTAGAACTTGGACATCGATTGGTGAGCCAAATATAGACATACTATTCCCTGGAGATAATAAAGAAGTAATTATTGGTCCATATTCCAGTGCAGATTTGGATTAATAATTGTAATTTGAATTGTATATGTTTGATAAAATTATTGATCAAATAATTATCTGGGGTAATCCTATTTCAGTGATTTTAATTGGCATTCTTATTGGATGGATAATTAAAAAATATTTTCATAAACGTCTTTCTGCATTAGCTGATAAGACAAAATGGCGAGGTGATGATATTATTCTAAATTCACTTGAGCCACATATTGTTCTATGGTTCTTTCTTGCGTCTGTTTCTATTGCTATAAATAATGTTGTTTTATCTGAATTATTTGATCCTTACAAACAATATTTAGCTACAATTATTCTTATTATTCTGATTTTATCTATTACACTATCAATAAGTAAAATGTTAGTTGGCCTTTTTAACCTTTGGGCTGAAAAACAGGGTCAAGGCTTCCCGTCAACAACTATGTTTACAAACTTTGTTTATATAATTGTATGGGGCATAGGACTAATGATTATACTTGATTCTTTAAAAATTGCAATTACACCAATTTTAACGGCCCTTGGTGTAGGTGGATTAGCTATTTCATTAGCTTTAAAGGATACGCTTAGTGATATTTTTAGTGGTTTGCATATATTGTTAAGCGGAAAAGTACAACCTGGAGATTTTGCTGAACTTGATTCAGGTGAGAGAGGGTATATAACAAATATTACATGGCGAAATACAACAATGTTAGAGCGTACCAATAATATCATAAATATTCCCAATTCACGATTATCTAGTGCAATAATCAAAAATTATGATACAAGAGAATCGTCATTCTCTGTAAGAATCCCTATTGGTGTGTCTTATGACTGTGATCTTGAAAAAGTTGCTAGCGTAACAAAAGAGGTAGCTCAAAATGTAGCCAAAAATCTAGATGTGTGCAGTAGCGATGAGCCAATGGTTCGTTTTTTTGAATTTGGAGATTCAAGTATTAATCTTAAAGTTTATTTTAGAGCTGAAAAGTATGGAGACCAGCACAAAATTATAGATGTATTTATTAGAAGCATACATAAACGTTATAATGAAGAAGGAATTGATATTCCATACCCTATACGTACTTTAATTCATCAAAATTCTCCAAAATGAAAATTTTTATAATTACTGGGTCTTTATTTATGGCTTTGACTGTTTTAACAGGAGCTTTTGGAGCACACAGCTTAAAGCATAAACTAAGTATGGAAAACATGAAAATATTTGAAAAAGGAGTCCAATATCAAGCATATCATTCAATTGGATTAGTTTTAATTGGATTGCTGGGATATTTTTCTCCGCATCATTTATTATGGTATCCAGCATTATTTTTTATTTTTGGAATGATATTTTTTTCTGGTTCACTCTATATTTTAGTTTTGAGTGATATTAAATGGTTGGGTATGGTCACTCCATTAGGTGGCATATCGTTTGTTTTTGGTTGGATCACTTTAGCTTGGATATTTTTCCATAATTAATTTTATGCATTTGAAAATTAAATCTCTGACCCAAAAAGCTAAAGATTTTTATGAAAATCATGGACATTTTCATCAGGGGGATGCTGGTCTTGATTTATTTATCATTGATTCATTGACAATACCCCCAGGTGAAACCGCTATAATTAAATCAAATATTGCTTGTGAAAATACCGATGAAATGCCTTATTTATTGATGCCTCGATCTAGTATATCAAAAACCCCATTAAGGCAATGCAATTCTGTAGGCTTAATAGATGCTGGGTATCGTGGAGAGATTATGGCCGCAGTAGATAATATAAAGGATATTCCATATACGGTTGAGCCAGGGCAAAGATTGTTCCAATTAGTGTCCATGGATGGTGCTCCAATTACTTTTGAAATAGTATCTGAGTTATCTCAGACGGATAGAGGAGATGGTGGTTTTGGAAGTACTGGTAAATAATTTATAACTTTTTAGCACTCTACTTAAAAGAGTGCTAAAATAATTTGTTTTTCAATATATTAAAAACATAAATTCCGCGCTGCTATTTATGCAAATTTGTAAAATAATAAAAATAACTAAATAATTAGGAGAAGTAATAAAATGGCTCTTAAACTAAAACCTCTAGCAGATCGCGTGGTTGTTGAAGCTGCCCCAGCAGAGGAAATGTCTTCAGGCGGTATAATACTTCCTGATACTGCTCAAGAAAAACCACAGCAAGGAACAGTTGTCGCAGTTGGTCCTGGGAAAATAAATGATTCAGGAAAAGAAGTTGCGATGAGTGTAAAGAAAGGTGATAAGATACTCTATGGCAAATATAGTGGTACAGAATTCGCCTTCGAAGGAACTGAATACTTAATTATGCGCGAGAGTGATATTCTCGCAATCCTTTAAGGAGGAAAAAAATGTCAAAAGAAATTTCTTATAATTTAGAAGCAAGAAATGCATTAAAAGCAGGTGTTGATAAACTTGCAAATGCTGTAAAAGTTACTCTTGGGCCAAAGGGTCGTAATGTAGTAATCGAAAAGAAATTTGGAGCTCCTACAGTAACAAAAGATGGTGTAACGGTTGCCAAAGAAGTAGAGTTAGAAGATAAATTAGAAGATGTTGGTGCTCAAATGGTAAAAGAAGTTGCATCTAAAACTTCTGATGTTGCGGGAGATGGAACTACTACTGCTACAGTATTAGCTCAATCTTTAGTTGCAGAAGGGTTGAAAAATGTAACTGCTGGTGCAAACCCAATGTCCATTAAGCGTGGTCTTGATGCAGCGGCGGTCGCAGTTGTAGATGCCTTGCAGAAACAGAGTAAAGATTTACCTGACGCAGAGCAAATTGCAAATGTTGGATCTATATCAGCGAATAATGATCGTGAAATTGGTGAAAAAATTGCTGAAGCAATGGATAAAGTTGGTAAAGATGGTGTAATAACTGTTGAAGAAAGTAAAACAGCAGAAACATTTCTAGAAACTGTTGAAGGAATGCAGTTTGATAGAGGATATTTGTCACCTTATTTTGTAACAAATTCAGATAATATGGAAGCTGAAATGGATGACCCCTATTTGTTGATTTATGATAAAAAGATATCCAACATGAAGGATTTACTCCCTTTATTAGAGAAAATTGTTCAAACTGGCAAATCTGTTGTAATCATAGCTGAAGATATTGAAGGTGAAGCTCTGGCTACATTAGTAGTAAATAAATTAAGAGGAACTTTCAAAGTTTTAGCTGTTAAAGCCCCTGGGTTTGGAGACAGAAGAAAAGCAATGTTAGAAGATATTGCTGTACTTACTGGTGCAACAGTTATTTCAGAAGATGCTGGATATAAGTTAGATAATGCAACTTTAGATTATCTAGGAACGTGTAAACGTGCTGTTTGTGATAAGGATAATACTACAATAGTTGGCGGAAATGGAGATGTTAATAGCATTAAAGCGCGTATCAATGAAATTAAAGTGCAAATTGATAAAACAAGCTCAGATTATGATCGTGAGAAGCTTCAAGAGCGTTTAGCGAAACTATCAGGTGGTGTAGCAGTTATAAATGTTGGCGCTGCCACAGAAGTAGAAATGAAGGAAAAGAAAGCACGTGTTGAAGATGCTTTGCATGCAACTCGAGCAGCTGTCGAAGAAGGTATCGTTCCAGGTGGTGGTGTAGCATTATTACGTTCTGTAGCTGCATTAGATAAAGTAAAAGTAGATGATGAAGAGAACGTGGGTGTAGATATTATGCGTAGAGCATTAGAAGAACCAATTCGTCAAATTTGCGATAATGCAGGAGTTGAATCTTCTATTGTTGCTCAAGCTGTTAGAGAAGGCAAGGGTGATTATGGTTATGATGCTAGAAATGGTGAGTATGTGAACATGCTAAAAGCTGGAATCATAGATCCTACAAAGGTTGCTAGAGTAGCTGTTCAAAATGCTACTTCAATTGCAGGAATGCTTCTTACTACTGAAGCTGCAGTAACAGAGCTTCCTGAAAAGGAAGCACCTCCAATGCCTCCAATGGACCCTGGTATGGGTGGCATGGGCGGAATGATGTAAATTAAGCACTATGCTTATAATTAATAAAAGCCTCCCATTTGGGAGGCTTTTTTTTTCATCAATTGACTAGCCAGAAATCATTAAAGTAAATTCAAAAGCTTATGGGCATAATTCGATTAAATAATATGAGCTTTTACGGTTATCATGGCGTTTATGATTTTGAAAAAGAACAAGGTACAAATTTTGAGATTGATCTTGAATTGTTTACTTCTCTTGCAACATCTTCTAAATCTGATAAGATTGAAGATACAATTAATTATGAAGATGTGTATGAGTTAGTGAAAAAATCCTTTGGATCAAAAAGTTATTTTCTTTTAGAAAAACTAGCAGATTCGATATCAAAGTCAATTTTTAATGAATACAATATTGAAAAATTAATAATTCGTGTGAGAAAAATAAACGCCCCTCTTGATGGAAAATTAGATAGTGTGGAAATAGAATTAAAAAGAAAGAAATCAGATTATGTCTGAACTAGTAATATTAAGTCTTGGATCTAATTTAGGTGATCGTGAAGAAAATCTAGCATCAGCAATTACATTATTAGGAACATATCATCAAATAACTAATATTAAAGGTGCATCTTTTTATGAATCTGAACCGTTATATAATACTAATCAGCCTAAATTTTTAAATACAATTATTTCTTGTGATTCTACAATGACCCCATTTGAGTTTCTTGATATAATTAAATATATTGAATCATCTTTGGGAAGACCAATTGAAAGAAATAAAAATGAACCAAGAATAATTGATATTGATATACTTTGTTATGGAAATTCTTATATTGAAACGGTTGAATTAACTATTCCACATCCTCAACTTATGTTTAGAAAATTTGTATTATTACCATTTAGTGAACTTATGCCAGAATACAAAGTAGAGAAAATTGGTTCGACGGTATCTGAATTATTAAGCATTTGTCCAGATAAGACAAATGTAGTTAAGCATATTATAGAAAAAAATGCATGAGAGATTTGAACTATATAGCAATTGAAGGACCAATTGGAGTCGGAAAAACTAGTTTAGCAAAATTGTTATCCAAAAAAATGAATGCACGATTAATTCTGGAAAAATTTGAGGACAATCCTTTTTTATCAGAGTTTTACGATGATCCGGGTAGATTTGCATTTCAAACTCAATTATTTTTTCTTTTACAAAGATATCAGCAACAGCAAGATATTCGCCAGGTAGATATGTTTCATAATATTATTATATCTGATTATATGTTTATTAAGGATCGATTATTTGCATCGTTAAATCTTGATGAAAAAGAAATGAACTTATATGATAGTATAGCTAATATGATGGAGCGAAATATTATAAACCCTGATTTAATTATTTATCTTCAAGCAGATACATCCACTTTAATGAAGAATATCGAAAAGAGGGGTCGAAATTTTGAGAATAATATTTCTTTCGACTATATTAATGCTCTTAACGATATATATACTGAGTATTTCTTTCGATATAATGATACCCCTTTAGTAATAATAAATACTAATAATATTGATTTTGTTAATAATGCTGACGATCTTGATCAAGTCATTGATTATATTAATCAACCAGTCTCAGGAACTAAATTTTTCAATCCTAGCGCCAGTATCTAAAAAGAATGCAAATTATTTTAAGTGCTATTTTTGTTTATTTGTTAATACAATGTTTTAGATATATATCCAAAATAAGTATTAAAAAATCAAATATGAAATCACCTCATAATATTAAAAACTCTTATAAGAATTTGGATATACAAGATGCAGACTATGAAGATATTGATAAGAAATCATGAATAGGTTAGAAAAATTTACGTCGTTTTTATATCCAATAAGGTTGCACTTTTCCTATTCATTATTATTATTGCGTTTTATTCCTGGTATTATGATGATTTATAAGCATGGATGGAATAAGATTATAGCCGGTTATGAAAAATGGAATAGTCTTGGATCAGCTTTAACAGACTTTATCGGATTAGAATTTTTGAATACTTTTTTTGGGTTTATGGCTTCTTTATCTGAATCTGTGGGTATGGTTTTTGTTATTCTTGGATTATTTACTCGTCCTGCTGCATTTTTATTATTATTTACTATGTTTGTCGCTTCTGTTAATAATATTGTTGATGGTTATTTTCCTGAATTGGCTTTGATGTATTTTTTTGTTATGCTTGTATTATCTATTTCTGGTCCAGGGAAAATAAGTTTGGATTATCATCTTTTTTCAAAAAAGAATTAGCTTATCTCTTGATTTAGACAAAGGCATAATTTTATGAATGCAGTTAGAATACATGATCATGGTGATGAAAAGGTATTGATTTATGAGAAAGTTCCACTGCCCGATATAAATGACAATCAAGTTTTAGTTGAAATAAAAGCAGCAGCAATAAATCATCTTGATATTTGGGTACGTAAAGGAATACCTGGTATTTCTTTACCTATGATTATTGGGAGTGATGGAGCGGGTATAGTTGTTAAAGTTGGAAAAAATGTAAATAAATTTAGCATTGGAGATGAAGTTATTATTAACCCATTATTATTCTGCGGTAATTGTCCATCCTGTTTAAATAATCAAGAAAATCAATGTTCATCAATTGGCATACTTGGTGAAACAACTAATGGAACTAATTGTGAATTTATAGCCTTGAATCAAAGAAATTTGATTAATAAACCGAAAAAAATGAGTTTTGAATGCGCTGCTTCATTTCCTCTTGCTGGTCAAACAGCGTATCAAATGCTAATAAATCGAGCTATGTTAAAAGAATCTGATATTGTCTTTATTTGGGGCGCAAGTTCAGGTGTTGGATCATTTGGCTTACAAATTGCCAAATCATTTGGTTGTAAAGTAATAGCGACAGGCGGATCAAAGAAAAAATGTGAATATGCTAATAAAATTGGTGCAGATTTAAGTTTAAACCATTATAAAGATGATATTATTTCTTTAGTTAAAGATTATACGAATGGAAAAGGTGTAAATATAATTTTTGAACATTCAGGGCTAGAGACATGGAGTACTTCTATGAAAATATTAAGTAAATTTGGCAGATTAGTAACCTGCGGTTCAACTACTGGGCCAAAAGTTAGTATAGATTTACGATATATATTTTTTAAACAACAGTCTATCCTAGGCTCTACGATGGGAACCCTTTCAGCTTTGAAGGAGGTAATGAATCTTATTGTTGATGGTTCAGTTACTCCAGTTATTGATAAAGTATTTTCTTTGGATAATATATCTGATGCGCATAAATATATTGAAGATAGTAACCAATTTGGGAAGGTAATTCTTGTTCCTTGAATAAGTATGAAAAACATATTTTCATTTGTGTAAATGAAAGGGTTGGTAGAAATGAACGTGAAAGCTGTGCTAAATGTGGAGGTATGGAAATAAGAATGAGATTTGTAAAATTAATCAATAAACATGGATTGAAAGGAGTCGTGCGCGCCAATAAAAGTGGTTGCTTAGATGTATGTGAGTTAGGTCCAGTTGTTGTAATTTACCCTGATGGCGCATGGTATACTAACGTTCAGTTACATGATGTAGATGAAATCTTTGAGTCAAATATTATTAATCATAAACCTGTAAGTAGGCTCTTAGCTAATAAAAATACTTGGAATAAACTCCAGTCATTAAAGGAATTAAAAAATTGAGACAAATAATAATTATAACATTTTTTATCACTTATCTTTTTGGGCAAGAATTTTCATCATTTAGTTATAGTGGATTTGGATTAGATGTTGGTGAAAGCGGATCAGGCTTATCTTATAACCGAACATGGTTTAAAAATAAAAAATTATATTTCATTGGTGAAATAAGAGTTTTTGATGCCAAGCACCCTGACGAAATAATTATGCAAGATTATTATACGGGTAGAGCATATAAGTTTAACAATATAAATTTATTACTACTTCCTTTATTCTCTGGATTGAAATACTATCCATTTGTTGGTAAGATCGCAAATAATTTTTCACCATTTATCAATATAAAATTCGGGCCAATCTTTATATTGGACGGAGCAGAAAATGGGTCTTTTAAGCAAAAGTGGTATGATAAAGTTGAATATTATCGTTCCTGGGGAGGTTTTTTTGGCATAGGGGCTGATATTATTAATTCTAACAATACTATACTTACAGTAAGAGTTGGCTATGATGAGTTGCCTATGCCGCAAAAAATTGATGGTAGGAATAAATATAGTGGCGCATTAGTTCGGTTTGGTTTTAACTGGAAGAAATAGTTCTTGTCTGACTTTCGATCTTTTTTTGTAAATCCTAATAATATAGATAACAATCATTTTTTTTTGGATGAAATTGAATCACATCATATTATTAATGTTTTAAGATTAAAATTATACGATAACATCTATTTAATTAATGGCGAAGGCGTTGCATATAAAGCTAATATAGAGAAAATTTCAAAAGACAAAGTTTCAGGAACGATCACTGAAGAATTTCCAGGATTTGGAGAGCCTTTATGTGAAATTAACCTTGCTGTTGGGCTCATAAAACCATCAAGAATGCAATGGGCAATTGAAAAATCAACTGAGTGTGGTGTAGCTAATATCTTTCCCATTGAAATGGATAGATCTATTAAACGCTCATTCAATATTAAAAGATATAAATCAATTATAAAGTCTTCAGCTAAGCAATGCGCTCGCTCAATGATCCCAAATATTTATGAACCCCAATCTTTATTATATTGGCTTGCTGATCAAATTAATATTCCAATAATTGTATGTTTACAAAATTCTAAAAATATTCTTGAACTGAAAAATTCCCTGCCAAAAGAATGCGATAAGATATCTTTGATAATTGGTCCTGAAGGAGGCTTTACTAATAGTGAGATTTTAATGCTTAAAAAATACAATTCTTTATTTATATCATTAGGTAATCGTCGCTTAAGAACTGAAAGCGCAGTTGTATCAGCGGTATCTATAATTAGTCAACTTTTAACAGGAGAATAAAAAAATGGATAATTGTTTGTTTTGTAACATTGTAAATAATACTGTCCCTTGTGATAAATTATTAGAGAATGATTCAATTATCGCATTTAGGGATATTAATCCACAGGCTCCCACGCATATTCTTATTATACCTAAGAAGCATATATCAACAATTAATGATTTAGATTCGGCTGATTCCATGTT
>JAZAOA010000062.1:0-4835 GCA_036228285.1 Fidelibacterota bacterium
GTAATATCATTTGGTAATTCATCTAATGTATAACCTATCGCAAGCTTTGCTGCGACTTTTGCGATAGGGAATCCAGTCGCTTTACTAGCAAGAGCAGATGATCGACTAACACGAGGATTCATTTCTATAATTACCGTTCTTCCATTTTTAGGATTAACAGCAAATTGAACGTTAGACCCACCTGTTTCAACCCCAATAGTTCGTAAACACAAAATTGCATCATTTCGCATTTGTTGATATTCTTTATCAGATAAAGTCATTGCAGGAGCTACTGTCACAGAATCACCTGTATGAACACCCATTGGATCAATATTTTCAATTGAACATACAATAATTGCGTTATCCGCTTTATCTCGTATTACTTCTAATTCAAATTCTTTCCATCCCAATAATGATTCTTCTATTAATACTTCGCTTATAGGGCTAGCATTTAATCCGTTTTCAATTAGAGGTTGATATTCATCATAATTGTATGCGACAGACCCACCAGTCCCTCCTAATGTAAATGACGGACGAATTATCACTGGAAAATGTAAATCATTAATTAATTCTTTTGCTTCTTCCCAAGTGTGAACAAAGCCTCCTTGTGCTGTATCTATGCCTACCTCATCCATGGCTTTTTTAAATTGTTCTCTATCTTCTGCTTTATCAATGGCTTCTACTTGTGCGCCAATTAATTGAACATTGAACTTATCTAATACTCCCTCTTTAAATAATTCCATAGATAAGTTTAATCCTGTCTGTCCTCCAACTGTTGGAAGTATTGCATCCGGTTTTTCTTTTTTGATAATCTCTGTTACATAATCAACCGTAATCGGTTCAATATATGTTGCATCAGCTAAGTTAGGGTCTGTCATGATTGTAGCAGGGTTAGAATTAACTAAGATGACACGGTATCCTTCTTCTTTTAACGCTCTTGTTGCTTGTGTCCCAGAATAATCAAACTCACAGGCTTGACCAATGACTATAGGCCCAGCACCAATAATTAATACAGATTTTATATCAGTTCTTTTTGGCATTTTTCATCATATTGATAAAATCATTGAACAAATATCTACTATCATGAGGTCCGGGGCTAGATTCTGGATGATATTGTACAGAAAAAGCAGGAATATCATTACAACGTATTCCTTCAGAAGTATTATCGTTTAAATTTACATGTGTTGGGATAACATTAGAGGGTAATGATTCTAGATCAACAGCAAAACCATGATTCTGACTAGTAATTTCTACCGCACCTGTTTGCAAATTTTTAACAGGATGATTAATCCCTCTATGCCCAAACTTTAATTTGAATGTCTTTGCTCCTAGAGCAAGAGCTAAAATCTGATGTCCTAAACAAATACCAAAAATTGGCTTCTTGCCCAACAGATCTTTTACCATTGAAATTCCATAAGTAACAGCAGATGGATCACCTGGCCCATTACTTAGAAAAACACCATCAGGATTAAAATCAATAATATCTTGCGATGTGGTTTTTGCTGGGAAAACGGTCACATCACACGAATGGCTTTCTAGTAAACGTAGGATATTGTGCTTGATTCCATAATCAATAGCTGCAACACGATAATTTGAAGAATTATTTTCCTTGGTCCAACGAAACTTCTTTTTTGTTGTTACTTCTTTTGCTAAATCTAGTCCATTCATTGATGGGGCTTTTAAAAGTTTACTTTTTAAATTATCAATATTTATGGATGTAGATGATATAATGCCATTCATGGCTCCTTGATTGCGAATATGAAGAGTTAATGCGCGTGTATCAATTGATTGGATACCTACAATTTTCTGTTCATTTAAATAATCACCAATAGATTGAACTGATCGCCAGTTAGATGGAATTAGTGTTTCCTCTTTAATAACAAAACCAGAAACTTGAATATGTTTTGATTCAATATCTTCTCCATTTACCCCATAGTTACCAATATGCGGTGAGGTCATGGTTACTATCTGTTTGCAGTAAGATGGGTCTGTTAATATTTCTTGATAACCAGACATACCTGTATTAAAACACACTTCACCAATTGTTTGACCTATATGCCCAAAGGGTTTACCAGTAAATACACGACCATCCTCCAGCAATAAAACTGCAGATTTATTAGCGCTCAAGACTCTCCCCATAAAATATTGAAAAATGAAATTCTAGCTAGTATAGTGTTATATAAAAATTGGCCACCCTTTCGGAAAAGGGTGGCCAATCGATTGAATTCCATACTAGAAATTCATAAAAAACTACCAAAGATAAAACACTATAAATTAATTTTATATAGATTGAATACGATGCTGATATAATTCATCATAAATCACAATACACTTTTCTAATATATCTTTATATCTATCGCTAATAATTGACTTTTTTTCTTCATATAAAGAAAATGTTGTCGATTTCCATAATCTATCATACCAATATTTCCCCCAAATACCATCTTGTGGATGTGGGCCCTGATTCCAAGAAAGCATGTTTTCTTCAAAAGAAATTTTAAATAACGCACAAAGTTTCCGTAACATTTCTTTTGGGTTAAGAAGAATATCTTTTGCATCCACTATAGGAATTTGATTGTTATGATATTGAAATAGTTTTAATAATTGAGGATAACCTAATTCATCAGCATCTTTTAATTCATTTTTGTTGATAAAGCTTTCTATTACATGATTGGGGTTTCTAATTAATAAACAATTCATAAGATTATTGGTCCAGGTCAAATTATCCGCAGGGTCTAAGTGGTGAGCCATATGTTTTTGATACCAAACAGTTTTCCCATTTGGAATATCATTAATCAAATTTTTCTTTATCGAATTATAATCTGTATTGTATGACTGTATTATCTCTTCATACCCTGAATGATGAAACCCTGTTCTTTTTAAATAATGTGCATATAAGGGTTCATCCGTTACATATGTATCAGAACGGGAGCTGAATGAACGCATCATGGTGCTAGATATGTTTCTTGGCCCAGACCACATAGCTATGCGAATAGGTTTCATGGTCAATTATTTTTTTGGATAAAGATTGTTTATTTCCATCGAGTATAGATTCTGAAGTCTGTCTGTTGTAGAACCTTTTTTTCCATTGGAAAGTATGTATTCGTCTATTTTTGTTACTGGGAGAACCCCTGCAAATGTGCCTGTAACAAATGCCTCATCGGCTGCATATACATCATCCATAATAAAATTTTTTTCATAAACTTGTATATTGTTTGAATTACACAGATTAATTATTGCTCCTCTTGTCACTCCATTTAAACAATATTCTCCAGTAGAAGTCCATACTTCTGATTTTTGAACAATAAAAAAATTGGTAGAGTTACACGTGGAAACATACCCATTCTTATCAAGCATTAAACCTTCATCTGCACCTAAACGATCAGCTTCAATACATGCCTGTATACAATTAAACTTGCTGAGTGAATTGATTTTTGGATCTTGTGTGAGGTTCGAGGATCGTATTGTGTTAACTGAAACCAACTCTAAGCCTTTTTCTTTTGAATCTTCTGTAACAATTTTATACTCAGGAATTATCACAATTGTAGGACCACCTATATTTACTCTCGGGTGTTGATATGGTGTGCTTTTTAGACCTCGTGATACAATCAAACGTAAATGAACATCCGAATACATTTGATTGGCTTCAATTGTCTCCATTATCTTATTTGTTAATTCTTCAGAAGACATTCCAATGTCCATACCTATTGCATTTGCGCCAGCATATAATCTTTCCATATGCTCTGTAAGAAAAACTAGTTGTCCATTATGGAGACGTATCCCTTCCCATACTCCATCACCTAACAAAAATCCACTATCGAATACAGATACTTTTGCATCGGATCGAGAAATAATATCTCCATTTATATAAATGAGAATCGTATCATTTCTAGGGTCTTGAATATATTCGTGTGTACCGCTAGGCATACAATAAAGTAATATTATTATTTAGAGGTAAGAGTCCAAACTCCATCCCAGTCATCCCCTGGAGGATTTTCTTTCCAGTGGTCACAACGAGGGATATACACTCTGCTTGGATTTGTTTTTCTCCCAGGAAACATGTCTTCTAATTCATCTGCAGCTTGAAATGCTGCCTTTGCTTTATCCCATTCTTGGTTTCGATAAAGAGCTAATGCTTCATGGTAGGCTTTAAGAAAAGTTTTTTCTTTCTCTGTTTCTTCCCCAGCAATCGCGATCAATTCATATACCTGTGCAGGTTCTGTTTTACCCATCACTCGTACAAAGTCTAAATCTCTCCATACAAATTGATCTTTGCAGGCAGTATAGCTTTCATTTGCAACCTGAATATAAATTCCATATTGCTTTGCGGATGATTCAAGTCTTGCAGCAAGATTTACAGTGTCCCCCATCATTGTATAATTCATTCTCATAGTAGATCCCATATTCCCAGTAACCATTTGACCTGTATTAATTCCAATACGGTTTTGCATATTATGAACAATTTCTGGCCAACGATCACCTTCAGCTCGCCATTTATCTCTCATTTCACTTAGACGTTTTTGCATTATCACTGCAGTCCGACATGCATAATATTCATGATCATCCACAGGAGCAGGAGCTCCATAAAATGCTACAATTGCATCACCAATATATTTATCCAATGTTCCTTTATTATCTAATAAAATATCAGTCATTTCTGTTAGATAATCGTTTAACAGTTCGACAAGGTCTGAAGCACTTAGTTTCTCCGAAAAAGCAGAAAAGCTTTGAATATCTGTAAAGAATGCTGTGTGATATCCTTCCTCCCCGCCTAATTGTGGCTCCTCCTTTGCGTCAAACATCTGATCAATTAATTCTGGAGATATATACGTGCTAAATGTGCTTTTCAAAAATCG
>JAZAOA010000063.1:0-7811 GCA_036228285.1 Fidelibacterota bacterium
CTTGTTTGTAGCGCAACAACGTTGGTAACTCCGCGAAGTGGTAAATTTTTAATATCCTCTGAGCGAACAACACGAACTTCATTTGTTGCATTAACCTCTATAAGCGGTTTTTCAGCAGTTACAGATACAGCTTCACCTTCAATTACCTCAGGCTGCATGTTCACAGTCCCCATATTGGTGGTTAAATCAACAGTTGATCGAACATTGGATATATTCAAGGAAGTATATCCAATGAAAGAAAACTGAACATTATATAGGCCAGGCGGAACCTCCATCACATAGAACTCTCCATTAGCATCTGTTGCAGCACCCATGGAAGTACCTTCTAAAATAACATTTACCCCTGGAAGAGGGTTTCCTGTTTCTTTATCTAGGACCTTACCTGTGATCTTTCCTGTTTGACCTGCAGTTAAAACCATAGAAAAGATTGCCATGATTCCAAAGAATTTTAAGAAACGTTTATACATAATTATGTCTCCGAATTAATTAAATAATTAGTAAATACCTTTTAAATTTTAGACTTTTACTGTCAATTATTTACACAGTATTAGCAATATTAGCAGGTTTTATACAATCTGTCAAGTATTTATCAATATTATGTAAATATAATAAAATAGGTTAAATCTTAAATAATAGAGCAAGAACCATCGCTTAACAGCATCCATACAGCCATTAAAATCATAATAAAATTCTCTATAAAAGTCGCTTTTGTCATTGGAAGATTTAATGCGGTTCCTAAACACGCACACTGAATATCCGATTTTTTTAGCAATGATCTTGTTACCCCAATTGTGGTAACTCCAAGCAATATTATTGTGGCAATTAAAGATAGTAACAATTGATACCTTAAAAGAAAAAACAGCCCTAGTAATGTCTCAATAATTGGATATATCCATCCGTATAGTGGTAATATTTTTGCAATAGGGTCATACATAGAAAAAGATGCTGGGAAATTTTTATAATCCAAAAATTTGAAAAAACTAAACACTATATAAAAAAGCCCCATAAAATCATACATGAAAGCATTTACATGAAAATTTGATCTGTTCATCAAAAGTGAAAATACTGTGATATAAAAAAATATTAAGAATAATGGAAATAGTTGTTTTATTTGTGATGGGGAATCTTTTTTATGCGATTTGGGGTTTTCTATTTTCTCTTCTATAAGATAAGGTTCGTACCCCACATCTTTTACTGATTCAATTAACGTTTCTAACTGTGCATTTCCTGTAATTGTGGCACTTTTTGAAGAAAGATCTACCTTGGCAGATAATACTCCATCTAGATCTGTTAATGCTTTTTCGATTTTATTCACACACGCAGAACAATGCATGTCATCAATCTGTAAATATATGGTCTTATTAATAATTTAGTCCTTTCATCATTCTTAAGGCCTGCTGATTATTCGGCTCTAATGAAATTAGCTTGTGTAAAAATGCTTTTGCCTCTTCTTTGTTTCCTCTTTCTAAACTGATAGTTGCAAGCGTGCCATATGATGCGCTAAAACCAGGGTCAGAAGCTATAGCTCTTTTGCTATAGTTTTCTGCCATATCGAAATCTTTTTCAATTATAGCAATATTCGCCATATTGTGCATAGCAAATACATGGTCTGGGTTATTTTGTATTGCTTTCAAAAAATTCATCCTAGCTGATTGTAAATCGTTATTATTATACAACTCCAATTCTCCTATGTTATTATAAGCAGTTGCAAAATACGGATCGATCGATATAGCTCTTTTATATGCTCGCGCTGCTGCTTTAATATTTTCATTCAATAATAAGGCATCTGCGTATTCTTTCCAAACCTTTGCGTTTTCCACGTTTAGGTTGATTGCTTTTAAATAATACGAAATCGATTGCTGTGCATCTTTTTCCATATATAGCCTTCCCAGCTGGTATAATGACCACATGTGGTTGGGGTCTAATTGTGATACCTTTTTATATAAATCGATTGCGTTGTTATTTTTACCTTGTATCTGATATGCTCTACCAAGGTTATAATTCCCCTCAATATGATTCGGGATATCTTCCAACCCTTTGTTTAATAATAAAATAGCTAAATCAAGGTAGGATGGTTCACTGTGCCTGTTTTCATAAAAATTTACATAGGCAATCCCTTTTCGAATATCGCTTGCGGCATCTTCTTCGTTAAAGAAATCAACCAGCTTGACTGTGTTTTCCCGTTTTTGCAATATCTTGTTCTCCTTATCAGTCAAAACCTCAATATTTTTGCGTATCCAATGGTCTGTAAAATTCACATGTAATATATCTTCCGTTGCTCCTTGCTTCATATGACATTGAATACAATCCCCTTCAGCATTATGGCTTTCAAGTTTTGTAAGTCTTTGGGGTTGGTGACAAGCGATACATTGATTGTTAAAATACGCTCGCGATCTATCTTGTACGGGCTCATGCGGGTTGTGGCAGGTGGTGCAAGTCATTTGCCCTTTGCTTTCTACAAAACATGCGCTTAGGCTTAATCTTCCCCCATGACTTGCTATGCGAAAATCTCCTTTAGGAAGTTGGTCTTCAATAAACACTGTTTTGATTGAGCTTAATTGCATGCCAGGGCGAAAGTCCGCGCTGCTCTTTCCTGGTTTAAATACACTGATTTCTCCTTGAAGGTGGCACTGCCGACAAACGTCCATCTGTAAATCTGCGCTTAGATGTGCCGGGTTTACAATTGATCGATCAATGTCGTTTTCGCTTATTACTGTGTTAGGACTCTTATGTTTTTCTACATGTAACTGCCCTGGCCCATGGCATCTTTCACAGCTAATACCTTCAGCAATATTATCTGTAAAACGATTAATTGAAAACTTTTCAAAAGAATTATACCCATTATGGCAGTGCATACATTCTTCTACAATCGGCCGATTAAAGCGCATATTAATATTTTCATACCCTGGGCTTAAATCCCATATAGATTTTTCTGTATACCATGTTATGGGCATTTCATTTATATACCCATTTACGTTGGTTAAGTATGTTCGATTATTATTCCCCGACCCTACAATAAAATCTACTTTACGCTTTAGCTCATGAATACGCTCTCCTTTGTCATTTTCACGGTATTCTATTTGATAATAGTTTTCCCCATCTTTAATTGCTTCATAGTGTAAATTATTTTTTTTATCAAATATATGATTTCCAGAAGAAAAGTTTTCTATCTGCGGTTGATTGGTTGGCCTATAAAAGGAACGGCCCATTCCAGTTCGTAAATATGAGTTATAAATATCCTGATGACAGTACGAGCACTCTTCATTGCCTACATAAGATACGTGTGGTGATAAATTATAATACTCTAATCTTTCTCGATGAAAAAATATGTAATACAAAAACAGGGAAACAAAAATAAATGAAAATATTGCCGTATAAGTTCGGCTATTCATATTAAGGAATGATAATATATATTATCATTTACCAATCTATTTGCGGAGATTTGATTTGGAAAACCGTCTTTCTGATATATCAACATCAAACTGAATATCATCTATATGCCATTCGGTGCCTTTGCTATTTCTCTTTAATTCATCTTTAAATATGTAGCGAGAAGGAAACCATCTTCCTTGCGTCTTTTTAATGCCGTCCATGCTAGCGGTTTTTAGTAGTTTGCCACTTTTTGCGTACAACTCTTCTTTCACTGGAAGTAAATATTCTTTATCTATCCAGGCTCTTCTTTGCGGGTACGATAGTCCCTTAACCTTTGCTTTTAATAGCATAATCCAGTGATCGCGCCCATCAATAACAACAGAACCCTCTAATATAGCATCATATAATTCCAACAAAGGACGGTCTTCCATCATATCATTGTACGACATATCAGATCCCATTACGGATTGCCTAAGCATATGACCAGATATTTGAATAACTCTATCCGTTTGAGGGGAGTATGTCCAAAGCTTATCTTCTACTTTTAACATTTTTGTTCCGGCTTCTCTAGGAGGAGATAAATATTCTGTAAACGCTTGGTTGATACCCACAACCCAGCTTTTTGATTCAATTGTGCGACTTGATCTTCGTCCATGAACAATCATTTTACTGGTCATCACTCGACTTTTTGCGTTTAGATTTTCATCCATTGCAGAAATAATTTCTTGCACAGTTAATTCATTGGGCTGTGCCAATAAATAACTAAACGATATGAGAATAAAAATTTTAACTATCATGTTTCTAGCTCCTTAAACAACTGGGACATTTCTCTTTTATAAATAGCTAAGCCTGCAAGCATGGTCCCAAATACAGTTGCTAACACACCGGGGAAAAATCCTATATAAAACAAATCTGGTGTTACTTTTGCATAGAAAATATTAGGCATTACCATAGAAGAGTTTGATAGCGCTTCTATTCCCTTAGAGTAATCTATCCCATATTCTTGCACATAATAAGTTAAGGAAAGACCAAGGCCTGTGCCTATCACCGTTCCAAACAAACCAATAATTACTGCTTCCATAATTAACGATCTATATACATGCCCTTTCGGCTCTCCAATTGCCAATCGAAGGCCCACTTCACCATAACGGCGCAGCCCATTCATTAACCCCATATTCCAAAGAACCACCATAACAATTACTAAAAATACAGATCCCATAATTGCAAGCATTGCATTGCTCATATCTACCATGGTCCCCATTTGATTTCCATCACGAAGCGCCAACATAAAGGGGCTGAAAATGTCCAAACTATCGCTCTCTAGATCATTATACTTGGTGCGCAACTCAACAACAGTTTTGTCATCATAATATAAATCATGCATAAATCCAAAAATTGCAGAAGCTGCGTTATCCATATCTAAAGCTTCCCGAGCGCCAGAAATATCTACCAGCATCATTTGTTTGTCTGTCTGCCCTTTTCTCAAATTAAACGTGCCTATAACAGTAAAATTGTAAGTGGTAAAAGCGTTATCCATTGTTGAGCCAATAAATGTAATTTGTTCCCCTGCTAAAATATTTAGCTTATCAGCTAATTTAGAACTAATAAGGGCATCATTTTTATTTACTGGTAATGTCCCGCTAACAAGATTTCTTTCTAGCTCCCAAATTTCAATCTGGCGCGACCCGCTGGAAAAAAAATCAACACCTATCCCAATCACAGGTCCTTGTGATTTAGTCTCCCCTTTTTCATCTGGAACGTCTAAAAGTCCTGCAAAAGTAATACGGGGGGTCCAAAAGAAATCCGGGTATTCTTTTTCTAGCTTATCTATTAATTCATCTGTGTCTAATAAAGCTAAATCATTGGGCATTAGCATACTTTCTTCGCTATATCCCCGAGTAACTATTTTCTCGTGGCCTGATAAAATCACTGCAGTGTCCTGCAACAAACTGTTCATCGTACCTGTCATAAAACCACTTGCAAACACTACAATTGCTACCGCTATGGTAATAACCAGTACCGGGAAAAAACTTCTGGTTCGATCTCGCAGCAATCCTTTAGTCAAAAACTTAATCATGCAATTGCTTTTCCTCGAAGAGCATCTGTTGGCTTCATGTGAGAAATTTTCCTTGATGGGATATAGCTTACAATTAATACAATGATAGATACTAATGACATTGTTGATATGATAAGACCAATTGAATATATAGGAATTAGGCGTTTGGCCATAATTAATCCCATTTCAGAATAATCGATAGGAAGAGGAATCCCTTCTACTCCAAAATACCATAGGACAGGACCAAATAATATGATCATCATAATGGTTGCTAATACAGCATTGAGGCCGCCTTCCAGCGTAAACAAGCCCACGACCCGAGAGCGTGTCATTCCTAAGGCCATTAGTGTGCCAATTTCTTTTCCTCGTTTAAATATAGATAGAACCTGCGCATTAAATATTCCCATTGCTGCCAGCGCTAACAAAATCATATACATAATCTGCGCCCCTGGCTTGTCTGCTTCTATAATTGCCTCCATATCTTGCACTAGGTAATTCACATCTCGAGAAATCCAATGTTTGCTATCAATATTATCTGTGAGCCCTTGCGCGTAGGTCACATATGTAGCTTCTTCTTTCATCCCCAGCATTGACTGGGCAATATTAAGCGGAACCCATATGTGCCCCATATCTAATTTGAAGTTCTCTGTATCCATTATATATACTACGGTTGCTTCATCCGCATCATAGGTCTTATCTGCATCCATCCAGCGAATTGTAAAAGAATCACCTACCTTTAGCTTGCTGTCTTTTGCCATCCCCTTGCCAATCAAGACGGGAATTGTTCCATCATTAATGCCTATTAATGCTTCTGTTGGCATATTAACAATATTCTGATCTGGGGGAATTCCTTTTAATATGGCTGGCATAATACGGCCCCCAGGATAAATTGACACTTGGCTTACTAATACAGAAAATGCCTGTTTCTTATCAATGAGCGCTTGTATATCATCAGGCAAATTAGAGTGCGCATCTTCATAGGACATTGGATCTAGTGGATCATACTCAGGGTGCCAGTAAGCCCCCCCTGCAATTTCAGTATCAATTGTTACATTCTTGGCGTGTTGCAACATGCCATCATACATCCCTAAAAAAAATAAAATAATAAAAAACGAAAATGCCGTAACAAAGACATTCAATATTGTTCGCAATCTTGCGCCCAGCAAATTTTTTAGTGCTATGTTAAACAACATGAATTAAGCGCTTTCTGTTTATTTAATCATTTCATCTTTTACAATTTTTCCATCTTCCAAATATACCATTCTTCTCAAATAGCTCATGATTTTCTCATCATGTGTAGCAAATACAAAGGAAGAGGTTAGGTTTTTATTAAGCTCTACCAGAATATTCATAATGTGGTGAGAGTTTTCTGCGTCTAAATTTGCAGTTGGCTCATCAGCAAGAATCAATGCTGGTTGATGCACAATTGCTCTTGCAATTGCTGTTCGCTGGCACTCTCCACCGCTTAACGTTGTTGGCTTTGCATCCCGCCTATGGCTTAACCCGACTGATTCTATAGCTTCACTTACTAGCTTTTCACGCTCATTTGGATCCACACTATTTAAAATTAACGGAAGTTCTACATTCTCAAAAACTGTGTAAACTGGAAGCAGGTTATAACTTTGGAATATGAACCCCATATGCTTACGCCTTAAACTGGCTCTTTCATTGTGAGAGGTGTTATCTATGGAATGTCCTAGAACATGAACGCTCCCTTTTGTTGGAGAGTCTAGCCCTCCAATAACATTCAATAGTGTTGTTTTTCCTGAGCCCGAAGGACCAATCAATCCTATAAACTCCCCTTCATTCAGCGTAAGATTAACATCTTTTAATGCTGTGAAAAAATCACCTCCCACAGGGAACTGCTTTAATAAGTTTGCTATTGATACTACTGTGTTGTCCATATTGACTTTCTCTTTAATGATTGTATAAAAGCATAAACTGAACACCTGTTCCAAAACCTGAAGCTGTCTTTGGAAGATATTCTTCGGTTATATCATAATCACTTCGTTTTGGGCTCGATGATAAAATCAAATTTACACTAAAGCGATCATAGGTTATACCAAACCTTAGAAAATTATATACATTATTATTATCCCAATCAACTTGTGTAATAAACATCAACTGAACCAGCATATTTATTGGTACGCTTGCCATAAAAGCTGTATAGTTATATGTCTTGGCCCTATCTGAAACAGTTGAAAATTCTCTTATATTCATATTTTCTACCATAACTAAAAGACCGGGACCAATTGGAATTGTATAGTCTGACCCTAGAGTAAATAATGTATAACGGTTTGGCAGAAAATTACTTTTACGATCTGACAATATTCCTGCCATTTCTAACCAAAGCCCTATAAACCCATCGTAACGATAGTCAAAT
>JAZAOA010000064.1:0-2683 GCA_036228285.1 Fidelibacterota bacterium
ATCTTGATGGAGGTTGGAATGAATATGACCAAAATATATCGGATCATAGACCTGTTGCAATAAAGTATAGTATTAATTCTGATGCATCTTATGATATTAATAATGATGGTATAATAAATGACGCTGATTTTATAATATTGTTATCGTTTATAATGAATGATAACGGATTAATAGATTTAGCAGATATTAATTTTGATTCTGTAGTAGATATTTTTGATTTATTGCTTTTATCTGACTTTATCCATAACATGTAAAAGGATCGTTAAATGTATTAAAATGTGGCAAATAGTATATTTTATACCTTTACTCCCTTTTATTTCCGGCTGGCTATTATTACTTATTACTGAGCAGTTTTTTGCTTTGTCATTAGTTAACGGGTTTGCTCAGTTAGCATTATTTGCGATTGTTGTTTGCTTGCCAACATGGCGTACCAGTCGAATGTCTTTTGTCGATATTGGTTGGCCTTGGGGCCTTACTCTTATTGGAGTTCTCACTTGGATATATGGGGAAGGTGATAATATACGAGTAGCTATTATTAGTATTGCCTATATCTTTGCTGGAGGTCGTATGGGCCTTGGTGCGATAAAATTACTAATATCTGGCCATTTGGATAAAGAACTGCCCCGATACAAATTTCAAAAGAAACGCTGGAGCAAAGCTGGTAAAAAAAATACAGCACTTGCAATGCAAATAGAAGCAATTTTACAAGGCCTAGCAAATGCTTCTTTTTTAGCATTTCCTGCATTCATAATCTCTACCAACCCAAGCGAAGAAATATCTATTTTTGAAATAATTGGGATGATTATTTGGATAATTTCATTTATTATGGAATCTGTTGCTGATGTGCAGAAACTTACTTATATGCGAGCCATGAAAAAGTCGGGTGCACGCAATATGGTATGTAATATTGGTTTGTGGAAATACAGTCGCCATCCGAATTATTTTGCTGAATGGATGATTTGGAATGCTTTGGTGATTGCATCAATTCCTTCTTGGTTAAATCTATACCCGAATGTACCTGTGCTTATTTTTGCACTAGTCGGAGTGGGATTACTTTTGACATCAAGGATGATGTATGTTACGTTAGTAACTTATACAGGGGCAATACCCTCTGAGTATTATTCAGTGCAGAAACGCCCAGCCTATAAAGACTATCAAAAAATAACAAACATGTTTTTTCCAGGGCCAACAAAACATTAAGCCCCACATTCGTGGGGTTTTTTGTTGCTTAACAATTAGTTAAGAAATAAAATAAATTTAAGTTATAATTCAAATTTAATTGAATTAACAAAAGGAATATAAATATGGCGACTTTGATATTGCGGGAAACATACCGTGCATTAGAAGAAGAAATGAAATCTATTGATAAAAAAAAGAGAGAGACTTCAGTAAAGATTAGAGAAGCGGCTGATCATGGAGACCTGAAGGAGAATGCGGAATACCATGCCGCAAGAGAGGAGCAGAGTTTAATAGTATATAAAAAACAATTGCTCCAGTCCCATGCTCCATTTCGTTTCGTAGAGTATGGTGAAATTGATACTGAAGATGTTGGCTTTGGAAATAAGGTTGCCATCCGCGAAGAAGGCAAAGATGAGAACGAAGAATATTATATCCTGGGTCCTATAGAATTTGAGTTAGATATTTATCCCATGATTGTAACTTATCATTCTCCGTTTGGACAAGCCATAATTGGAAAAAGAATTAATGAAGATTTTACGCTTGAAATAGATGGAAAAGAGACAAAGTTCACTGTAACTGCGATTGAAAAAATTTCTGAAGATTGATCTAGTCTAACTGATATTAGTTTTCCTTCATAATTTTTAAGCATAAGAAATAGAAAACAATTGGAGCAATAACCCATACAGCTTGCGGTATCAATGTATAGCCTGGTGATAAATAAGCTGATCCGGGTAATGGTGGAATAATAATTGGATTCCAAGGTAGTGGTTCGTATATCCATACTCGTCCATTAAAAAGATATTCTACTAGTAGTTCTTGAAAAATCCCCCATGATAGCATAATAAGTAATTCATTTTTATTGAATGATTGAAATAAAGGGCCTTTCAAATATTTTTGACAGAAGTATATACCGAGCATAAAAATACCTCCGTCCCAAATAGAATGACTAAATTTTCTTGGCCAACCACTAAGTCCATATGGCCATATTTTTACTGGGTATAAAAATTCATCTCCTAAAAATAAAAAAGTAAATTCCCATGTTGCACCTATGAAACAACCAATCCAGAATAGTTTGTAATATGCTGAAGAGATAAGGTTATTTTTTTTAGCAAAAATAAATCCAATTAATAAAGCAATTGCAACTGTAAAGTCACCAATAAGAAAAAAATAATCTAAGCCATTCAAATAAAATATCTCTATTTATAATTAGTTTAATCTAATCATTACAAATTGGTATTAAAATCAGAGCTTTATTTTTTACAGATTTATAAGCCCTCATAAAATATTAGAAACTAATATTGAGATACAATCCGATGGGTTAATTTGTAAATTGTATTAACTATTATATGTAGGAATCAAAATGAAAGATATTCAAGAAAAAGTAAAATTATTTTGTGAAAAAAATGAATTGAATTCACCGATTGAACATCGAGTGTTAGATACGATGTCTGAGTTAGGTGAAGTAGCTAAAGAAGTTTTAAAAATGAGTAATTATGGAAAGCAC
>JAZAOA010000065.1:0-5633 GCA_036228285.1 Fidelibacterota bacterium
CAACTGTTAATGGGCCGGTTGGATTCGCACTTACAAATTCAACATTCGCTGTTTTATTTTTGCCAATATTTGATGCTCCAAATGACTCAGATTCAGATATAATATTATTTAGAGTTTTTTGGTAGTAGTTATCAGAAATATGAAAGTTTAAAAAACCAGGTTTAGTGACAGAATATTCTGAAATAATCTTATTATCATATTGGAGCAAGTTCCCAATATTTTTTGCGATTTCTAGAGGATTACTTTTTAATTGTTTTGCTAAAGATAAAGCAATATTTGTTGAGAAATCCCCAAAATCAGAATTTGATGATTTTTCAACAATAACATTGGATTCAATATCTAATTCCGCTAAAGCATTAGAGACTATTTCAGCAATATAGTTTTTAAAATCAATCATCATATTTTATTTTTTTTGCATCAGCCCAAAGTCTCTCAATTTGATAATATTGTCTTTCGCTTGTTCGAAATATATGAACAATTACATCAACGTAATCTAATAGCACCCAATTTAGCTGTTCATAGCCTTCTACTTTCCATGCTTTAGTATCCGTTCCTTTTCTTATTCCATCTGCTATTGCTTTTACTTGAACATCAGTAGAAGCGGAGCAAATAACAAAATAATCTGATATACTTGTAAGCTCCGCAACTTTTATAGCAATTACATCTTCAGCTTTTTTAGCTAACGCAAGGTTTGCTATAGATTCTACAAGGATTTCCGATGAGGAATTTGATTTAACAGTTTTAGACAGAGCGGTAAATTATTTATCCATATAGGCTTGGATTGATTTTATAGAACTAAAATCTTTACCAAGAATTAATGTGAGATCAACACTAAGACTTTCATCAGGCTGATGTATTACTCTAGGATCTTCAGTAGGGTTTAGCCCAAGTGACTTTGCAACATAATTTAAATCTTCAAGATTTTCATTTCTTAATATTAACATGGTTTGAGTATAATTAAAATTATCAGCATTTTCAGATCTAACAACATCAACATTGTTATCTCGTAGTAAATCTGACACTGTGGAAGCAAGGCCTGAAACACCACAGCCATTTAATATTTCCACCTCAATATCCATGACTGGTTTTTTTTCATAAATTTCAACCGCAAGCCTAGGCTGGTCTGGTATATCTGGAAATGTAATTTCTATTGGCACTCCATTATGAGTCTGTTTTGTTGTAAAAGAAAATATAAATGCAACTAATAATAATGATAAAACAACGATTGCTGAATTAATTATTGATCCTTGTAAATCTTTACGAGATTTCTTTTTTGATTTTCTTTTTTTATTAAACAATGAAGATTTTTTACGAGGCATTCTTTTTTGCTATTCTTTATCTATAAAATAACCATTTATTATTTGTAATAATTATTAAAATAATATGGATTACGTTTGTAATTCTGGATGGATCTTCGTTCATTATTATAAGGATTATTAGACATTCTAAATTCAAAAAAAGTATTATCAGTTGGTTTATATCGTAAATGCGCATCATATACAAACTGTGTTTTATCCATACCATAACTTAAAGGATTTTGCATTCCAGCAGGCTGAATGAGGCTAAAGCTACCACCAATATGTAAATTTGGATTTAATGTATAATTCATCATATTTGTATAAGCAGCTACATTGATAATTTGATTTCCAAAATTCATTGCTGATACAGAAAAACTATGATTCATACTAAATCTAGAAGGGTCAAGTAAAGGCAATGGTTCAGAGCTATTGTTTCCTGTAATCATTGCACCAGGGCTTTGATTCGGAAGTTGTGATATAAGCTGCGCCGAAAGACAGTTTATTAGTAGTAAATATGTAAATATGTATTTTATTTGATTATTCATTTTATTTTAAACTATCTAATTAATATAATTCCTGTAATCCTAATTTCGGCTGAATATGTGTTAAATAGCAATGTTCTAGTTAAATTAAATTTATTAATCAACATATGGTTCAATTATTCCGCCGCCTAAACATTCCTCATTTTTGTAAAAAACGATTGATTGTCCTGCAGCAGCAGCAAATATTGGCTGACTAAAGCTTACAATGGCGGATTTGTTATTAACCAATTCAATATTACAAGCTTGATCTTTTTGTCGGTATCGAATTTTTGCTGCTAATTCTTGTTTGTGATTTGGTTTTATATTGGAAATCCAATGCAATTGAGTTACAATAATTTTACTACAGTAGAGTGATGGGTTATCTTTTCCCTGACATACTATGAGCTTATTTTTTTTCATATCTTTTTCAACTACATACCATGGATCATTATTATCACTATAACCGCCACCGATCCCTAGTCCTTTTCTTTGTCCTATAGTGTAATACATTAAACCCGAATGAGTTCCCACTTTTCTTTCATCTGTTGAAATTATTTCTCCTGGATTTGCCGGTAAATATCTTTCTAGGAATTGTTTAAAATTTTTTTCTCCTACAAAGCAAATCCCTGTACTGTCTTTTTTATTTGCCGTAGGGAGTCCAGCCTTTTTAGCTATATGTCTCACTTCTTCTTTTTCTAAATCACCAAGTGGAAATTTACTTTTTGATAAGGGCTCTTGTGATAATAGGTAAAGAAAATAACTCTGATCTTTATTCTTATCTTTTCCCTTAAGTAATCTATATTCTGAATTTTTAGAATCTATTTTTGCATAATGACCTGTTGCGATCTTATTGATTCCTAATTTCATCGCATAATTAAGAAATGCTTTAAATTTTATTTCTCGATTGCACAATACATCAGGGTTAGGGGTTCTTCCTGCTTCGTATTCGGAAAGAAAATAAGAAAATACTTTGTCCCAATATTCTTTGGAAAAATTTACACTATGTATTGGTAGCCCTAGAATATTACAAACTTGCAAGGCATCATTATAGTCATTGGCTGAAGTACAGATTTCTTCATCCTGATCTTCCCAATTTTTCATAAAAACACATTCAACATCATACCCCTGTTCAGCTAGCAATAGAGCTGCTACGGAACTATCTACACCTCCACTGATTCCCACAACTATTTTTTGTTTCATGAGGAATTCTTTCGGATAGTCATAATTGATGAAGCAATAGAATCAACTAGTTTATCGACTTCATCAATGGTATTATGTTTTCCAGCACTTATTCGTATAGACTCTAAATTGTTTTTATCAGAAACACCCATCGCTTTTAAAATAGGGGAGGGGCTAATTGTTCCTGATGAACAAGCAGATCCATTTGAAATTGCGATTCCTTGCTTATCTAGATGAATTAGTAAGAGATCACTAGAAATATTTGGAATTGTTAGATTAATTAATCCTGGAAGATTATTTTTTAAATTTCCATTAAAAATTATATCATGATTTATTTCCAATATCCTATTTCTAAAATGATTTTCTAATTTTACTAAATGAGAACAAACCTCATTTGTAGATTTTCTTGCAATTTCAGCTGCAAGCCCTAACCCAGCAATACCGCTTACATTTTCTGTTCCTGCACGCATCTTTTTTTCTTGGCTACCACCAATTATCATTGGCTTAATATTGACCCCGTTTTTTAAAAATAAAGCACCTACACCCTTAGGACCATAAAATTTATGTGCTGAAAAGCTCATCATATCCACATTAAGCTTCTTTACGTCAACAGGTAGCTTTCCTAATACCTGTATTGCATCAGAATGAAATAATATATCATGATCTTTCGCAATAATTGCAATATCTTCAATGGGCTCAATAGTGCCTACTTCATTATTTGCCATCATAATTGTGATTAACCCAGTATCAGGCGTAATATTATTTTTAATATCTTAAGGATTAACATTTCCGTTATTATCGACAGGTATAATTGTATGCGTTACTCCTAATTTTTCTAATTCTTTTAATACTAGAAGAATTGCGGGATGTTCAATAGAAGATGTAATTACATGGTTTCTTTTTTGATGAAGCATATTCCAAAGTACAATATTGTTTGCTTCACTTCCGCCACCAGTAAATATAATTTCTTTGGGTTCACAGTTTATTGATTCTGCAAACTGCCTTCTTGCTATTTCAATTGTATTTTTTGCATTTCTTCCCAAATCATATACACTAGAAGGGTTCCCATACATTTTTTGATTTAATTCACTCATTAGTGACAGTACAGATGGGTCTATAGGCGTTGTAGCGCTATGATCGAAATAAAGCATCAGAGTTGATTATATTTAATAATGAATAAAAAATATTATAAGATAAATAATTATACTAATCGTTTTTTATTGCAGCATATCTAACTGTATTTTGAAGATTAGAATAAAATGGAGGCTGTCTTTCTTCAAGTAAATTAATCATCGCTTCTACATCATAGTCATATCGTACGACATCCCAATCAACTGTTTCTCCAATAGTTAAAAAAGCTACTGCACCTTGCGGTTTTTCATCAAATGGTAGCCCTGTTGCACCTTGACAATAGATAGATATATTTTCTTCTTCTTCAAATCTAGGTGTATGAATATGTCCATGAATGAAAACAAATTTCTCTACTTCTGGATGTGAATTCTCAACATGCTTTTTCCAATTTTTAATTTCAATCATACTAGGCGGTTGTTCATCTCGTTGGTACCATGCATGGGTGAATTCAACTAAAATTGAATTAATTACTTCTCTGTGCGCAACATGCATATCTAAAGCAAAATCAACACCTTCTTTACCAAGTTGTTCTGCAGTCCATTTCTCATTTGCAACAATTGCTTGATTTATTGGGTCATAAGGGTCCATTCCTTCAAGTGAAGGCATTTCTTTTTCCCATAGTTTTTCAATAAGATATCTGTCATGGTTTCCACGAATAAAAATACAGTTATCCAAACTTTTTAAAACAGACAAAGTTTCTTTTGGTGCAGGACCTAAAGCAAAACAATCACCTAAACATATTATCTGATCAATATGTTTTCTTTCATTGATAATAGATATACCTGTCTCCAAAGCAGAAATATTGGAGTGAATATCAGTCAGGATTGCAAAGGTTTTACTGCTCATAAGTATAAAATATAACTCAATGATATTCCTTATAGCAAGATAATATAGAATTGATCATCTAAACAATTTCTATTAATATATCTGTCCCTATGGATAAGAATCATACGCTAATTGTTGGTTCTATTGGCTTAGATACTATTGAAACTGTATCTGACCGAAAAGAATCTATTTTGGGAGGATCAGCAACATATGCTACAATTGCCGCAGGTAAATCTTCATCTGTTCATTTAGTCGGAATTGTTGGAAGTGATTTTCCTGGTAATGCAATGAAGATATTTGAACAATCAACGGTAGATTTATCTAATCTTGATAAGAAAAAGGGTGAGACATTTCGTTGGGGCGCAAAATATGCCAGCGATTGGGATAATAGAGAAACATTATTTACTGAATTAGGGGTGTTTAAAGATTTTAATCCAGTTTTAACAGAAAGAAATAAGGAAGTCCCAGTTATTTTTCTTGCTAACATACACCCTCAACTCCAATTATCAGTTCTCAACCAATGCAATAAAAATGAATGTGTTATTATTGATACAATGAATTTGTGGATTGATACTGAAAAACAAAAATTAAAGGAAGTGATTAGCAATTGTGATGTTTTAATTCTTAATGAATTTGAAGCTGAACAATTTACTAGACGTAAAGATCATGATGATCAAGG
>JAZAOA010000066.1:0-15556 GCA_036228285.1 Fidelibacterota bacterium
AGGCTCTTGTATCTATTCCATTATTATATCCTGGTGATACAGTATGGTGGCATCCAGATATAACTCATGCAGTAGAAGATGTTCATATAGGAAATAATTATAGTAATGTCATGTATATTGGATCTTCACCATTATGCAAAAAAAATAATGATTATCTAACTATTCAAGGGGAACGTTTTCTTAAAGGAGAAAGCGCTCCAGATTTTTCTGATGAAAATTATGAAGTGAGTTATCTTAATAGAGCTACGATGGATGATTTATCAGATCTAGGTAAAAAACAAATGGGATTTGTTCCCTGGTAAGATTGTAATTATTATAAGTAATAATATAATTAGAATATTTTTGGTTTTTTTCATTCTATCTATTTTTGGGTGCGGTGAAAAAAGGGAAACTATTCAAGCTGGAGTTTCCGTAAAAAATATTACGCCATCATTAGAATTAAATCCAATACTTGGAGGATACGGCGATCGTATGAGCAAACCAGCTATTGGAGTTCATGATAGCATTTATGCCAAAGCAATTGTTTTTAAGGATGATACAAAAACTTTTGCACTTGTTACAACAGACATGCAGTCATTTCCACCTTATTTTAAATCACAGCTCGTGAAAGAAATGCAAGAATTCGGTTGGAGTGAAAAAAATATTTTATTGCTACCGAGTCATTCACATTCCAGTATAGAAATGATGTCTTTACATTCAAGGAACAACTTAAATATTCCACAGATTGGTATTTATAATAATGATGTATTTATATTAACAATTGAGAATATTAAAAATGTAATTTTGGAAGCGCAGGAAAACATGCAACCTGTTACTGTTGGCACAGCTAGAAAACAACTCAATTCTTGGAATAGAAATAGGAGAAAAGGAACTACCATTATTGATAACGATCTAACAATCACAAAAATAAATAGAATGGATCAATCGACATTAGCAATATTGATAAACTGGACTGCTCATCCAACATTTATGGGTCCAGAAGATATGGAGCTTTCAGCTGGATGGCCTGGATATTTACAGCGCACTGTTGAAGAATTGTCTCAATCGAATACAACCGTATTTTATTATAATGGAGCAGAGGGAGATCAAAGCCCAACTCCACGTTTAGAAGGAGCAAATAATTGGGAACAAGCAAAGTCATATGGTACAGATTTAGCTTATATTTCTTGGGATTTAGCTAAAAATATTCAAACAAAACCAGTACATAATTTTGATTATCATCATTTTGAAATAGCATTACCTCCACGTAAATGGCATCCTACATTTATGATGACAGGTGGCAAGGAATATGGTATTAATAATGATCAAGCAGATTATATAATTAATCTATTATTTCCAGATAGCACATCTAGTTCTTTTCTAAATATTGGAGAATTATTGATTGTTGGAGTTCCAGGAGAAATGACCGCTGAATTAGGAAATAAGATTAAAAATAAATTAAATACAAAAACGAAAATAAAATTTATCACTATTGGTGGATTAGCCAATGAATGGATTAGTTATATGCTATCAGAAGAAGAATATGATAAAGGAGGATATGAAACGAGTGTTAGTTTTTATGGATCGACACTTGGACCTTTAATTGTAAATAAGATTATTGAAAATTCAGAACCGTTTCATCATAATTAATAAAAAATTAAGAACATAAATTATATTCTTATAAGATTGTAATTTCAATATCTCTTGATATATTGAATGATTAAAAATGAAATCGAAATATTTACATATTATGCAAGATCACTATTCTATGCTTAGAATTGTAATCTTATTATTGTTCGTCATTATCTTTATTCCCGAAGGATTATTTGGCAAGAAAAAACCGTTTATTGGTAAAGACAGGTTCAGTCGACAAATATCAGAAGGAATTGAAAATAATGGAGATACTCTTTCAGTTACATATATTGCATTTCATCCATTCCAAATTGATACAACTAAAATGGCTATCAATAAAATTGCTGGCCGTCTAACAAAACAAGAAATAGATATTTTTAAGAATTTTGCTGAAGTATATAAGTTTGCTGATGAAGGGCCCAAAGAAGAATTATATGTAGTCCAAGGAAGTCAAATTGATAGCATTTTTTATGATGGTCTTTTTGGTTTTAAAAAGGTCGTCATACCAGCTGACGCAAATAAAAAGTTTAGTCATTATTATGAAAAAGGATTAAAAGAAGGAGAATGGATAGAGTGGTTTGTTGATGAATCACCTAGAGAAATATATCATTATAAAAAAGATATGTTAGATGGATCCTATGCGATTTATGACTCTGCTAGTGCTCAAAAAATTATTGAAAAAATGTATAAAAAAGATTTGCTGCATGGCATATGGAAAGAATGGTATTTAGATAATACGTTAAAGCTAGAGCATACATACAAAAATGATAATCTTCATGGTATCAGTATAGATTATGATTCCACCGGAAAAAAAGACTCAGAAAAAATGTATAAAGATGGATTAAAAGATGGAGAGTGGAATTTTTATAATGATGACGTAGTTCTTGTACGAGTAGAGATATATAATGATGACTTGAAAGATGGATTATGGTATACAAAAGATTTGGAAACGCGAGATATCCATTATGAAGAATACAGGGAAGACAAATTTATTGTTCGATATACTGAGCACTACTATCCGAATTACCAGTTAATGGAAAAATATGCGTATAAGGATAGCTTGCCCCACGGAAAATGGATTGGCTATTTTGAAAATGGCGAGACAAAACATGTAAAAAGATTTGAAGATGGAAAAAAGCAGGGAAAGTGGCAATTCTATACAGAACTAGGCGATATACACATATTAGAATTATATGAAAATGATAAACGGGATGGAGAGTGGTATAAAAAAGGTGATGGGAATGATGTGCATTACCAATTTTGGGATATGGACTCATTAATTTCAGAATATGCAGATTTATATTATCCTAACGGACAATTGAAAGAGAAAATATCCTATAAAGAAGGTCTGAAAGAAGGGAAGTTCACAGGTTATTATCAAAATGGTGCAAAAAAATATGTAAAGCGTTATGAGAATGATATTCCAGAAGGAAAATGGCAATATTATACAATGGCGGGTAAAACGAATGCTGAAGAAATTTATGTGGAAGGAAAACGCAATGATGAGTGGTATCGAATTGAGCAAAATGGTGATGTATATTATCAATTTTGGGATATGGACTCATTAATTTCAGAATATGCAGATTTGCATTATCCCAATGGTCAATTAATAGAGAAAATATCCTATAAAGAAGGATTAAAAGATGGAAAGTTTACCGGTTATTATGAAAGTGGCGCTACAAAGTATAAGAAAAAATATACTGAAGATAAACCAGATGGGAAGTGGCAGTTCTATACTGCAGGAGGAGACAAGAATGAAGAACAAATTTATGCAGAAGGGAAAAAGGTTGAAGAATGGTTTCGTATAGATGAAAAGGGAGATACATATTATCAATATTGGGATCAAGATTCTCTTATTTCTGAATACGCTGATTTGCATTATTCTAATGGGCAATTGATTGAGAAAATATCCTATAAAGAAGGGCTAAAGGATGGAAAATTCACTGGTTACTATCCCTCCGGAAAAGTAGAATATGTAAAACGATATGAAGAAGATAAGCCTATGGGTGAATGGAAATTTGTTAAAGAGGATGGTACAACAAAAAAAATAGAACGATATGAGATGGGAAAAAAGAATGAGGAGTGGATCACATATGAAGATAATGGAGATGTTTATTATCAATATTGGGTTCAGGATTCCCTTATTTCAGAATATGCGGATTTACATTATCCCAATGGACAATTGATTGAAAAGATATCCTATAAGGAAGGACGGAAAAATGGAAAGTTTACTGGTTATTATGAAAGTGGTCAAACAAAGTATATAAGGACATATAAAGATGATAAGCTGGAAGGGAAATATGCAGATTATACTGAGTCAGGGCAAATATTACTTAAACAATCATATGCAAATGATTTACTTGATGGCCCTTCAAAAGAATGGTATATCAATGGAAAAGTGAAAGTGAAATCCTCCTATACTTCTGGAAAGTTAAATGGTAGCTTTATGTCTTATGATAGCCTAGGAAGAAAAGAAACCAAAGGTGAATATGAGATGGGACTAAAAACGGGAGATTGGTTAACGTGGTATCCTAGTGGTAAAAAGAAAGAACGATTAAGTTATTTTAGTGGAAAAGCAAATGGCATGTACTCACTTTGGGATGAAGAAGGAAGAATTATTAAAGAAGGAGAATATGCAAATGATCTTAAACATGGTGTTTGGATTACATTTGATCCAGATTTAAAAAGACAGGAATCATATGAATATTATGATATGGGTGTTGCAAAATTAAAATACTTTTTCAAATACTATGATAATGGAAACCTTATGGAACAACCATCATTTACAGAATATTTTCGTGATGGAGAATGGAGACAGTTATTTGATAATGAACGGTTACAGTACCTAACAACATATAAAATGGGAAAAAAATATGGTTTATATGAAGAATGGACGATTAAAAAAGAATTAGTGCAAAGAGGATATTATGAAAATGAATTAATGACTGCATTGTGGACTTATGCTAGAAATGATTCTGTAATCAAATATGAAGTGTATGATGCTGATTCCATCATTGATGGTTTTATTTATGAGTATTACGAAAATGATCAAAGTAAAGCTGATGCGGTATTTTTAGAAAATGGAAAACGTGATCAAAAATGGTATACATATTTTGAAGAGGGTAAGGATTCAACAATATCAGTATATGATGGAGGAAAGAAAACAGGCACCTGGTATGTACATTATGATTCCACTTTTGAAGTATCTATTGAGACTAATTATGAAAACAATTTAAAGCATGGTGATTATAAAGAATGGTATATAGATGAGAGCCCAATGATTGAGGGTTATTATGAATATGGTAAAAAACATTTATTATGGGCATTTTGGGATGAAAGAGGATATCAAAGATTTGAAGAGTGGCGAATGGGAGAATTATATGATACATTTGAATACGAATATTATGAAAATGGTCAATTAAAGGAAGAGCCCAGTTACAAAAATAGAAAAAAACATGGTAAATGGTTTCGATATTTTCCGGATGGTGAAATAAGTGGTGTGCGTGAATTTGCGAATGGGAAACGTGTAGGAGAATGGGTAGATTATTATCGTAAAGATGAAATTGCTTTTCAAGGCATCTACAAAGATGATAAAAAAGATGGGCCTTGGATCTGGTATTATATGAATAGAGGAGAACCAGGTGAAGAAGGAAATACAATGAGTGAAGTTGAATTTAATAATGGTGAATTAATTTCTGAAAAGTGCTATAAACGTGAAGATAGTACAGAAATTGATTGTAAGGAAGTATTTGGCGAAAATGATTTTCGTTTTGCCGAAAAAAAATAATTATGGATCGTAGAAAGTTTGTTTCAACAGCTCTTCTTGCCCCTTTTGCAGGTTCTTTTTTACAAACATGTGGGAAAATAAATATGAATTCTAACTATAAATTTGCAATAGCAACTTATTCTTACTGGCATTTTCGTGAGCCAAAAGTAACAGTTCAACAAGTTATTGATCATGCTTCTAATATTGGTGTAGATGGAGTAGATGTACTTCATGTTCAAATGGATAATGAGAGCCCTGAATACATTCGTTCATTAAGAGATAGAGCGCAAGATAAAAACATTGAACTGATTTGTTTATCCATACATCAAGATTTTGTTGATCCAGACAAACAGAAAAGAGAAAACAATATTGATCATACAAAAAAATGCATAGATATTGCGCATGATTTAGGAATTTCTTATATCCGACTTAATTCTGGAAGATGGAATACAATTGATTCGTTTGATGATTTGATGGCAAATAAAGGAATTGAGCCTGTATTACCTGGATATACGGAGGATGATGGTTTTAAATGGTGCATAGATTCTATTCAAGATTGTTTACCTCATGCAGAGCAAGCTGGTGTTGTATTAGCGTTAGAAAATCACTGGGGATTGACTCGAACTCCCGAAGGGTTGTTGCGGATCGTAAATTCAATTGATTCACCTTGGTTAGGGGTTTTAATGGATACAGGAAACTTTTTGGAAGATCCTTATGAAAAGTTAGAGGAGATAGCACCACAAACAGTATTTGTTCAGGCAAAAACTTATTATGGAGGAGGTGAGTGGTATACCTTAGATCTTGATTATTCAAGAATCGCGGAAATATTAAATAAGGTTGAGTATAAGGGATATATATCTTTAGAATTTGAAGGAAAAGAAAACGCAAATACTGGTGTTCCCAAAAGTATAGAATTGTTAAAAAAATCTTTTACATAGTATTTGTCCGTGCAAGGAATTGTTAAAGAATATAATCGAGATCGGGGGTTTGGTTTTATAACTGGAGAGAACGGAGATGATTATTTTGTTCATGTTTCTGGAATAGGACCAAAACTTCAAAAATTTGGATTACGTGAAGGTCAAAATGTTGCTTTTGATGTGGATTATGACCACAAAGGAGATAAGGCAATTAATATACGACCAATTTAATTACTACAACTTATAGTTTTCCGCAAAAGATAAACGTTCTCCAATTGGAGGATGAGAATAGTAAAGAAATTTTACCCACCATTCAGGATACGCATTAGAAAGGTTTCTATTTGCTAAACCAGCCATAGCTTTTTGAAATGAATCTTTATCCGGGTATAATTCCAAGGAAGTTTTATCTGCTTGCCTTTCAAAGTAGCGTGATATCAGATTATTTAATGGGCCAAAAAGCATGCTAGATAGCACACTCATAATGAGGCTAAATATTGGGAATAGAGAAAGATTATGTATATTAGATGTTAGGAATTCAGGGTAAAACAATTTCATTATTATATTTAATAAATAAAAAATTATAAGCTGTTGAATTGTTCCTAATAATATGTTCTTTGGTAAATGTGCATAACGATAATGACCAACTTCATGCGCAATAACAGATTTAATCTCTGATAAGGTCATATGCTCTAATAAGTTATCAGCAATAACAACTCTTCTAGTTTTTCCCATCCCTGCGAGAAAAGCATTCTCTTTTTTTGTTTGACGACTCATATCTTGTCGAAAAAACCCACTTGGCTTTAAGCCTGCTTTATGCAGTATTTCAGATAGTTGATCCGTTAATTTTTCATCTTCTATTGAATCATATTTATTAAAAATTGGTAGAATAACCACAGGAAATAAGGTTACAAATACAATTGAAACGAGTGTCGTAACTGTTGCCGCAACCAACCACCATGAATCAGGAAATTTCCATAGCACCCAGAAAAATAGTCCCAGCAAGAAAGGTAATAATATTAAACTAATTGCAAATGATTTGAATTGATCAAAAAGCCATGTTTTATTGGTGTAATTTGAAAAACCCCATTTATGTTCATGGATATAGCTTGAATAGTAGCCTAGAGGTAATCCAATAATTGTTGATAATATATGAAAGATAGTTATATAAATGAGGAATGTATATATAAATGGTAGGTGAATATTTGCCAAATAATTACTAAGGCCACTGAAATAAAATATTAAAATAAATGCTAGTGATAATATTGATCCAACAATTCCAATTTTTCTTTTTTCGTTCTCGTATGTTTTTGCTTTTTCTTGTTTATCCTTATCTAGTAAGGGGTGTATCTCTACATGTTCCATATACTAATCCTTTATAATACTATAATGCTAAATTCATTTTTTCTATACTTCCAGTTTTTATAAAGCTTCTTACAAGTCTAGAAGTAGGAATGCTAATTATATGACCGCTTTCAACGATTTCTACGTGTGATGTATATCCATTATTTTTTAATATTTTTCCAAGGTTAATACTATTATGATAATCAACAACCGAATCTTTTTTACCATGAATCATTAAAATTGGTGTTTGTTTACTTTCTATAGATGAAGAATCTAATAGTTCTTCTGTATCTCGTACCATTCCAGCTATAGGAATTATTCCTTTTAGTATAACATCTAAAGTTAATCCATATCGTATTGCTAGACTTGCACCCATAGAAAATCCAAGCAAAATGATTTTATTTGGAAAGAAACCATCATTAATAATTTGATTAAAAATCTTATCCATTAAATTAAATGTCTTTTTGCTCTTCCACCCAGTTTCAGGTGATCCACTAAACCATGTATAACCTTTGCCGCTACTTGCATTATAAGGAGCTCTTGGAATATACCATTTTGCATTAGGGACTTTCATAGATTTAGCAACAGGCACCATAGAATACTCAGTGCCTGTCCATCCATGAAGTCCAATTATTGCAGTATCTATTTTATCTGATTCTTGAAAATAATTAAGAATCATATCAGATCAATTGCAACAACAGTCATCAACAACTTCAATACTCTCCAAGTCAAAATCCCCATCCGCTAAACTGCTTAACTGATAACGAATACATACATCAATATTAACACCATCAATGCTCCCAATATCAGCCAAGTCTTCTTGAGTTACCTTTTTGAATAAAAAACCATCTAGAAGATCTCCGCCACAATCGGAACATTCTGAATTATCCTGACAAGTGACTAATGTTAGTAATAAGATAAAAGCAAATCCAATGCAAACTTTTTTATATATACCCATCATTATTTTTTAAAGTTTGGTTCTGCACTAAGCACCCAGCGAGCATTTGCAGGGGTGCGGCTAGGCTCCATACGGTATAATTCACCAGTAGTTGTATCTAAAAGATAATGCCAATGAGTACGATCAATACTAAAGCTTTGCAATTGATATCTTCCACTTGGACCAATGCTTGTATCTCCACTCAAGTAGGCATCAATACGACCAAGCATTACTTTTAAAGAATCATCATCAATCTGACTTGCACCCATAAAAATAAAAATGCATACAGTTGCAATAGTACCTGTTAATAATCCGCTAAGATATTTTTTCATAGTAGCTACTCCTTGTTATTATGTTAACGATTAGCTTCATAAGCTGCCATTCGCTCAATAAAATCTTTTTCACTTTTTGCTTGAAGTAATGGACTTATTTTTATGTTGTCCTTTATGCTTATTGTAGGTTTTTCTCCATAATCGTGACCAGGGTAAATTAGTGTATTACCATGTAATGATAAAATCTTATCGTATACACTATGGTACAAATCTTTGGTGCTAGCATTAGGACCTATTGTCCTCCCTGTTCTGCCTACAAATAATGTATCTCCAGTAAAAATGATGTTTTCCATCTTATAACAAATAGAATCAGGAAAATGCCCAGGTGTATGCATTATATCCATATTTATTTTTCCTAAGATTATTCTATCATTATCATTTACTGGGTAAAATTTAAATTTTTTATTTTTATGTATTAAATCCTTGTATCCAATATATTTTGCATTTGGATACTCTGTCAGCATCTCATCTAAATGCGCGGTATGATCACCATGACTGTGTGTAATTAGCAATGCTCCAAGTTGTTTATTAATATAAGGTTTTATTTTTTCAATTGAGATTGCAGCATCAACCAAGAATTGCATCCCAGTCTGCATACATGATACCAAATATGAAAAATTATTATCATATCCTCCACGAAATGTTCGTATGGAAAAATCAGTTTCTATCATGATTAAATATTTTCAAATGATTTAATTAAGCAGTAGTTTATCTTCTGAATAGTTGAAATGCACTATTTTTAGTGAAATAATATTATTTTTAGAGGTTTTTGCATGAAACAAACAGGCATTTATTTAATTCTCGGAGGTGCAGTAGTATTTATTTTAGTGTTTATAGGAAAAATTATTGCACTCATTTTTAATAATCCTTTACTTGGTTTAGCTCTTATGTCTGTAGTGCTTGGAGTATTCGTATTACTTTATAGCATTATTCAGGAAGAAAGGGAAAAAGATGAGTTTAAGGATATTGAAGAATGAAATACGTAACAACTGAATCTGTATCTGGATATAGTATTAGTGAATCATTAGGAATGGTAATGGGGAATACAATACGCGCAAGACATTTGGGTAAAGATATAACTGCAGTTTTGCGATCTATGGTAGGTGGGGAAATTCCAGAATACACTGGAATGATGGCGCAAGCTAGAGAGCAGGCAGTACAAAGAATGTTGGATCGGGCAAAAGAATTAAATGCTGATGCAATAGTAGGTGTACGTTTTCAAACATCAATGGTACTGCAAGGATCTGCAGAATTATTAGCATATGGTACTGCAGTGAAGCTTTCTAGAAATTAAATAAGTATTTTTCAATTTTTATCTTACATTTAGAGCTATAGTAATTTATGGAGATTATTAATGATTGAATTTTTAACATGGATGCCGGCTCTTGTTTTGCCCGGCGCAGCATTATTGCAATTAATAAAATTATGGAAAACACATGACCCAAGTGGAGTAAGTGTTCTATCATGGTTAATGTTTGCTGTTGCCAATATTGGTGCATATTTTTTGTTTGCTGAAACTGGTGGTGGCTATTTAGATATCCGTACAATCCTAGCATTTTTATTAACTTCTCTTCTCAATTTTTGGGTTGTTTGGACAGTATTAAAATATCGAATCAAACCAGATGAAAAAAATGAATTAGAAAAGGATGAATAAATGAAACATTTTAGTGGAATAATTATAACAGTATTGGTAATAACTATATCATGTTCAAATACGGGAGAAAATGAACATCAGATATCTCAAGTCGAATTAAATGATTATATGGATACTGTTAGTTATAGTGTTGGTGTAGATATTGGTAAATCTTTTCGATATCAGGAAATGGATATTGACCCTATTGTTTTAGCAAAAGGATTAGATGATGCATTTAATGAAAAAGAAATAAAATTAACAGAAGAAGAAGTACAATTGACTCTTGTAAAGTTTCGTCAAGAATTTCAACAAAAACAACGTGAGGTTGCTCAGAGAAAGGCACAGGAAGCTGCAAAAGCAGAAGAGTTGTATTTAGCTGAAAGTTCCAAAAAAGAAGGCGTAGTAACCTTACCTAGTGGATTGCAATATAAAGTGATTAGACCTGGTGATGGACCAAGTCCGTTACAAACGGATAAAGTAAAAGTTCACTATAAAGGGACTTTAACTGATGGATCCGTTTTTGATAGTTCATATGATCGCGGTGAACCTATATCTTTTCCAGTAAATGGTGTAATTAAAGGTTGGACTGAAGCCTTATTATTAATGCAGGTTGGTGCAAAATGGGAATTAACAATTCCTTCTAAATTAGGATATGGGGCTAGAGGTAGTGGGGGAGGAATCCCACCAAATAGTACATTGCTTTTTGAAGTTGAATTGCTAGAAATAGAATAGAATTTATGGAGCATGTCTGATTTTAATATTAGATCTTATCGATCTTCTGATAAAGATCTTGTATATAGCATCTGTCTTAAAACAGGAGAATCAGGAAAAGATGCAACCCACTTATTTAATGATCCTTTAGTTCTTGGTCATATATATGCTGGTCCATATATGAAGTATGAACCGCAATCCGTATTCATTCTAAATGATAATAAAGGAGTATGTGGATATATAATGGGTACAATGAACTCAAATCAGTTTTATAATTGGATGGATAAAGAGTGGTTTCCAGCTATACGTACAAATTATGTTCAGCCAACTGGCGATCCTTTAAAATGGAATCGGACAGAAAAAACAACAAGCATATTATTTCAACCATTGAAAAAAAAACTATTTAAAGATTTCCCTGCTCATTTACACATTGATTTATTACCTAGGGCTCAAGGAAAAGGACAGGGTAAGATAATGATGGATCATTTTATTTCTCATTTGAAAAGAAATAGTATTACAGGTGTTCACTTAGAGCTTGGCGCTAAAAATGATCGTGCATTTAATTTTTATAGTAAATACGGTATGGATGAATTAGAGCGTGATAATGATTCAATATTTATGGGTTTATATATATAGTCATTTCTATTCATTTATTAGAACAACTTTTCCTAGCACCTTTCTTTCTCCAATCATTTTAATAGCTTCAGCTGATGACTCCATTGGTAATCTTTTTGATATAAAAGGATTTATCTTTTTAGATGACATCAGTTTACCGATTTCAATTATGTTATTTATATTATTTTTTGGCTCGTTTGCAGTAAATGCGCCCCAGAAAACTCCAACAATTTCACATCCTTTAAGTAGCGCTAGATTTAAAGGAATTTTTGGAATTTTACCTGCGGCAAATCCAATTACTAAGTATCGACCTTTCCAATTTATAGAACGTAACGCAGGTTCAGTATAGCAATCTCCAACAGGATCATAGATAATATCAAATCCTCCTTTGATACTTTTTTCTCTCAAGTTTTTAGTTAATTTTCTTTGATCTTCTGTATCTAATTTTTTAGAACCGTAAATCACAACTTCATCTGCACCATATTGTTTACATAAATCAGCTTTTTCTTCCGAAGATACTGCAGCAACAACTCGAATATTGTATGCTTTTGCAATGTCTAAAGCAGCTAAACCAACTCCCCCAGAACATCCTAGGATTAGAACTTCATCTTCATCTTTTAATCTACCTCTTTGTATTAATGCATGATAACTAGTTCCATATGTCAACTGAATGGCTGAAGCCAATTCAAAACTCATATTTTCTGGCATTTTAATTAGTTGTGTTTGATTAATTGAAATTTTTTCAGCAAAGGAACCCCATTGGGATAAAAAAGAAACTTTATCCCCAATTTTAAAATCATGTACATTTTCTCCAAGAGCGCTAATTATTCCAGCACCTTCAGATCCTGGAGAGAATGGAAAATTTGGTTTGAATTGATATAAACCCTGCACTATCAAATTATCTGGATAATTCAGTGCTGCGGCTTTGATATCAACAACTACATCACCATTTTTTGGTATTGGATCTGTTACTTTTTCCCAGACAAGATCATCAACAGGACCAAAATCTTTACATACCAATGCTTTCATCATTACATCCTTTTTTATAGTTTTATTATGGTTATAGATATTTAAATTATTATTCATAGTAATTGAATGCTATTATAATGGTACTTGGTACAATAGATTATACAATAATTATTATTTACTTAATTGGCACAGTAGCTTTTGGTGCTTATATAGGTAGAAAAATAAAATCTGGAAAAGATTATTTTTTAGCAGGACGATCTTTACCTTGGTGGGCTATTGGAATGTCTTTAGTTGTTTCTGATATTGGTGCTGTAGATATGGTAGGAATTGCTGGGTCAGCTTACTTATATGGTATTGTACTTGGAAATTATGATTGGCTGGGAAGTGTTCCTGTTATGATTATTGGTGCTTTTTTATTCATTCCCATGTTTTGGAAAAAGAAGGTTTCAACTATTCCTGAATGGTTAGGCGCAAGATATAATTCATCTGTACAAACTACTTCTGCATTAATATGGGGAATATATATGCCTATTAACTTAGGTATTATATTATATGCTTCTGCTGTAATGCTTAATGTTTTATTAGATCTTAATCCTAAAGTATTAATTTTGAGTGAAAATAAAATTGCTATTCAAAAAATTGCTCGTTCTACAGATGCAAAAAAATATGATTTTATTTATGCTGATACGATAGATAAAGGGATCCAACTATCTAAAGATCGAGATCCTATTATCATTTTTGTTGATAGTAAACTTCCATTTGAATCAAAAAATAATGATTTATTTTATGGCATTCCGATTGTCTCCTTTAATGAAGAAGAAATTAGCGCTTCTTGGGGTGAAAAAAATATGAACCGTGCACGAGCGCCAGACTGGAATATATTTTATTCAATTCTAATTATGGGAATTGTAATAGGATTATATACTTTTTTAGGCGGGCTTCGTGCTGTTGTGTATACTGATGTTATTCAATGTGTTGTAATGTTAGGAGGATCACTTTTTGTATTATTTTTTGGAATATTTAAACTTGGTGGGGTTAGCGAATTTGTAGGAATAATAACAGCTATGGGAGAAAGAACTAAAGATCATTTTTCTCTTGTATTACCAGTGGATACTAAAACTCCGCACCCATGGTCAGGTATACTATTCGGTTTAGGTTTTGTTTTGGCAAACGCATATTGGATTGGAAATCAATCAATTGTACAGCGTTCACTAGGCGCAAGATCTATGGCTGATGCTAAAGCCTCTTATATTTTTGGTGCATTATTAAAAATTCTGATTCCATTCGCTATGGTTGTACCAGGAATAATATCATTAGCTTATAACCCAAATATAGCTGATGCAGATAAAGCAATGGCAACATTAATCAAAGAAATTATGCCTACAGGATTATTAGGGATTTTCTTTGCCGCATTTCTTGCAGGCTTGATGTCTAGCGTAGATTCATTCTTGAATTCTGCCGCAACAGTATGGACAACAGATATTTATAAAAAATATTTTAAGCCTAATGCGGATGATACCCATTATTTATTAGTTGGCAGGACTTTTACCATTATTTTTATACTAGTTGCTATTTACGTTGCACAATTTGCAACAGGTTTTGAAAGTCTGTATGATTTAGCACAAACATTATTATCATTTTTCCAGGGACCAAGTCTTGCTATAATTATTTTGGGTGTTTTATGGAAGCGAGCTACGGGTACAGGTGCTTTAGTAGGTTTAATTGGTGGCGTTTTGTTTTCTGCGCTATTAATGTGGGTACATAGTACAGCTACAATACCATTATTTCAAGTATCTGAACCGTTTTTATATGTTGCTCTTTGGTCGTTTGTTCTTTCAATTATACTTACAGTAATTGTTAGTATAAATACTACACAAGAGCCAGATGAAAAATTAAAAGGGATGGTATATAGATATGATTGATATATTAGCAATTATTATATCTATATCTGTTTCGATTGCAGACACTATTTCCAATATATTGCGAATACCAGGGCAATTTATGAGGGATATTTTACTTAATATTAATCTTCAAATTGCAAAATCATTATTCATTATTTACTTTTTATCAATTACTTATTGGGTATATCGTTTGCCTAAATCTGAAGTTATTTTGAGTGATAAAAATTCAGGAAAAGAAATTAATCTAAAGCCATTTGCTATATCAGCAATGATCTCAATTATTATTATATATTTAGTATTTTGAAGATAATTATTAATAGTATATATATTTGCATATTACTTACATCATCTATATTAGATGCTCAAAGTGATACCAAACTAATAGATTATTTTTCTGAATCCAGTAAAAAAATATTATCAAATAATTCAAATCAATTTATTTTAGGATCTGCAGCGTTAGCAGCGTTAGCAGCAACAACAATTGATCAAAATGTAAAAGCATATGCACAGGATAAAGGGTTGTTGTCGGAAAAAGTTTCACATTTTGGTGATATGTATGGAGGTTATTGGGCACATTGGATAATATGGTCATCTATTGTAGGTACTTCTATAGCAAAAAAAGAGAATAATTATTTTTCTGAAAAACTCGAATTTTCAACATTGGCTATGATTACTAATGGCGTAATTACTGAATTAATGAAAAGATCTTTTGGTAGAGTACGCCCAAATGGTGGTTGTTGTAAATCATTTCCTTCTGGACATACATCTCATAGTTTTACAGTTGCTACTATTGCAAATGAACTCTATGGCAATGAAATTGGTT
>JAZAOA010000067.1:0-24010 GCA_036228285.1 Fidelibacterota bacterium
TGGAACAGAATGAAAATGTACTAGAATTACGGAAGCTCCCCTTTTCATTGCTAAAATAGTAGCTACAGGAGAATCAATACCTGCAGATAATAATCCAACAACCTTTCCATTCGCTCCTGTAGGTAGCCCTCCTAATCCTATAATTTTTTCTGTATATATAAAAACAACACCTTGAACTATATCAATATAACAGGTTATATCTGGATGATTCAATTTTACTGTTTTATTTATTTTACTTAATACAAATGCGCCAACATCCTCATTCACCTGTTGTGCGGTAAGAAGAAAACCATGGTCAGGTCTTCTAGCTTTAATTTTAAATGTTTCAAATTGATTTTCTTTTAATATAGAAACTGACTCTTTTCTAATTGTTCTTATATCTTGTTGGATTGTTTTCGCAAACGCAAAATAGGCTATACCAAAAGTGTCTAATAATGCTCTAGTAATATTTTTCTTTTGATTAGATATATCTTTATTTAGTTCAACTAAAATCCTTCCATGTATTATTTTGATACCAAATTCTTCTTTCGAAATAACTTTTAATAATGATGATTTAATATTTTGTTTTAACCAATTTTCGAAGAAACGTTTGTTACCAATTTTGAGGCCAACCTCAGCATAATGACATATTATCGTATCAAATTTCATATTATAATTTATTATTAATTATTTTATGGAATAATTGCATTGGTAAATTTTATATCTCTTTTTAGAAAAATTAGAAACAATGTGTTGAGTATAAAGAAAAATAATTATTTATATTCACGGTCTCTTTATAATGAATAAAACATTTGATATAGATAAAATTAATCATTTCAATTCTAAAACGATGGTTGGTCATATTGGCATTGAAGTTTTGGAAGCTACTAAAGAATATGTGTATGGTCGTATGCCAGTAGATAAAAGAACAATACAACCTTTTGGATTACTTCATGGTGGGGCATCTGTTGCTTTTGCAGAATCACTAGGTAGCTTTGCTGGTGGTTTACATATTAACTGGGAAAAAGAAGCTGTTGTAGGTGTTGAAATAAATGCAAATCATTTAAAAAGTGTTCGAACAGGATGGGTGTATGGTAAGGCAACTCCAAAAAAGATAGGGAAAAAAATACATGTTTGGAATATAGATATTAAAAATGATAATGAAGATTTGATTTGTGTCAGTCGGTTAACATTGGCTGTAATAAATCAGAAAAAAATTTTAGAATCAAAAATATAATAAGGAAATCATGATGAGTGAAAAAATTAAAAGCGTAATTACTTGTGATCTAGATGGAAAAATTGAAACCTTAAGTAAAGGTGCTGTAAAATTATTTGGTTATACAGAAGATGAGATGATTGGGAAAGGACGAGTTAGTGACTTTAGCAGTGGAGAGATTGTATTAGGACATGTTGTAAATTGGTTAAATGAAGCTGTTGAAAAAGGAGAATGGGAAGGAAACACCGTATTTTTACATAAAAATGGCGATGAAATCCCATGCAAAATTAAAATCACGCCAACAAAAAATAAAAATGGTGAACATATTGGTTATTGTGGAATAACAACTCCACTTAAAAATAAAACCCCAGATGATGTACGGCCTAAAATCAGTTTGTTGACAAAAGTTTTTAAATGGATGGTCATTATGCGACTACCTTTTTTAAGTGCAACATTTGTTCCTATTTTTGCAGGAGCAGCTGTTACTTCAATGCTTGGTCAAGATATAAGTTGGGGATGGCTTGGGCTTACTCTCCTCGCAGGTTCATTATTGCATATAGGTACGAATACTTCGAATGATTATTTTGATCATATAAGCGGAACTGATGCTCTTAATTATAATTATAGCAACAAAGGATTAAATGGTGGTAGCAGAAGTATTCAGATGGGGCTAATCTCTCCTAAAGGAGTTCTAATGGTATCCATAGTAACATTTGCTCTTAGCGCTATTGTTGGAGTACCCTTAATTATAAAGTCTGGGTTACCTATTTTATGGTTAGGTTTAATTGGATTTTTTTCCGGCTTATTTTATACAGCGCCACCTTTCAAATTCTCCTCTAGGAAAGGAATGGGTGAACTATTGATTGGATTAAACTTTGGACCCTTAATGGTTGCTGGAAGTGCTCTTGTTCAAACTGGCCAATTATTACCAGAAGCCTTCCTTGCTGGAATACCAATTGGATTCCTAATAGCTGCAGTTGTTTATATGAATGAGTTTCCTGATCATGATAGTGATAAAGCTACGGGGAAAAATACATTAATTGTTGTTTTAGGGCCTGAAAAAGCTCGAGCTGGATATGTCACATTAATTTCATCAGCGTTCATTAGTATAATTATTTTAGCAATTAATGGAACTTTGCCAATGTTGTCCTTAATAGCTTTATTAGCAATTTATTTTGGTATTTCAGCTACTAAAACGCTTTACAAATACTATAATAACCGATTACTTCAACCAGCAAACTGGGGGACTATAATCATGCATAGCGTAACAGGTATTCTATTGTGTATAGGTATTTGGAATGGATAATTTGTTGAGTTATCTAAGATAAATAATCTTGCGAGTTTCACTGAATGATGCTGTAGCTAGATTCACAAAATATACGCCTGTTGGAAATGATATAGCATTCCATTTTATACTGTAACTCCCAGCAGAAAAATTATCTGATAAAAGATTATCTACTTTTTCACCTAATAGATTATATACAGATATATTGGTAAAGTTTTTTTCTGTTAGTTCAAAATTAATAGTAATTGACGGATTAAAAGGATTCGGATAACATTGTTTTATACCTGGATTATTAGGAATCAATGTATTTGTTAATGATAAAGATGATAATTCAGATAAAGAATTATTTAATATTGCTAAGAATTCATTACCAAAAGGTGGCATAATATACCCACGAGAAGTATAAACAACTTTCATCTCATGATTAATTAATACATGATGAGGAACAGTCCCTCTGGTAAACAAATTACGTATATCAGAATTATTATCATCAATTATCGGATAAGAAACACCAAACATTTCTTCCCAACTTTTGCATTCCATTGCTTCTCTCCATCCATTGCCTACTCCAATAGTCATTAATCCTTCATTAGAAAACTGTTCGAATATTGTTTGGGTGTAAGATGCTTCAAGCTGACAATTACGACTAGTTGGATTAAAAAATATCAGCCAAATAATATAATGATCGGAATTATTTTCAGAACCATTATAATCGTATAAGGAAATTGTCTGATTTATTTCAGTACAAATTGAACCTGAAAAGTCAGAAACTGTATCCCCAATTCTGTAGATTTCAGATGATAGTGTTGGAGAAATCTGTCCTGTAATAGCTGATACAATAAGTATTAATGATATAATTATTTTTCTATTCATTTTATTAAAATTATATACTTTTTACACTTAGAACATAATGTTACACCTAAAAATATAATGGTAAAAACAATTTTTTTTATTTAATACAGTTTAAAAACCCATCTGTATTGAAACTGTTGGAGTAAACCCAAGCATTTTTACATCTGTAGTAATAAAAGGTTCAACTAATAAATTATAAGATCTATGACTAATATTCTTTCTATCAAATACGTTAAAAATTGATAAACCTATATCTATATTTTTATCCCAAAACAATATTGATCTATTTAAGCTTAAATCTACTCGTTGTATAGTTGGTAGCCTTTTGGTGTTTCTTGTTCCTGGTTCTGCTTGGAGTGTAAAATTGGCATTTTCATTCTCACGAATCATTAGATTTTTTCTTGGTGTAAATACGCTTCCAGAAGTAATAAGACCTGTAATAGTTAGTGTCCATTTACCAAAAGAGCTAATTATAGCTGACTTTAACTCATGTGTTCTATCATGATCCGCAAGGAATGTTTCTCCTCCATTTAATTGTGGAAAGTTACATTGTATTATACCATAGTTATAAGAAGCCCAACCCTTCAGTTTTCCATTCTTTTTATGGACAAATAATTCTAAACCATTTGATATTCCTTCACCTTGAAATGTAAGCATGTTACTTGATGAACTGTATACATCAACTGGAAAGACTAATTGAGAAAAGTCTGAAATATTGTTTACCGTTTTGGAATAGAAATCAAAACCAAAGAATATTTCCGGATTATCATATTGAAAACCAAGATTTTTTTGTATTGAGCTCATTGGTCGCATATGTTTATTAGGAATTAACCAAACAAACTTGCTTCCATTGGTAATTAAATCATTATTAAATCTGTTTAGATATTGATGGCTGCGAGTTAGGGATATTTTTAAACTAAAATTATTAGTCAAATGATAAGATGCGGTAAACCTTGGGTCCATTAGCACTTGACTTCCTTTACTAAATTTTTCCAATCGCAAACCAAATAATATTTCAAATTTTGATAAAGGATACCACCTATCTTGAATATAACCTTCAACAAGGCTTCCTTTAATATTTTCATTAATAAAAATAATAGAATCACCTAAATCCAAAGAATAATCAGTATGATAATTCGTATTAATTAAACCTGCTTCTATTAAATGAGTTTTAGAAGCATTATAAGAAATATTAAATCTTAAAGTTTGATCAATAATTGTATTTTTATCCTTAGAAAGATATACAGGTATTAGAATAGTATCTACACTCCAAAAAGTATCTAATGAATGGTTACTTTGATAAGTTGTCCGTGATAGGCCTAATTGTAAGGTCACTGTTTCTGACCAGCGATGTAACCATCTTGTAGAAACACCACTGTTTCCCCATCTAGTTTTTTCATCTGTTTTTACTTGATCAACTCCCACGGAATCTAATGGAAAGTTAAATTTCTTTTGTTCTCCTAGATAATCTTTACCTTCATAAAAAGAAATTGAAAAAATATCTTTTTTAGTAGGTAGATAAGTGAATTTTGCATTTATATCATAAAAATAAAAATTTGGAAAATATTGTGATTCGTATGATATAGAGTCTGACGGCAACTCAGACCCAATATTTAAACCAGTTCCTGAAACAAGGAAATTATGAATTTTATCATATAATTTTGTTTGGTACTGATCAGTAAAAGAACGACGGGCAGAAAATATAAGGCTACCACGTTTTGATATTGGCTTCTGATAAGTAAATCCTGCACTTAACATATTTGTAAATAAATCTAATTTCTGTTTTTTTGTGCTTCCAGATTTACCAGTAATATTAATAATACTTGATATTCCTCCTCCAAACTTTGCCGGGAAACCGCTTTTATATATCTGAACATCTTTTACTATATTTGAATTAATTGAGCTAAAAAAACCAAAAAAATGATCTACTTGATATACTGTCATACCATCAAGTATAATACGATTTTGATCAGGAGTTCCTCCTCGTATAAATAATCCCGCAAATCCTGAATTACCCATTTGAATACCTGGTAACAATTGTAATGAGCGAAAAACATCAGTTTCTCCTATATTTGGGAGGTTTGTTATATGTCTTGGAGAAAATGATAACACGCCATGATCAGAAGAACGTTGTAAAAAATCGATTTTCTTACCAAAAATATTTATTGTTTCAACATCTAGAATTTTTGGTACTATTTCAAAATAATTAACTTCATTTTTTACACTATTAACAACTTTTAAAGGATGATATCCAATATATGATATAACTAATGTATCGGTTGCATCAATATCACCAGAAATTTTAAAAAACCCAAATTCATCACTCATTGTACCCAAAAAACCTTCCTTAACATAAACGTTTGCATGAGGAATATATTCACCGCTGTTTGCATCAATTATATATCCAGATATCGTTTCTATTTTTTTATTGTTAATTATTATATACTGATAATTATTCTTTTTCCAATCCAAATAGGTATTATCTAATAGAGATTGTATTGCTTCATCGCTATTACAATTATTACATATCGCATTAATCATTATATCATTAACAATTTGATCCCTATACACTATATTTAAATCATAAGTAAAAACTAAGGAATCGATCGCCAGTTTTAATGGCTGATTGACAAAGGAAAAGTTAATCGGAGAATTTTTGCTAAATAGTGAAGAAATATTTAGGAATATAAATATTCCAATAATATAAAAAAGTTTAGTAAAAGATGTATGTTTCCTTTTCAAATCTATAAGAACGTTGAGATAAAATAGCTAAAGTTGTTAATACTCCATCTAGATCTTTAGCTTCAATTACACCAGTAATTGAAATCCTATTTAACTCAATACTTTCCAATACAATATTCACATCAAATTTACGTTCAATTTGATCACATACTGTCTCAAGATTTGTTTTGTTTAATATTAACTTATTATGGATCCATCCAGGATATTCAGGATGAGGAATAGTTTGAGGTGTAAATGTTTGATTATTAATATAATGACCTTGCCTTATAATTACATTTTCTGATTCTTGGTTTTCAATATTTGGATTAAAAGAAACAGAGCCTTCATTAACAACAATTTCAATCATATCTTGTCTAGAGTTAATATAAAATTTTGTACCTAATACGGTAATTGTACCATTTTCTGTATTTACTATAAATGGAGTGGTGCTTGTTTCTACTTGGAAATACCCTTCTCCATTTAAATTAACATTTCTAGATACAGAATTAAATTCTCTACTATACTTTAATATGCTTTCTGAATTAATAGATACAATTGTACCATCATTTAAAATAACTTGTTTTTGACTCCCTCGATCTGCATATACAGAAATATTAGTCAATTGATTATAAATGATAGGTGTTAATAAAAGAAAAACAAATAAAATTGTATAAGCATATACTAGTTTAGGCTTTGTAAAAGAAAATAATTTTCTAGAATATATCTTAGAAGAAGTATTTTGTTTCATATCTAACCGTTGCTCTAAGCGCATCCACGCATCAGACGTATCTGGAGAAGTATGAATCCTTAACTTCCTGGTTAATTCCCAAATATTTTTTAAATCATCTGGTAAATTATTTTTAAATGTACTCAATGAATTCCTTTTCAAATATTTTATAATTTTTATTCCATTTACTAACTATATAACGATCATATTTCACTAATTACTTACAAATAATCTCTTAATTTAGAACGCAACATATTCAATGCTCTATATAATTGATTTTCTACGGTACGACGAGAAATATTTAATATTTCTGCTATATCTTGATTTGCCAGACCATTGACTCTACTTAAGATAAATATTTCTCTACATTTTTTAGGTAAGCTATTATTTACTATACTATGAATTTTATCTTCTAATATTTTTGATTCATATTGTGTAGCTGGATTATCCACGACTGAGCTAGTTGGTTCTGGAATAAATTCTTGATGACGAACTTTTACGTTTTCATGACGAAAATAGTCCATACATAGATTATTACTTATTTTTGCAATATAGGAAAAAAAAGACTGATTGGGCTTTATACTATTTCTATGCTTCCATACACGAAGAAAAGTATCCTGAACAATATCATCAGCAATTACTTCATCTTTAACTCTATATAATACAAAATTGAATAATGATTGATGGTATTTTGAAAATAAATCACGAAGCGCATTCTTATCAGACTCTTTTAATGAATTAAGCAGTTTCTTATCATCATTTGACATACAATTGAATAATTAAATCTCTATTAGTGAATTTACAAGATATAATCACACGGATTACTTCTAAAAAAAACGGACAAAATATGTCCGTTTATATCTGCTCCGGAGGAGGGACTCGAACCCCCGACAAAGTGGTTAACAGCCACCTGCTCTACCAACTGAGCTACTCCGGAATCATTATTTATATTTAAAAGCGAGGCGAATTTATATTATTTTAATATTCCTACAAATTGTTACATTTCTTTTTCAGCAATTAAAATTTTATTTTCTTCAAACAACCCATTATCGATTTGATCTTTATTTAAATAAACTACTCCATCCTCATTATGAGATTTTCCAAATGTAGAATGAATTGATTTCAAACCTCCCAACCATTTTCTTTTATCAGATAAATATACTAAATCACCAACTTCAGCGCCTAATTTTAATAAATCATTCTTGGAGCACATAATTTCATCTTTTTCATGATTTGATAAATGAAAATTTAATTCAACTTTTTCTCCAATTTTTTCGTTTAGTTTTGATCCTTTAAAAGCCTCTTTCGCATTACTTATAGAATAAATAGTCAATCCATTTGTTGATAATTCTTCATCGTAATTTCCATAGTAAGTAACAATTATTGGGACAAGAATAATGATAAATAAGGGTAAAATATGTTGAAAAGAACCTGATCCAAGAATTGCTAGTATAAATGAAATGCTTGCAAATATTACTAAACACATCATAACTGTATTACTATTATTATTCTTCTTGATTAAAGTCACTAAAGATTTTTGAATAAATGTAGTCATTGTTACAAAAACACCTACGCCAACACAAACAATAAGATTATAAAAAGCACGTATATAAGAATATGGACGATTAGGATTCATTTCAATACCATGATCAAATGGTGAAATATATATCTCAGGGAATCTTGCTCCTAATAACATAAGAACTACTCCACCTAAAAAAGTTGTAATCACTCCTGCTGGTGTAAATCTTTTCCAAAATACTCCTAAAAATATTGCTACTACCAATGGAGGAGTTAATGTAGAATGAAAATAGCCGTGTGCTTCATATACTGTTGGGAATTGAATAAAAGCTAAAACAGATAATACACCTGCTGCTGTAATTACCATTGAAGTTACTCTTGCTGCATAAAGCTCTTCTTTATCTTTTTGCTTATCATTTGAATATGCTTTTTTCAAATATCTCATTATAGGACGGTAAACATCATTCACAAAAATTGCGGCTGTTGCATTTATTAATGTGTCAACTGTTGACATTAATGCAGCAGTAAGTGCCGCCATAATAAAACCAAATATACCTGGACTCGTTACTATACTTGCAACAACAACAAAAATTTCATCAGGGCTAGTGTTTGGGCTTACAATACTTGGATCCATTACAGACATTGCTTTACCTAACCAGCCAGCATTACCAACTACTATTGCTGATAAAGGTAATACAAATAGTATATTTATTGTTGCTGCTTTACGCCCTTCATTAACATTCTTACAAGCCATAAATCTCATTAATAGTCCTTGGTTCATAAACAAAAATCCAACTGAACCTGCGACAGCATCTTGCCAAAAAATACCTACAAAGTTAAAACTTGACGGTTTATTAAAATCTGCAAGAGGTAATTTCCAAGTAGTTGGCAATAACCCCCAAAACTCTTGGCCTCCTCCTAAATAAGAAATGCCCAGCATAAATAATAAGAATCCAGCAAATAGTAAAATAAAACCTTGAAGTAAATCTGTAAAAATAACAGCTGTTTGACCACCAAAAGTGATATATGCGCCTGTAATAATTGCAATGACAATAATTGCTCTCATTAGAGTAACATCTACAACGCTTCCAAATATATAAAATGATTCTGGGAGCATAGGAATAACGGCTTTACCAAGCGTTAAAAAACCAATACCTATATAACCTATCATATAGAATAAAAGTAAAATCGTTGCTAAAAATCTTGCTGAGGGATTGAATCTCTTTTCAAAATACTCAGGAATTGATCGTACTTTTGAATATACTATGATTGGTAACCAACCAAACATAAAGAATGGTACAAAAAACCAATCATTTAAATAGGTCATAGATGAACTAAGGCCATGCTCAAATCCTTTAGCTGAATATTTGACAAAACTATGGCTTCCAACGCCAGTAGCAACAATAGACATTGTTATCAACCACCAGCTAAATCGTCTACCTCCAAAGAAAAAATCAGATGTATTTTTTGTATATCTACCAAAATATGTTCCAAACAACATAATTGCTAAGAAATACACCACCATTACTACCCAGTCAGTTGAAGTGCCAATATTGTGAAAATTTTCCATAGTCTATTGAAGTGCAAATATTGTTAAAATACCATGTACAATCATAAACCAAGCATAACCCAAAAAGAAAACTTTCATCCAAGTTCTATGATGGGGCTTTTTTAAATCAACTGCACCTGTTTTCCATACAAGATAAACTCCTGAGAAAAAGAAAATTCCACCAACACCATAAAGATATATGTACGGAAGCCAAGAATGAGTAAAATAATCCATTATAAACTATTTATTTCATCAAAGTGATTTTTTAATTCATCATAGGTTTCTTGAAGGCCTTGGATCTGCACCTTTGTTTCTCCAATAACAGGCATAAAATTTGTATCTCCATTCCATCTAGGTACAATATGAAAATGTATATGTTCAGCAATCCCGGCTCCTCCTGCTTTACCTATATTTGCCCCAAAGTTAAATCCTTCGGCATTAAGATTATTTTTCATAATAATCATTGATTGATTGGCAAGCCATATTATTTCATTTAAACTTTCTATATCTAATTGATCAGTACAATCCACATGCTTATATGGAGATATAAGAAGGTGTGCATTATTATAAGGATACAAATTCATTAATAAAAAAGAATGCAAGCCTCTATAAAGTACTAATGAATTCTTATCATTAGTTGATTTTTGCTTTGAACAAAAAATACATCCTTTTTCTTTTTGTTTCTTAATATAACTTATTCGCCATGGTGCCCAAAGCTGCTGCATATTTATTCACTATCATCAATTTGAGATTCTGTAACAAAACGCTTTTGTAATTCTTGAGGTAAATATTCATAATGACTAAAACTTTCAGAATGCAAACCTCTTCCACCTGTTAACGAACGTATTACTGTAGAATAGTGATACAATTCAGATTGTGGTATTTTTGCTTTTATAACCTGAAAGCTACCTTCAGAATCCATCCCCATAATTTTTCCTCTCCTACTAGATACATCACCCATAACATCACCCATAAAATCTTCAGGTACTCTAACTTCAACATCCATTATTGGTTCAAGTAAACAAGGCTGGGCATTATTAAATGCTTCTTTGAAGGCTCCTTTGCCAGCAATCTGAAAAGCAATATCTTTTGAATCAACTGGATGCTGTTTACCATCATAAAAATCTACTTTTAAATCTACTACTCGATACTTGGCAATCACACCATCTTCGCAAGCAGATAATACTCCTTTTTCAACAGAAGGGACAAATACTCTATCGACATTTTGGCCAACAAGAGAAGAAACAAATTCAACTCCTTCGCCTCTTTCTTTTGGCTCTATTCTCATCCATACCTCAGCAAATTGACCTGCTCCACCAGATTGTTTCTTATGTCTATATTTTGCTTCTGATTTACCTTTAATTGTTTCACGAAAAGGAATTCTTGGTTTAAAAGTCTCAATCTCAATTCCAAATCTTCTTTGTAACCTTTGTATTGATACTTGTAAATGTAATTCTCCCTGACCTGAAATAACTGTTTGATGTAATTCAGGATCAACATGATAAATAAAAGTTGGATCTTCTTCATGGAGTGTAGATAAACCAACAGCTAATTTTTCTTCATCACCTTTCGCCTTTGGAATGATACCCATATGAATATTTGAATTTGGAAGTACAACTGGATCCATAACAACTTGAAATTTTTGTGAACATAAAGTATTACTTGTATGAGTATCTTTTAATTTCACTACTGCACCAATATCACCCGCATTAAGACGGTTTACACTCATTCGATTCTTGCCATTTAGTAAATACATTTGACCAAATCTCTCTGTCTTAGATCGCGTAGTATTTAACATATCCATACCTGCATTAACACTCCCAGAATAAACTCGGAAAAAAGATAAATCTCCTACATGTGCTTCACTTATAGTTTTAAATACATTCACAACTGGTTCTTCTCCATCCAATTTCACAGATACTTCTTCATCAGAAGTTAATGATTTTGCTATCACAGTTCCTCTATCCACCGGTGATGATCCATACTTAGAAATAAATTCCATTAATCTTGTTACACCAACATTGATATTAGCAGAAGTACAAAATAATGGAATAAAACTTTGATTTTGTATTGCATCATGAATACCGCTTCGCATTTCATCTTCAGATAAATTTCCTTGCTCAAAGAATTTCTCTAATAAAGCATCATCTGATTCTGCAACAAATTCGATCAATTCTTGATGTAATTCTTCTACACGACTTTTCCATTCATCAGGCAAATCTGATTCGGTATATTTTCCACTCCCATCTGTATTATATGTAATTAGTTCACTTCTGAGTACATCAATTATTTGATTAAATCCTGGGCCGGCATTTACAGGTAATTGCATAGGAAAAACATTATTACCAAAATGATCTTTAGCCTGGTTTAATATCTCATCAAATTTTGTATGTTCTCGATCTAATCCATTAACCACTAAAGCTTTTGGAATTTTATTTTTTGAAGCAAAGGACCATACCTGTTCCGTTCCAACCTCAATGCCATTTACTGCATGCAATAAAACAACCGCCATATCGACAACAGCTAATGAGCTAATTGCTTCTCCAATGAAATCCAAATACCCTGGTGTGTCAATAATATTAAACTTTTTATTCATCCATTCTAGATGAAGTGGTGAAGAATGGATTGAGATTTGCCTTTCATGCTCATCATGATGGTAGTCTGAAACTGTATTCTTAGATTCAATAGAACCCATACGATTTATTTCGCCTGCACATGCAAGCATCGCCTCACAAAGCATTGTCTTTCCAGATGCTCCATGACCTACTATAGCAAAATTCCTTATATCTCCAGATGTAAATTCTTTCATTGTATCCTCGGATTATTATTAAAAAAAACGCTAAGAATTGTAATTTAACTTGAAGTACAAATCAAGTTTTTTAACGAAATAATTTGTTATTTAGTTTGGGAATGTGAATGTTCAATAAATTCTCTTAATACGGGTACAATATAAATATCTGAAAGATTTTTCTTGCTAAATTCTTGAGCTAAAATTTTTAATCTTTGTTCAATAGGCTTACGTTTATTGACAACAATAAAGTTTTCATTTTCTACTAAACAAGATCCACCAGTAAAATCACCTTTGTCTTGCACTAATTTTATATTCAGTTTATCAGCTAACTCTTCAAATAACGCAAGCAATTCTTCTTGTTTCTTAGCCATTCTTATAATAACTCTTTTTTATTATCTTTTAAATATTCTACTACTTTTTTTACTTCTTCTACTTTTTCTTTATTAACAACCAATATTGCATCTTCAGTACCAACAACAACAATATTATCAACACCCAATAATGCAATGAACTGACCATTTGATTGTAAAAAGTTATTTTTTCCTTCAATAATCATTCCATCCCCTATAATTGAATTACCTTGATTATTTTTTGGGCTAATTTCATGTATTATATTCCATGACCCCAAATCGCTCCATTCAAATTTAGATTTAACTACATAAATATTATCTGATTTCTCCATTAATCCATAATCAATGGATTCTGGAGTAATGTTTTTCCAAATCTCATCATAATTTTCTCCGCTATAAATACAGTTTTTGATTGAAGAAATAGATTCATGTAGTTCTGGCATATGATTTTTCAAGCTGTTCATAAATACGTTTACATTCCATATAAAAATGCCACCATTCCATAAAAAATCTTTACTTTTAATAAATCTTTTTGCTAAATCCAAATGTGGTTTTTCTGCAAATGCTTTTACTTTAAATGCATTTGAATGACCCTTAATACTTTGGAGTTCATGCTGGATATATCCGTATGCCACTGATGGGAACGAAGGTTCCATGCCTAATGTCACAAGTCCTTCACTATTTTGTGCTATGCTAATTGAAGTATTTATTGAATTTTCAAATTCTCTATGCCCTATGACCAAATGATCAGCTGGGAATACAGCCATGGTAGCATTTTCATTTATTTCTGCTATTTTCAAAGCAGCTAAAGCTATACATGGAGCAGTATTTTTGGGTTCAGGTTCAACAATTATATTATCAGAAGGAACCCCTTTTACATGTTCTTTAATTTGTTTAGCTAAATCTGACCTGGTTATAATAAATATCCCTTTAACTTTTTTTAGTTTAAGTAAGCGATCAATTGTGATTTGCAACATGGACTTTTCGCCTATTATACTAAGTAGTTGTTTTGGATTGTTGTTTCTACTCAGTGGCCAGAATCGAGTTCCACTTCCTCCAGCCATAATCACACAATACATTTATTTATATACTTCCTCTATATTGATTATCGGCAACTCTATATCCCAGTTACCACGAATTTCAATTGTATCTGATAAAACATAAAACCACTCAGCAGGTTCAAATGGTTTAACCTTACCAAAGTTGTATTGTTCATCATTATTTATATCATTAAAAATAGTAATTAAATACTCTCCTTCAGGAATTTCTTCAAACACTATCTTTTTTTCGGAATTTACGAACGATAACATTTTAAGTTCCCGATTTTCAATGTTTTGCAACTCTGCCCCAAATGAGCTTATTTCCAATCCTGTGATGGGAATCTGCAATCCACCGTATCTAGTATAATTTAGCGTTGATATATTTATTCTTATGGTAGAATCCTGCAGAGAATCATCATTTATAATTAACAAATAGTTTGATCTTGGGTCCCAGTTTTCTTCAGGGCTTATATTCACCTGCATCGGGTTTACTATAACAGTTTTTTCTTTAACTTGTACTGAATCATTTTTGAAGAGGAGATATTCAAATTGTTTTGAAATTGGAATAGGTTTAGAATATTTTAATTCAATAAAACTCATTTCATTAGAATTATTAGGAGCAATTTTCGTATTTGATTCAGGAGAAGTTAGTTTTATTAAACTAGTATCATTTTGAGAACGATAAAAAATTAATGATGATGAATCTAAGCGTGTATTGTCATCAATATATAAATCTTTAATAATCATTTGAAAATTTTCTAATACTTTATTTAAAGATGAATCCATAAAAATTAATGATTTTTCATCTTCAGGGTCGACAAAGGAAGTAATGTCATTGCTCTCTTTTTCATCATAAATAATTTTTAATATATAATCTTTATTTATATTCTTTAACGAAAGGTTAAAATTCATTCTGCCCCAATCAGTCCCATACCATTCTCCACTTAATAACTTTAAATGAGATTTAAATTTTCCTTTAAACATGTTAACATTTGATAAAACCTCATCTGATTGAAGAGAAATTATTTTGTTCCAATTAAGTCCATATGCCATTCTATCTTTATTCAGAGGCATCCCTGAAAAATTTCTATCCAGCGATAAAATAAAGTAATCACCTTTTGATAAATACTGAAAATCAAACAACCCTTTATTAGATACATCAGTTATATAATTAGGAGGATCTGTAAAAACAATATCTTGAAAACTACTATTGTCTTTTATTTTCCATAAGTGAACTGATGACTTACCTTCACCATAAACGATCCCTGATATAGATCCTTTAGAAATATTTTTACCAGTGCTATATGCTAAAAAGATTGCATCAGCTAATTCAACTCCATGTTCATCCATTATATTTCTACTAAGATTAATAACGTATGTTTGATTTTTATCCAAGTCATTTGGAAAATCAATAGTAACCATATCTCCATTAATTAGAATTGGTAATTCATCTGTAATATTTGGAAAAATTCGAATTCCTTTTTCTATGCTTTTTGGATTCATGTATTCGGAAAACTTTAAAATGATTTTTTCACCTTTATAATTAAGTGATCCACTTGGCGGATCAATCTCTATTATATAAGGAGGAGTAGTGTCCTTTGGACCACCACTCGGTGCCTTGATTACTGCGCAATTTTGAAATAATAATAAAAGAAATGTAATATAAATCTGAAAATAGAAATTAAAGTTATATTGATTATAGTTCATTGCCGTTTCAAATTAATAGGTATTTCACTAATAAATGTCATTTCTCTTTTTGTCAGCTTAGCTTTAATACACCAAATATTAACACCATATTCTTTAGCTTTATAGAGCGCATTACAAAATTTTGGATCCCTATCCCACATAGGTTGAAAAATATCTGCATCAGATCGTTGTACAACAAATATAATTCCAGTTTGGAATCCTTGTTTACTGAGACTACATAATTCATTTACATGTTTTTTTCCTCTTTCAGTGATTGCATCTGGGAATTTTGCAACTCTATTTTTAACATATGTAACTGATTTAACTTCCAAATAAAATTGTTTTTTATTTTTCATTAATAGAAAATCAAATCGATGTTTGCCATAACTTATTTCTTGTTTTTTAATTTTTAACCCATTTAGAAAAGATAATTGATTTAATTCAATACATTCTTTAACAAACTGGTTTGGCAATGAAGATATTAGTGAAACTAATTCCCCATTAATATCTGTAAGTACTGTAGTAAATTTAGTTTTTCTTTTAATATTAGAGCTGTGTTTTCTCAGAAACAAAACTCTACCTGGCGTTAATATTTCTTTCAATCGACCTGGATCAGGTAAATGGCTTTCAACATATCTATTCTTTATTTTTACTATTGTTAAAAACCGATTTGGTCTATCAACAAAACTTCCTTTAATCAATGGCCCCGGAATTTTCATTCTATAATTTCATAGATATTTATCAATTATTCTACAAATAGGACTCAATCGTAATATTGATTATTATTTTGTAAATTTAATATAGCGATTAAAATGCCTCTTGTCCCTTCATATATAAAAAAACTATCCAGTTACAAACCTGGAGCAAATATTGATGATATTAAATTAGAAAAATCATTAAAAAATGTAATAAAATTAGCATCAAATGAAAATTCTATGGGTTCATCTCCTCTTGCTATCTCAGCAATTAACAAACAAATAAAGAAGGTTAATCGGTATCCAGATGCTTCAGGGAAAAAACTTCGTAAAAAACTCGCAAACAAGTTTAACGTTAAATCCGAGAATGTAATTATTGGATCAGGTTCAGAAGGTATAATGTCAAATATATTACGAACTTTCTTATTAACTGATGATGAAATTATTGGGTCGGCAAATTCATTTATTGGATTCCGTGTATTAGCTACTGCTACTGGAAGAAAAATTAACTGGGTAGATATGAAAAATCATAAAACTGATCTTAAAGGCATAATAAAACAGATTAATGAATATACAAAAATTATTTATATAGCTAATCCAGATAACCCTATGGGAACATATATAACAGATAAAGAATTTGATGAATTTTATGAATATGTCCCAGAAAGAGTTTTAGTTATACTAGATGAAGCATATTTTGAATATGCAAATCATTTAAATGATTACCCAAATTCAATGAATTATAGATATGATAATGTTATTACACTTAGAACATTTTCAAAAGCATATGGTCTTGCAGGGTTTCGAATTGGCTATGGATTTTCTCATGAGAGCTTGATTGAAAATTTATTAAAAGTAAAAGTGCCTTTTGAACCATCGTATTTAGCTCAAGTAGCAGGTGCTGCAGCTTTAGATGATAGGAAATTCATGCAAGAAACAATTAAAAAGAACAAGAATCAAAAAATTAAAATAGAAAAAAAACTTGATGAGCTAGGTATTAAACGTATTCCCTCAGCAACAAATTTTATAACAACTTATTGGGGTTCTGAAATAATGGCAAAAGAAATAACACAAAAAATTTTAGATAAAGGAATTATTTTAAGACATTTATCATCTTTTGGTTGGCCAGAATATGTAAGGATATCTATTGGCCTAGAAGATGAAAACGAATTTTTTATTAAATCTCTTCAAGAAATAATTTAATTATGAATAATTACAACATTAACGGGTTTGATTATTGTGAATTATATGTTAGTAATGCAAAACAGGCGGCTCACTATTATCATACAGCATTAGGCTTTTACCCTATAGCATATAGTGGCTTAGAAACTGGATCAAGAGATCGTGTAAGTTATGTATTAAAACAAAATCAAATTAGATTTGTTCTTACATCACCTTTAAATAATAATTCGGATATTAGTAAACATATTTATAATCATGGCGATGGTGTAAAAGATGTGGCTTTCACAGTAAATGATGCTGAAGCAGCTTGGAAAGAATGTGTTGAGCGTGGTGCAGAAAGTATTAAAAAACCTGAATTATTATCAGATGATAAAGGGGAAACAATAATTTCCACAATAAAAGCCTTTGGTGATACAAATCATACATTTGTACAAAGAAATAATTATAATGGTGTTTTTCTTCCAGAATTTATTGTATTTGAAAATAATTTAAATGCTGATCCCACAGGACTTGTTCATATTGATCATGTAGTTGGAAACCAACCAAATGGAGAGATGAAATCTGTATGTGATTTTTATGAAAAAGTATTTGGCTGGCATCGATTTTGGACGGTTGATGATAAAGATATATCTACGGAATTTTCAGCTTTAAGATCTATAGTTATGGCAAATGATAATGAAAAAATAAAAATACCTATAAATGAACCTGCTGATGGATTAAGAAAATCACAAATACAGGAGTTTATTGATTACTATAATAGTTCAGGAATTCAGCATATTGCAATGTCAACTAAAGATATAATCAATACTGTTTCAAAACTACGAGATAAGGGTGTAGAATTTTTAGAAACACCCAAATCCTATTACGAATCTTTAACTGATCGTATTGGTGAAATAGATGAAGATTTAGATCGAATTAAAGATTTAGGAATTTTGGTAGATAAAGATGAAAATGGATATATGCTCCAAATTTTCACAAAACCAATACAAGATAGGCCTACATTATTTTATGAAATAATTCAGAGAAAAGGTTCGAATAGTTTTGGGAAAGGAAATTTTAAAGCTCTTTTTGAATCTATAGAAAATGAACAAAAGATTCGTGGTAATTTATAGATAATAAATCTAATGGGATCTATAACATAATATGAAATTTGCTACATATACTGCTTTTAGGGGTCAAAAACCAAGGTTTGGTTTTATAATTAAAGATAAAATTATTGATATAATGAGGTCATCTATTTGGATGAATGAACATAATAAAGATTCTACTTTTCTTTCTATTCCTACCACACTAAAACTTGCTTTGAAGGAGTGGAATGAAAACTTTGATAAACTAAAAAAGTTAGAACAAAAGATTGCAGATTTAGATTATACATCTTTACAAATAAATGGTAAATCTATATCAACTAATTTAAATGATTCGCATCTTCTCCCTCCCGTTCCTAACCCTACCTCTTTTAGAGATTTTTATGCATTTGAACAACATGTGAAAGCAGCAAGAAAACTACGCGGTCTTGATATGAATCCAGATTGGTATAAAATACCAATTTTTTATTTTTCAAATACAACATCTTTATATGGACATAAAGAAGACATCCAATACCCAATAAAAACTAAAGAATTAGACTTTGAACTAGAAATCGCTATAATTATTGCTAATGGTGGAAAAAATATAGATAAAAAGAATGCAGAAAAGTTCATCGCTGGTTATACAATATTAAATGATTGGTCTGCAAGGGATTTACAGCGTGAAGAAATGCAGATGAATCTTGGTCCTGCGAAAGGTAAAGATTTTGCAAATAGTTTTGGACCTTACATGGTAACTCCTGACGAATTAAAAAATAATTGGGAAAATGATAAAATGAACCTGAGAATGACATGTTATATAAATGATAAATTAATTTCTGATGGAAATACAAATGATTTATATCACTCCTTTCCTTCCATGATAGAACGAGCTAGTATGAATGTTGATTTAAAACCAGGAGATTACATTGGCTCTGGAACTGTAGGAACAGGATGTATACTTGAATTAAGGCCTGAGAAAACAGGTGGTTGGTTAAAAAAAGGTGACACTATACGTTTAGAAATAGATAATATAGGCGTATTAGAAAACACAATTATATAAAACGATGCCTTTCTATCAATTACAAGGAATAGTTCCAAATAAAAGACACATCCAATTTCGAGATGATAGTGGGAATCTTTATTATGAAGAATTAATAAGCCGAAAAGGCTTCAGTTCATTATATTCAAATGTTTATCACATTAATCCACCTACAGCAATTAAACAAGTAGGTAAGTTTCAAAGAATAGAAAGGCAGTCTTTGGATAATCCTCATAGACATCATCATGTAAGATCATTTGATTTAAAATCAACAGGCAATGCAATTAATGCAAGGCTATTGCTTTTTTATAATGATGATGTTGATATATCAATTGCTAAGATTGATAAGTCAATGAATAGCTTTTATCGAAATGGGCATAGTGATGAAATTATTTATATTCAAAGTGGATCTGGAAAATTTTATTCCAATTTTGGAAATATGGATTTGCTCCAAGGTGACTATATTGTAATCCCAAGAGGTGTAATATGGAAAATAGAAGTTGATGAAAAAATGAAACAATTTATCATGGAAACAAAGGGTCCGGTTGAAACACCAGCTAAATATAGAAATAGTCATGGACAATTATTAGAACATGCACCATATACAGAAAGAGATATACGAACGCCAAAATTATATGATACAATAAATGAAGGAACCTGTACTATTAAAACAAAAATTAATGGTGGATATCAAGACTATGAATATGTTCATCATCCTTTAGACATTATTGGTTGGGATGGTTATTATTATCCATGGATTTTAAATATTAAAGATTTTATGCCAATAACTGGCAAAATTCACCAACCTCCACCTGTTCATCAAACTTTTCAAGCTCCAGGTTTAGTGATTTGTTCATTTGTACCTAGAATGTTTGATTATCATCCTGAAGCTATTCCTGCACCATATGCTCATAGCAATATTGATTCAGATGAAATATTATTTTACTCTGAGGGAGAATTCATGAGCAGAAATAATATTGAAGAAGGGTCAATAACTTTTCATCCAAGCGGATTACCACATGGTCCTCATCCTGGTAAAATTGAAGAATCAATTGGAAAAGATAAAACAAATGAATTTGCAGTGATGGTGGATACATTTAAACCTTTATCTATTTCTAGTTTAACAAAAGAAGCTGATGATGAAAAATATCCATTATCTTGGAAAACATGATTATAGATCCTAAAGAATCATCATTTCAAGAAAACCACAAAATAATGATCGGTTCAATACTGCCGCGACCTATTGCGCTTGTATCTACTATATCAGCAAAAGGAAAAAATAATTTAGCACCTTTCTCATATTTTAATGGAGTATGCTCGAATCCTCCATCAATTATGTTTGCTCCATCAAGAAGAGGGTATGATGGGCAAACAAAAGACACATTAAATAACATAAAAGAAACAAAAGAATTTGTGATAAATATTGTATCAGAGGATTTTGCAAAACAAATGGTTTTGTGTTCAACTGATTATGATCCAAATGTAGACGAATTTTCTATTTCCGAACTTACTCCAATTAAAAGTGTAAAAATAAAATCATCACTTGTAAAAGAAGCTAAGATTAGCTTTGAATGCGAATTGCAAAAGATTATACCAGTAGGAAATTCGGGTCCAGGTGGAGGATTTGTTGTTATTGGAACGATTATACTATTTCATATAGATGATGAGTTATATAATGATGGATACATTAATATAGAAAAATTAAACCCTATTGGTCGACTTGCAGGAAATAATTATACCCGTGTCCAAGATTCATTCGAGATTAAAAGAAAAATTAAACCGGATTAACAATACTATGTCTGAATCCCTTTCAGACCGAATTTATAACGCCCAATGTTTTGGTAATATAGAACCAATCGAATACGCGGTACCCTACCCAAATACTTTTTCATTGTTGGTAGGTGAAAATATCAAATTCGCAAACAATTATCTATTTCTAGATCAAAAAATAAATAATAATGATTTTCTAACTTTAATTTATAAAGCTTGTAATTGGCTTAGTGAAAAAGGAATCAATTTTAAAAGCAGAATTCTAATTGAAAATATTGATTTTCCAATTGCTGAAATTATTGTTTTTGCTATATGGGCAACTGGCAACTCAGTAATTTTATCAAATACACGTATAAAACAAAAAGAACTAGAAAAGATTAAACCATCAATGATTATAAATAATGAAAATTCTCCATCATTAGAAGTATTAGAAAAATACCCTAGTAATTTTATTCCTTTGTTTAGACCCTCTTTGCAACATGAAGCGTTAGTAATTTATAAAAGAAACACATTTATTCGTCTTAGCCATTATAATCTATTAGTTAATACTAGTGGTACTTATAAATATTTAGATTTAAATAGGGGATCCACTTTAAAAATAAATGTTCCTTCAACATCTACTGCATGGATCATTTTACAACTATTGTTACCACTATACTCTGGAACAGCAATTACAAATAAAGATGCAGATATTACTATTGGGATTGAAAACCAATATCATAATTCTGATTATATTATCAAATTAAATTGGAACGAAATTTCAAATAAAAAAAATATAATTCATATACTTGAAGAAAATACCAGTGTTTTGTGTATCGGAAATAAGCCCATACACATGACATCATTAAAAATCAGCAATAATTATATCAGTGTTAATGGGCATTCAATTATGATGGGATATACAAATAAAAAAAATAATGCTACAGTTTTTAAAAACAATTCAATGATAATAAAAAATAATTCAAAATAAATTTTCGTTTACATATTTTAACATTTTAGACTGGGTAGTTAAATAACCTAGGCGAGTTTCGATATTTATAAATCGTACATTCTTTTTCAATGCATACCAAGATAAAGATCCATCGTCATTTTCAATTATTTTATCCTGCAAAACAACATTAAATGGTGATTTTTTTAACAAATTATAATCTTCTCGGTTTGTACAAATAAAAAAATTATGATGATCAGGGTGGTTATTATTCTTTAAAGATACTTCTGTACTTAAAGGTATTTCATTCTTTATTGAATAGTTTCGAATATTATTATGTAAAGCAATAAGCAGTCCTCCATCAGGAGGAGAAATACTTTCAAAAAATGCTTCTCTATCATTGCTAATTAATTCTAATGTTTTATTAAGCTCTAATTTGGAAACATTATTATTTAGTTTAATTATATTTCTCTTCGCGCCATCATTGGTAAATATTCGATTTGGATCTAATAGAAATCCATTGACGACTACTTCCCTTTCTATATTATTAATCAGATAAGCAGTGCCGCTATTTTTCTTTAAATGTTTTCTAATTAATAATTTGGCAGTTTTCTCATCACCATGAATCCATACAAGTCTTCGATTTGATTCTCCATTTTCTATTATTTCAAACTTTATTCCTGCAAAACTAAGAAAATCATTTTTCTGATCTTTATCATTAGCATAAATAGTTGCAATTATTATGCAATAGAATAAAAAAAGATACTTTTTAATTATTAGTATATTTTTCATGGTAAAATTTTAGATAAAGTATTAGAGTTTATATTACCACCACATATAATTATAACTACCTTTTTCCCAATTAATCGATCTTTACTTTTGACAAATGCCGCTATTGCAGCTCCTGCAGAACCTTCTATTAATTGATGGTCATTATCTATTGTATTTCTAATCCCAGATATAATTTCTTTTTCCGTAACTAAAATAAATTTATCAATAATTTCTTTACATATATCAAATGTTATAGACCCTTCTTCAACTCCACCAGCTGTTCCATCTGATAATGTTTGTTTTGATGGAAGATCTAGTATCCTTCCAGCATTAAGAGACTCATACATAACGCAAGAATTTTTTGGAGAACATGCAACCATTTGTACTTGAGGTTGAACTTGCTTCAGGTAACCACCTATTCCTGAAATTAGACCACCTCCACCTACAGAAACAATTACTTCATCTATACTCTTTAATTGATTATCAAGTTCAATGCCTATAGTTCCTTGACCTGAAACTATCATAGGATCATTATAGGGCGATATATATGTGGAACCCGTATCTCTTGCAATCTCTTGCGCTCTAAATTCTGATTCAATGCAATCCTTTCCATAAAATTCAACTAGACCACCTAATTTTTTAATATTCTCTACCTTATTATGCGCTGCATTTTTAGGAACAATAATTTTTCCATTTACATTTAAAATTTTCATTGCTAAAGAAACTGCAGCACCATGATTTCCTGTAGATGCAGTTACAATTCCACTTTTTCTTTGATCAGGGGCTAAGGAAGTTATTTTACTTATTGCCCCACGAAATTTAAATGATCCAGTTTTTTGAATAT
>JAZAOA010000068.1:0-2500 GCA_036228285.1 Fidelibacterota bacterium
TAACATATCTCCTTCTTCAGAATTTGCTATAAACCAAAAATCTGTTCCTTTTACAGATGCTACAGATGTCGTGCTTTGTATAACGAACTCACCTTTTCTTTGTTTATTAACTTGAGCGCGTACTGTACCATTATCCATCCGAATATTCTTTGAAATTGTTGAAGCAATTTTTTTTCCAGTGATAGTTACTTCAGATTCTTCTTTTATTTTTAGTTGCGATTTATCATCTATAAAAATAACAAGTGCAAACCCATCTGATCCAGTTTTGATTCGATCACCATCATTAAGAATTGTACCGGCTTTTAATTTATTAAAGCCAGGTTTATCTTTCTTTTCAATCTCTACTGATCCTAGAGCTTTTGTGGCAATGGCAATACGCTGAGAAAAAACTGCTTGATGAAAACAAAATAAAAGTAAAATTATTATAAATTTTTTGTTCATTTAATCTTGAACCTGTATGTTTGTAATTGTTGCAGATCCACTAGTAATTTGATTCAAAATAGAAATTGTGTTGGAAAGATCATCTGTGCTTCCATTAATTTTATAATTACCATTTGGAGTGAAGCCATCTAGCTGAGCACTTGCACCAAAAAGAGAATTAAATTGTTCATCACTCATAACTTGTTGAAGAATTTGAACTATTGGATGATAAGAAGTTGTTGTAGATCCCGATCCAATTTCTTGAATTCTAAAAGCATATATTGGAGATAAAATTTCATCACCTCCAGATGTTGTTGAAATTTCATTTTTTATTTGCCATACATATATTTTACCAAATTCTAATGGAAGCGCTCCGCTTAAAGGATACTGGTAACTATTCATAATTCCTATGCTCTCCCATTGTTCAGATTGGTCAAAAGGTAAACGTCTTTCATCTTGAATTGCTTCATCCATTGAAGAATGAATACTTGGATTAAATTCAGAAACACGAATAAATGATTCACAAGAACTGCAGCTTGATGAGGACCAAATAAATAATGGATATGTTGTATAAATTGCAGTTGATGCAGTATCTGTTAGTGCTCCTCCAGGATATTCTAAACCTATTGCACTTGGAGATTCTACAGATATTGTTCTAGTTTCATAAACAGGAGTTGCAGATTCGCATTCACCTTTAGTAGATCCTGAAGCGACACCAAATTGAAAAGTATAATTACCATCTGCCAATCTACCTGTTGTCATTATAGCGCTTAACATTGAATTTAAATCAGCGACATCAATAACATCTTGTATGTATACTGACAAGTCTATTGGAGCGCCAGTTACATCCATTAATTGCGTAGTTGAAGTTGAAAGATCTCTATTATCTAAAATAATATCATTTTCTACAATAAAGGGAGATGTATATAAATCAAGGATAGCTGTTTCTGTATTTATGCCAAGAGCTGGTGAAACCATGGTCGCTCGAAAAGATATTTTTACCCATACAGGGTAAGAATCAGAGCTTAGTGTATAACGAAATAGTTGAAAATCAGAAGCTCCTGTTTGCGGATCAAAACTAGAAACATAGTAGGTAGCATAATCATATATAGTACCAGTTAAAGTTACATTCTGAGCCCTTAGCGGGGAATTAACTATAATAAAAAAACAAATTAATATCTTTGATAACAACTTCATCATATACCTTTAATAAAGAATTTAGCGGATTTGTTCCTGTTATAACAATAACAATATAAATGAATGTGTTTAAGATCACAAAAAAAACCCTCTGAAAAACAGAGGGTTTTTTCAATTATTCCCGGCGATGACCTACTTTCTCACGCTGGTTTCCCGCGCAATATCATCGGCGCTATAGGTCTTAACTGCCGTGTTCGGAATGGGAACGGGTGTTACCCCTATGCTATGGTCGCCGGAATTCTTATAAATTCAATGGAGATAACGTAGTAGTCGTTTTACAAAGAGAAAAATTTGATAAAGTCGTTCGGGATATTAGTACTGCTCAGCTTAATATGTTACCATACTTACACATGCAGCCTATCAACGTTGTAGTCTTCAACGACCCTTATTACCTTGCGGTAGGGAGATCTTATCTTGGGTCAGGTTTCGCGCTTATATGCTTTCAGCGCTTATCCTTTCCGAACATAGCTACCCAGCGGTGCCACTGATGTGACAACTGGTACACTAGAGGTTCGTCCACTTCGGTCCTCTCGTACTAGAAGCAGAGTCCCTCAAATCTCCTGTGCCCACGGCGGATAGAGACCGAACTGTCTCACGACGTTCTAAACCCAGCTCACGTACCACTTTAATGGGCGAACAGCCCAACCCTTGGGACCTTCTCCAGCCCCAGGATGTGATGAGCCGACATCGAGGTGCCAAACCTCCCCGTCGATATGAACTCTTGGGGGAGATAAGCCTGTTATCCCCGGAGTACCTTTTATCCATTGAGTGATGGCCCTTCCATACGGAAACCATCAGATCACTAAGCCCTACTTTCGTACCTGTTCGGTCCGTCGACCTCACAGTCAAGCTCCCTTATGCCTTTGCGCGCTTTGCACGATTA
>JAZAOA010000068.1:7500-35668 GCA_036228285.1 Fidelibacterota bacterium
CTCTCATCTGCTGACAAAAATGCTTGTCTTGCAGCAACCCATTGTAAATTATTTAGAAATATATATCCTCTTAAAGTGATCAAATATGGATCAGTTACGTTTTCTGTTTCTTCAAGAATTATATCATGATCTTCTTGATAATATTTTATTAATAGTTTGCGATAATACGCAGCTTTAAACACGCGATCATTTTTGTTCGTTAAATTAATTACCTCATCATAATATCTATTTGCTAATATTGGATTTCCTGATAAGTCGTAACTTCTTGCTATATGATATAAAATGGGTACTTCTAAGCTATCGCTGGGGAATTTATACAGATACTGAAATAAACTAAGCAATGCTCTTTCATAATGCCCTTCATCAATTAAAAAATCACAAAAAGAAAGTAATTCTTGTTTTTGAAATTTTGTATGCTCTAGCCAATCATCTTTTATTTCATCAACGTTGCGGTAATTTTGACTATATGTAATACAAATAGAATATAGCAGAACTATTATGATCCGAGGTTTTGTAAACATATTTTATCTATCCTCCCCTTTGAGGATAGATAAATATAGTATGCGAAAAAATTAAAAACTATATCTAGAAAAAAATCAAAAAATTATTCTGAATCTATAAAATCTAAAGAAACTGAATTTACGCAATAACGTAATCCTGTGGGGTTTGGTCCATCATTAAATACATGACCCAAGTGTGATTCACATCTGGCGCAAAGAATTTCCACCCGGGTCATCCCGAGCGTATTATCTTCTTTTTCAATAATTCTATCTTTATCTAGGGCTTGATAAAAACTTGGCCACCCAGTACCTGAATCAAACTTAGTTTCTGAACTAAATAATTCATAGTCACATCCTGCACAAGTATATGTACCATCTTCTTTATGATTATAGTATTTACCTGTAAAAGCCATCTCAGTACCTTTCTCCCTTAAAATTTTATACTCTTCAGGAGTAAGGCAAGTTGCCCATTCAGCATCAGACTTTATTACTTTTTTACTCATATTATTATCCTTTTCTTGCTGTGCATATAATGTAGTGAATAATACGAATATTATTTTGATGAAACATTTCATATTGATTAAAATGTTTGCAATGAATCAGAAGCTTCTATTTTAGGGGGTGGTGGAGGTTTTGAACCCCAAAACGTGGGTTGTGTTTGTAGTCTGTTTAATACATTTTCATTGGTCATATATACTTCACTTTCATCTACCATCCTAACATAGCATCTTTGCCATTCCGAGCTAGATCTACCAAAAATAGCCTCACCCAATTTTTCATTAGCGTACCCATAAAATGTGATTTTTAAACCTAAGCTATCATCTACATTGAATGTCTTCCACTTTTTAGAGTTATTTGAAACCATAGATTCACGTTGTACAGTTAATATCTTCTGTTCTACATCATTTATTCTATTCATTTGGATTAACAATGAATCGTTGCCAGCAATCTGCCAAGTAGTATCTATTCTTTCGATCGAAATTGATATCGAATCTTTTTGAATATCAAATCTATTTACCTTATCCATTGATATTGTAAACACATCAGAGGATTGAGTGAAATGTCTTTTTTGTCTAGATTGACTAACAAAAAATAATATAATAATTAATAACAGAACTCCTAAAAGGATTTTCATACTCTTAGTCATACATCTCCTCAATCAATTTCATAGTTCTTTTGTGCATTTGCAAACGCCAAAAACCAAACCCTATAATCAATAAAGACGGTAATAATCCGTTTATCCATTTCCATCTAGATTTGGCGTCATCCGTAATTAATTCCTCATTCAATGATCGATCAGTAATTTCTCTGGATCTTAGCGCCATTAAATCTTTGTCACCCATCAAGAAATCTATTGCATTCATCATAAAAACATGATTCTCAGGAACTGCGCCACCACCATCATCTGTCAAGAATCTATTATCTGCAACCAAAATAAGTTGACTTAATAAACCTGTTTCATTATTAGTTAATTCAGATCTAGCAGCAACAACCTTTCCCGGCTGATTTAAGTTTCTCAATTGTGGATTTTGTTTTGGATCAGGATTTAAATTATAAAACCCTGTCATCACAGATGATCTATTGGATGAAGAAAATAATGGAACTGTATTAATATTAGTCCCAACCGAATCAAATAATATTTCTGTAGAGAAAAATACGTGTACTTGCTCTAAACCGCTTACTAAAGCTTCATCTTGATTAAATGTGCGAATAATTGGCAAAAAAGGATATTCCATAGGGACATTCATTCTGATAAAACCCATATCCTGCATAACATTTACCCTTCCACAGCTTTTATCAAGCACCAGGTTTTCTGTTAGGGTAAATCCAAAAGGACTTATTATATCAAAAATGTTTGATTTATAAGCTTCAGCTCTTTGTGTTTGAAGATCAACGGATAATGGATTTAAGGCAACAAACATATTTCCACCATCATCAATAAAATTTTTCAAATGATCAAATTTATTTCCATCTAATGAGTCTTTAATCCCCGTTAAGATTAATACATTAATATTATTTGGAATTTCATTAGATAATTCTATTGGTCTTACTTCATAACGTTGTCGCAAGATTTGAGAAAAAGTATTCGTTTGAATATCATCATTTTCTGGATTAACAATTCCTACAAACTTCTTATCTTTTTCAACAAGTTTCTTTATACGAGTTGTTATCTCATATTCTAAACCAGTTGTAGATAAAACTACAGGTATAACTTCACGTTTATCTTCAAAATATATTGCTACTCCCATAAAGACTTTTTTAACTACAGCTTCATCTTTTTCTATAACCTGCAATTGAACAGGTTGGACTCCAGACTTCTGGGCTTCTGTTTCCAATTCGTCATCTGAATCAGGAACATAAAATTCAAATCGTATGTTTCCTTTTGATATCGCAGCGTATTCTTCTAGAATATCCTGCAGATACCGTCGATTATTTCCATACTCTCCAGGTAGATTTTCTGAGAAATAGACTTTTATATTTAATAAATCATCTATTTTCTTAATTACCTGTTTTGTGGAAGAAGATAAGGAATACATTTTTGTGTCTGTCAGATCATATCGTTTATACCAATTACGACCAATAAGATTCAATAATAATAGCGCGATTAAAAGAACTACAGCAGGCAATGCCATCGATTTTCTATAATCAAAAGTCATCATTAGCTCCACCTCCTAGATTCTAATGACTGTACAGTCATAATCAAGAAAAACCCAATTACTGAAAGAAAATAAATAATATTTCTTGAATCAATTACACCTCTAGAAATATTTGAGTAATGGTAATCCACACTTATATATTGTACAATGCCTGCAAGATTTGATGGAACTAACGGGAGAAAAAATCCCATAAGAAAAAAGACAAGAACAATAAATACGCCAATAATAAACGCGATTACTTGATTATCTGTAATGCTGCTAGCAAAAGTTCCAATTGAAGCATACATAGAACCAACAAGCGCTAATCCCATATATCCAGTAAATAATGCGCCATAATCAATTTTTGTGCCAAACTTTACTAATGTAATAAAATGTATAATCGTTGCGAGTAGACCTAAAAGTATCAGTACAACAGCTGCAAAATATTTTCCAAGAACAAACTCATGCGTTTTTATAGGCAATGTTGCAATTGTTTCCATTGTACCAATATTATTTTCTCTTGCAATAAGGCCCATAGAGATAGCTGGGACAAAGATGAGATACACCATAGGAACAATACTAAATAAGGATCGGAGATCTGATTGGTTATAGAGAAAAAATGTGCTCGTAAAGAAATAACCATTAAAGATGGAAAAAATTACCAAAAATATATATGCCATTGGACTATTAAAAAATCCACGTATCTCTCTTTGAAAAATCGATCGAGTATTATGCATCTGCTTTACCTTCCATAGTTAGCTTTCGAAAGATATCTTCTAAATCTGTTGTAGTTGGAGTCATCTTTAAAATGACCCAACTTGAATTAACTGCAAAATTAAATAAATCTTCCCTAGGATCGAACTCTTGTGAATACTCTAATTGAATCAAATGAAAATCTTTTTTTTCTTCAATATTAGAAACATGAATATTCGGAACAGCAATAGGTAAGTCTTTTAATGTGTTCTCATTTGCATTGCGTATCTCAAGGTTTAATATTGTATTACCTCTAAAACTACTCATTAACTCATCATTTGTACCATTTGCAACAATTTCACCTTGGTGAATAATCATAATTCTATCAACAGTAGCTTGTATCTCTTGTAAAATATGGCTAGACATAAGCACTAGCTTTTCTCGACCTAAACTTTTAATTAATTCACGTATTTCTACAATCTGATTCGGGTCTAATCCAGTAACAGGTTCATCTAATATCAAAATTTTGGGATCATGAATCATAGATCCTGCTAGACCTATACGTTGCTTATAACCCTTGGAACAAGAAGACACTTCTTTATGAACAACACCTTGCAACCCACAACGCTCTACAACTCTGGATAAAGCTTCACGAAAATTTTTCCCTGTTATGTTGCGAACTCTTGCTATGAATTCAAGATATTCATAAACAGACATTTCAGGATACAAAGGATTCAATTCAGGTAAATATCCTATTTGCTTTTGGATCTCCAACGCACTATCATTTATATTTAAATCATTAATTTCAACGCTACCTGCGGTAGGAACTAAATAACCTGTAAGCATCTTAAGAGTAGTAGTTTTTCCAGCGCCATTCTCACCTAAAAAACCAACTATTTCTCCATCGTTAATTTCAAAGTTTATTGATTTAACTGCTTGTACGTCGCCATAATTTTTAGTCAAATCCTGCACTTTAATCATGAAAAACTGCCTCCTGTATATTTAAAATAAATTTTATCATACTCTATTATAACAAAAATGTTCCCGAATTGGGCCAAAAAGATATAAAAATTTGTAAAATTGTCAAAAAAAAATGTTACATCCAATCTGGAACCTCTGAACCAACTCCTAATAAAGGTAAAATGATAAAATATAATAAAATTACGATTACTCCAATTGCAATTAGGTTTAACCAAAAACCGCATTTAGCCATTACAGGTATAGAAATATTTCCACTTGATAATACAATGGCATTAGGGCCCGTACCAGAAGGAAGCATAAATGCACAGGAAGCAGCAATAGTAGCCGGTATCATTAATAGATATGGGTGAAAACCGCCTGCCTGAGACAAACCAGCAAGTACTGGCAGAAAAATAGCAGTTGAAGCTGTATTAGAATTTATTTCAGTTAAAAACACCATTCCTGCTACTACAAAAAGAACCACAAAAAAGATTGATATTCCTTCTAAATTAAGATTATGACCTATCCAAAGTATGAGATCCGACTCCTTAAATGCGGATGCTATAGCCAGTCCTCCTGCAATCAAAAAGGCAATCCCCCAAGGAACTGTTTTCGCATCATCCCAATCCAGTAATTTCTTTTTAATTTTATTATTTTTTGCACTATCAGCAGGAATAGCAAACAATAGCAATGCTGCAAAAAAAGCTACAGTTGAATCTTTTACATATTGCTGAATGCCAAGAAAATCTGACCATCCAATAATTGATATAAATCCTAAATCCATTTTACGGCGAAAAACAAATCCTAATGCATACAAAATACAAATGATTAATACACGTTTCTCCGCAATTGACATAGGTCCTAATTCTTGATATTCTTTTTCAATTACTTTGTGAGAATCACTCAGCCCCCCATCTATTGCAAAATATTTAATAATAAATAACCAAGCTATAGGAAGAAATAATAAAACAAAGGGTATTCCTATCTTCAACCAATCTGTAAAAACAAAATCTGGTGAATTTGGAAAAATACTATTCAATGTACTTACAAATAACAAATTGGGAGGTGTTCCTATAAGAGTTCCTGTACCACCAATACTTGCAGCATAGGCTATGGAAAGAACTAATGCGCTACCAAACAGATCTTTTTCTTGCAGTGAATCTCTTTGAATAATTGCCAGTGCAATAGGTAGCATCATAAGCGTCGTAGAATTATTTGTTGTCCACATAGATAAAAATGCAGATGCAATCATAAAACTAAGAATGATTTGTCTTCTACTTGTACCTATAAAACGTATTGTACCTAAAGCAATTCTTTTATGAAGGTTATTTGATTCTATTGCTTTAGATACAAAAAACGCACCAATAATTAATAAAACAATATGATGTCCATAACTAGCTGCAATATGATCAGCATTTAAAATTCCCAATAAGGGAAATAGTGCTATTGGTATGAATGCTGTAGCAATAATTGAAATGGCTTCTGTCACCCAAAAAATAGCCATCATACTAGATACTGCAAGCGCTTTCATAGCCTTTGGATTCATATTTTCAGGAATTGGTAATATCAGTACTATAATAAAAACAGATATACCAAGAACGAGACCAAGTTTATGACGAAAAGACATGGAATTATGTAGTTTTAATTAGAGTCATTTTGGTAAAAATCATAAAAAGAATTATTTACAGGAAAAATCAGCTATTAATATTATCCGGAATTAATTTAACATAGAAGCGCCAAGTGCTGGAGCCTCATCACCAAGATCGTTTAAAAGAATTTTAACGCCTTCCATTCCATTGCCAATCGAATATTTTTCAGCATTTTCCTTCACAATTGGCATCAAATCAGATTCTAGCTCATGGTAAATTGTTCCACCTACAATAATTCGTTCAACGCCAGTTATATTAATTACATTTGCAATACCAATTCCCAATGCGCGTGCCTGGTATTTAAGTAAATCAGAAATAATGGGATCTCTATTATGCCAAGCATCAAAAATATCTGCAGCTCGAAATCTATCTGGGTTAATTATGCAACTACTTCCAGAGTTGATTTTTTGCTCAAGGAGTGTTTTAAATCCATGATAACTTACAATTGCTTCAAGGCAACCGCGTCGTCCACATTTACACAAAGGGCCATCAATATCAATAATAATATGACCAACTTCTGCAGCAGTAGAATTATATCCAGTGATTAATTCTCCATTATATATGTATCCTCCCCCCAGTCCTGTGCCTGGATAGAGAGTGAAGAGAGATGATGTTCCCTTACCAGCTCCAAAATTATATTCTGCTAGGGTAGCCATATTGACATCATTCCCTAATTTAAATTCTATTCCTGTTCGATCTCTTAACATTTTTCTTACAGGAAAATTATCTTCCTTAAATGCTGTAAGTTGTTTTGCTTCTCCAACTTGATCATCAACAGGGCTTGGCAAAGCAATTCCAGCTGAAACAATCTTACCATCATTTACATTATTTATTAAACTCTTGTAAACATCAGCAATTTGATCCATAACAGATAAAATATCAGCTCTATTTGATAAACGGTGTTTCTTTCGATGAATTACATTAAAACTGCTATCTGTAACAACTCCTAAAACTTTTGTGCCACCTAAATCAAGTCCAATTCTATATTTCATGAATTTATCATATCTTTTTTACACATTATCTACTGCATTCTGTAAGAGTTTATTCACTTTATTTGCAAGGTCATGAAGTTTATTATTTTCAACAATCGTCATCATTCTATTTGCATCAATAGCTGCAATCGTCGTGGATAAATCTTCATTCTCCCATAATACTACATTACATGGTAATAATAATCCAATCGCTTGTTCATCATTTAATGCTTCGAAAGCTAAAGGAGGATTGCACGCACCAAGAATGGTATATTTTTGAAAATCCTTATCCAGCTTTTTCTTTAATGTGCTTTTTACATCTATTTCAGTTAATACTCCAAATCCTTGTTCTTCTAAGCAGGATCGAATACGATCATTTACATCTTCAAATGACAATTGTACTGTTTTGATATATCCATACTTCATACAATTTGCTCTATATTGCAAATTGTTGAATAATAGATGCAATTGAAGCTGTTAGTTTCTTTGCATATGGAATATGGATGAATTCATTTGGGCCATGAGCATTAGACTGCGGACCAAGAATTCCAGTAATTACAAATTGTGCCTTCGGAAATTTTTCACCTAACATAGCCATAAACGGTATCGTTCCCCCTTCTCCCATAAATAAAGCAGGTTTTTTAAAGTAAGCTTGAGAAGCTTGTTGAATGGCAGTATCTAACCAAGGATCTAACTCTGGTGCATTCCATCCTGTAGCGGGCTCATCAAATTCTACAGTAATAGTTGCATCATATGGAGGGTTTTCTGTTAAAGCCTTATTCATAGCTTGCACAGCAATTTCTTTATCAAGAGTTGGAGGAATACGCATAGACAACTTTACTTCTGTATATGGACGTAGAACATTTCCACCGTCCTTTACCGCAGGAACTCCATCCATTCCAACTACTGAAAGAGCTGGTCTCCATGTTTGCCTGAGTGTTCCTTCAACTGGATCGCTTGTAGTAGACTTCATCGACTCATGCCATGGAAATTGGTCAAATTCTCCAGCTAACTCATCTACCATCTTGTTTATATCTTCTATTCTTCTTTCCGGTATATCAACAACAAGATCATCAAGAATAATTTCTCCTGTTTTTTCATCTTCTAATCGAGAAAGTAGTTGTCGTAATACACGGAATGAAGATGGCACAACCCCGCTGGCAGAACCCGAATGCACTCCTTCATTTAAAACATCCACGCGTACTGTACATCCAATGAGACCTCTTAAGGATGTAGTTGTCCAAAATTGCTCATAGTTTTGCGCGCCTGAATCAAGACAAACGACTAAATTAGGCTCGCCAATTAAAGAAGAACAATGATCCATATAAAAAGGCAAATCTGGTGATCCACTTTCTTCAGAAAATTCTATTAAAATTATGATCCTTGGATGATCTATATTCTGATCTTGTAATGAGCGTACAACTGCCGTTGCAGCAAACATTGCATATCCATCATCTGCACCACCACGACCATAAAGTTTATCACCTTCAATAACAGGTTTCCATGGACCCAAGCCATCGTTCCAACCTTGCATTTCAGGTTGTTTATCCAAGTGCCCATACATTAAAATATTTCCCTTTATGTTTCCAGGGCAATCTATAATGATTAATGGTGTTCTTTTATCTTCTTGAAAAGTATGAACTGTACTACCATCTGGCTTATGTTTCTCTGCCCAATCTTTTGCTAATTTTAGTGCAGATGCCATATGTCCATTATTAATCCATTCCGGATCAAAATCTGGTGATTTATTTGGAATCCGGATATAGTCTAACAATGTTGGGATAATATGTTTATCCCAAAATTTATCTACGTAGCTATCATTTTTTGAATGATTTATCATATTTGATAAAAATTAGACTTGGAATTTCGTTTTTATTAATAAAGTATCAAGCAATTTTTTACATAAAATTAGAAAACAATTTTTTAAAGTATATATAAATTCAAAAATATTTAATTATGGAAAAACATTCACTAATTAAAGAAGCTCAAGACAATATTTTATTAAATTAACTTTCTGCTGAGTCTAGTACACCATAGATTTAGATATACTATCTAAGATTTTTTTCAGAATTGCAATACTTAAGAAAAATAAAACCATTATACTTTATAATGATGAATTTACTTTGTTCTGTATTTGCGCAAGAGCATCCAGGAATTCATAAACTTCAGCTAGAGTATTATAATAATAACTACAATGAATTATCTAGTCCATATACAAACGAACACATTATAGATAAACAAAATCGTTCAAGTGGACCTAATCGAGAAGTTTTTGGTTACCACCCATATTGGATGGGGACCGCATGGCAAAATTATAATTACAATCTAATATCTACTATTGCCTATTTTAGTGCAGAAGCAACTGCTCAAGGGAATCTAAGTAATCTTCATGGTTGGCCAGTGGCTGGTTTAATTAATTTGGCGCATGCAAATGGTGTTAATGTCGTGCTTTGTGTAACACTTTTTGATAGTGAAGATTTGATTACATTATTAAGCAATCCATCTAATAGAGAAAATCTAATTAATAATCTTTTAATACAGGTACAAGCTGGGAATGCTGATGGCGTAAATGTTGATTTTGAATCGTTCCCATCATCACAAAAACAAAATATGGTCCAATTTATTACAGATCTTACTAACACATTTCACACGGAGATACCTGGTTCGCAAGTTACATTGGCAACACCAGCAGTTGACTGGAATGATGGATGGGATTACAATGCCCTCGCAACTATAAGTGATGGGTTATTTATTATGGGATATAATTACTATTATGGTGGAAGTTCAACCACTGGTCCAATTGCTCCGCTTTCTGGTAATGGAATTACTGTTTCTTGGACGTTAAATGACTATTTGAATAAAACAAATCATCAATATAATAAATTGATTCTTGGATGTCCATATTATGGCTTCGAATGGTCAGCTGCATCTGAATCTAGTGGATCACCTACTTTAGATTATGGTTCTGCAAAATTTTATTCTGAAATGGAAGGAAACGCATTGTCATATGGTAAACTTTGGGATGAATCTTCACAAACCCCATGGTATCGCTATCAAAATCCAAACTGGTATCAAGGATGGTATGATGATAGTTTATCACTGTCCCTTAAGTATGATTTTGCCATTGAAAATAACTTATTAGGAGTAGGCATGTGGGCTATGGGTTATGATGGAAATAATCCTGAACTTTGGGATCTATTATCTTCAAAATTTATTACGAATGGTTTGCATGTATCTTCTCAAGATAGATTCACTTTACCAATTTCCTCTATGATTCATTCGCTTTATCCTAATCCATCAAACTCATCAATTACATTAGATTTTTCATTAAGAAATAAAAATGATAATGCAATAATATCTATTTTTGATTTATTAGGACGTCCTGTAAAAAACGTAAACATCCTATCGAATGGAAATGAAAATTATAAATGGATATGGGATGGGACAGATATGTTTAATCAAGAATTACCTGCAGGTATTTATTTTCTAACAATATCTGTTGATCAAAATATAGAAAGTAGAAAAATCACATTATTAAAATAATGAATTATTATTGTATCATATTTTTTGTACTTATAACAAATCTATTATTTTCTCAAACAGACAAATCTATTCATCAAGTACAATCAAAATATTATAGTTCTATTCCCACTCCTCCAGTAGATAAAGTTAATATAAAAACTGGCTTAGATATTCTCTTAGATAAGAAACAACACTTAATTATTGATAAAAAAATTGCACTTGTTACAAATCAAACTGGTGTTGATCAAAATGGAATTGCGAATTATAAAAAATTAATGGAATTGAAAAAAACAAATCTGAAAGTTGTTTTCTCACCTGAGCATGGGCTATTTGGAGAAACAGATTCAAAAGTTACATATGATGATGGAATTGAGAATTTACCAAAAGTATATAGCTTATATGGCACAACACGAAAACCAACTAAAGAAATGCTAGATGGCATTGATATAATTATTTATGATATTCAAGATATTGGGGCACGATTTTATACATATATATCAACTTTAGGTTTAGTTATGGAAGCGGCTGCAGCATTAAATATACCAGTGATAGTTTTAGATAGACCGAATCCAATACGGGGTGATATTATTGAAGGACCATTACTAGATCTTGAATATCAATCATTTATTGGTAAATACCCTATACCTATTCGATACGGAGGAACCGTTGCTGAACTTGCTGAAAGAATTATTAAGCAAAAATGGATTAATCCTATACCAAAGCTGACTGTAATTCCAATGGAAGGATGGCATTCATCATTATGGTATGATGAAACTACCCTACCATGGATTAAACCTTCTCCAAATATTCCAGATTTGGAAACAGCATTAATTTATCCAGGAATGTGTTTATTAGAAGGAACAAATATAAGCGAAGGAAGAGGTACAAATAACCCATTTAAATGGTTTGGGGCGCCATGGATAGATAATAAAGGATTATCCCAAGAACTAAATAAATTAAAATTACCAGGTGTTGTTTTTGTACCAAAATCATTCACCCCAATATCAATTCCTGGAGTTTCAGATAGACCAAAATATGAAGATCAGCTATGCTATGGAATTGAAATTAGAATAATAGATAGAAATCAATTTTACAGTATTAAAACAGGTGTAAGTGTATTAAAAAAAATAAATGAGCTATACCCGGATTCCCTAATTATTAAAGAAAAACGATTGAATAGACTATGGGGGAGTGACACGCTTCTAAAAACTTTACGAGATAATAAAGTGTCAAATAAATTTTTTTCAACAGAATTAATAACAATATTTTTATTAATGATTTTATTTATTAATTAGACGATTGTGATAATTGTTAAATCAAATAGAGTTTCATTTATAGCAAGAATCTTTAAAAAAAATATATTCATTCTATTAATTTTTTTTCTACAATGTAGTAATCCTCCTACGCTATATAATGTATCAGGATATAAAAAGGCAATTGATCCAATTAGTTCGATTATACAATCTTCTGGGTTGCAAACAAATATTGGCATTAAGGTCATAGATTTAAAATCCAATGAAACTATATATGAATGGAATCCTAATTCATTATTTAACCCAGGAAGTAATGTTAAAATATATACATGCCTAGCAGCCTTAGCGCTTCTTGATAGCAATAAGGCTTTCTCAACATCAGTATATCAAGATTCAAACGCAATTTATTTAGTTGGTGGTGGTGATCCTCATCTTACGATTGAACAGTTAGATACAATTTCTCAGACAATAAGTGATACAATAAAACTCCATATTGGAAGAGATTATTGGTTTTTAAATAACCGTTTAAGAATGCGATCAGTGGATTTAGCAAAAAGAATTAACTATCTTGTTGTAGATAATTCTATTTTTGATAATCTCCATTATGGACCTGGATGGATGTGGGATGAAGGCTCCTGGTGGCATGCTCCTCAAATTAGTGCAATGTCCTTAAATGAAAATTGTATTGATTTTTATGTCTCACCTGGTAAACTTAAAAAACCTGCCATAATTAATACTCACCCAAAAACAAATTATATAACTATTCAAAATGAATCAATTACAGTAAATGATACTACAAATTTTCAAAAATTTAGGATTGAACGTAGTTGGGAAAATCAAAAAAATAATTTTACCATTTCTGGAAATATAATGGATACTTCTTCTGTGGATACTCTACAAAGAAATATTCATGACCCTAGTTTATTCGCGGGAACTGTATTTAAAGAAATGCTGGTAAGCAAAGGACTCAATATTAAGAAGATCATCAAAGGGTCTGTTCCTAAAAATGCAATGAAAATAATAGAGCATAAATCCAAACCTATTGTTCATTCACTTAATGGCTTAATGAAAAGAAGTGAAAATCTTACTGCTGAATTACTAGTAAAACATATTGGATCAACTTTTTTTGATACTGTAGGAACTTGGAATAATGGACTGCTTGCTATTAAAACGTTCTTACATGATACAGTAGGTGTTGATACAAATACATTTAGTTTAAGTGATGGATCAGGAATGTCAAGATACAATTATAGCAGCCCAAATCATTTTACATCTACTCTTTTATGGGCATATAATAATAAAAATATTCGTAAGCAATTTTTTCAAACATTTCCCATTGGTGGATTTGACGGAACGCTGGAAGACAGATTGCAAAATATTGATACAACATCTACTGTTATCGCAAAAACTGGTTCTCTTGCTGGCGCTAGTTGTTTATCGGGTTATATAATTTCTAATACTAACAATCCTATTGCCTTTTCGATTTTGATGAATGGATTTGTTAATTCATCTAAACCTTTTCGCGAACTTCAAGATGAAATCGTTTATGCACTAACAAAAATAAAATTATGATAAAACCAAAAAAATTAAAGACTGAGGCTACTATAGGTATAGTCAGCCCATCTTATTGGATTGATGAAAAAATTTTAAAGAATACATCGGATATTTTTTTACAAAAAAATTACAGACTTGTTTATGGAAAGAATATCTATTCAAAAGATGGTCCATTCGCAGGGAGTCCTGAACAACGAGCGAATGATATTCATACAATGTTTTTGGATCCATCAATTGATGCAATTTTATGTGCTCGTGGAGGTTATGGTGCAAATAAAGTGATTCCCTTACTTAATTATGAGTTGATAAAAAAACATCCAAAAATATTTATGGGGTACAGTGATATTACCGCTTATTTACTTTCGATAACCCAACAAACCGAATTAGTAACATTTCATGGTCCTATGTTAACATCATATGAAAATGGAGATAGAGAATATAATTATAACCAAATGATAAATATTCTATCAGGTAATGGAGATGAGCAAATTATTGTACCTAATCAAATGCAACCTAATATTCTAAAAGCTGGCAATGCAGTTGGTCCTTTATGGGGAGGAAATTTAACACTTATTATTAATCGTCTTGGAACGAGTGATGTATTTGATACGAAAGGTACGATCTTATTTTTAGAAGATTTGAATGAATATTTTTACTCTTTTGAACGTATGCTAATCCATTTAAAGAATGCTGGTGTTTTTGATAATATTTCAGGGCTTATTATTGGAGAATTAATCAATATAAAAGATGAAAAAGTTCCTTTCTCAAAATCTACTGATGAGATTGTAATGGATATTTGTGGAAAAATGGATTTTCCTATTATCACAAATTTTCCATGCGGCCATGGTAAATACCAAGCAACTTTTCCTATATCAATTCCAGTAGAATTACAAATAGGAAAAACTGTGTCTATAAAACTACTTGAACCAGCTGTTCAATGATTGATATTCTGGAAATTAAATTAGTAAGCTTTAAGCAAATAGATACAAGTATATATTTAAAATTCCTTAATCATGTCTCATTATAAAAAAGATCTTGGTTTAAAAGAATCTATTGCCATAGTAATTAGTAGGATAATTGGTTCAGGAATATTTCGTGTACCTGCATCAATTATGGCTCTTGTAGGATGTACATCGTTATTTGGAGTTGTTTGGATAATTGGTGGCTTAATTACAATCTTTGGTGCTGTTATTTACTCAGAACTATCAGCGATGATGCCAAAATCTGGGGGGCCATATGTTTTTTTAAAAGCAGCTTATGGACCATATATTGCTTTTATAAGAGGATGGGCAATGTTCTTTGTTTCAGAGACAGCATCCATCGTAGCAGTTGCATTGGTTTTTTCGGAATATATTAGTGCGATATGGGTAATTATTTATGGTCATCATTTTAATTTAATTACTATTTTTTTTCTATCATTGATTACTATATGGATTCTAACATTTATCAACTTGTTTGGTGTGAGACTTAGTGGAAAATTTCAGATTTTTTTTAGTATTCTAAAAATAACTGCTCTTGGAGGTATTATTGGAGCAACTCTTACAGGATATAATACTGGTAATATAGAAAATTTTAGCAATCCTTTATGGCCAGAAACATTTGGATGGCATACAGTACTTTCTGTTGGCGCAGCTTTGAGATATGCATTTTTTGCATTTAGCGGATGGGAAGGAGCAACCTATATTGCGGAAGAAGTAAAAGAGCCCCAACGAAACCTTCCTCTTTCTTTATTTATAGGTATTGCTGGAGTAATGCTGCTTTACTTAGGCGCTAATATTGGATATTTATATCAATTAGATGTTGAAGCAATTAAAGAAAATAAATGGGTTGCAACAGCAGCAATGAAAGTTGTTTTGGGAACATCCGGAGGTGTACTTATATCTATTGCTGTAGCAATAAACGCATTTGGTAATATCAGTACTCAAATACTAACCAAAAGTCGTACTTGGCATGCAATGGCCCGCGATGGTTTATTTTTTAAACAATTCAAGGGTCTTCATTCAAAATATAATACTCCAAATAATGCTCTGATTGGTCAAGGAATTTGGGCAACTGTTTTGTTACTTTTTTCTGTTTTAGCTACTTATAAACAATCAGGTATTTCAGGAACAAACACTTATGAAATGATTATTGATTTTTTTTCTGCTACAAGTACAATATTTAACATACTGACTTTTTCCTCTATATATATACTGAGAAAAAAATGGAAAGATAAAAACAGGCCATACAAAGCACTTTTTTATCCATGGAGTATGATTATCGTTCTTTTATTATATAGTTCTTTTTTAATAATTACTTTATATACTGCTTTTATCCCATCAATAATTGGTTTTGCATTAACTTTGAGTGGAACTTTTTTCTATAGGAAAATAAGTAAATAAAATGCTGATTTATTTTTAGTTAATAATAATTGGAAATCCAGGATAATGCCAATGCAGTTAATAATCCAAAATATATTCCTATTATATTTCCTAAAACACCCATAAGTAACCCTACTGGTGCAAGAGACTTTTGATATACTGATGCGACTATTGGAGCGGTTACAACTCCTCCTATATTGGCTTGACTACTTGTAGCTATTAAAAACATTGGTACTTTTAATAATCTTCCTCCCATAAATAAGATTGCTGCATGTATAGTAATCCAACATATACCTACTAGTAAAAATACAGGAGCATATAAAATTGAAGTAAAATTTGCTTTTGCACCAATAGTAGCTAATAATAAATACAAGAAAAAATTGCCAATATGTGAAGCACCGGCATTTTCCAATTCAGAAAATGGCGTAAGAGATAAAACGATTCCCAATATACTTACTATGATAATTGTCCAACCAAAGCTGGTAATAATTCTTCCAAGATCTGGTAACCATTCACCAATTTTCAGAGATATATAGCCACCTATAAAACCAATGGATATAATAGCAATCAAATCAATAAATCGTGTTGGTCTTTTTTTGGATTCAATGTCGCTCATTTGGATACTAATATTTTCAATTAGAGAAGATTCAACGCCATTCCAGCGATCAATTCGTTCCTGATAGGCTGAAAAGAAAATTACTATACCCATCCAACCATATCCAACTAGTGTATCCACAATAATCATTATTCCAAATAAATCATCTGGCGTTCCAATTGATGTACCTACAGCAACCATATTTGCACTTCCACCAATCCAACTTCCTGATAAAGCTCCCAATCCTTTCCATGAATCATTAGGAAGCCAATTGGCAAATATGGAAAACGATACTATTCCTCCAATTACAATACCTAATGTGGCAATTAACATTATTAATAGAGCTTTCGAGCTAAGTTTTTTTAATGCATCAAAATTTGACGATAGTAAAAGCAATATTAATGAACATGGAAGTAAATAAGTTCTTATCCAATCATAAAGAACTGATGATTCTGGAAGTATTCCCAGTGTTGTTGAAAACATTGGAAGGAAATATATCCAAATAGCAGTTGGTAAATACTTAAAAAATCCTGAAAACTTAGGTTTAGAATTGAGATAGTATATGAGACTTATTATAGCTATTAAATAGACTAAAATAGACATTGGATCTTGCAAGGGAATCATACCGTCATCTTTCCTAATATTACAGGCTTATTTGCTCCAGTAACTGATGGTATATTCCCAGGGATACCTTTAACATGGGCTACAGCGAAAATAGCAAAACCTAGAGCTTCTTTGCCATCAACAGATATATCTAATTTATTTGATGATAACACTTGAATTGGGTTAAATAGATCTTTTAAGTTATTCATTATGCATTTATGATGAACACCGCCTCCGCTGACGATCATCTTACTTACATTTTGATCTTGTATAAATTTCTCACACGCTAAAAATATAGTTTTTGCAGTAAAAAAAGATAGTGTTGATAATTGATCTATAAAATCAAGACTATTAAGATCATTATTATATTTGTCTAACCAATTCTTGCCGAACTCATCTCTACCGGTTGATTTTGGCGGAATTAGATCAAAATATGAATGATCTAACCATTTAGATACTAATTCATTATCTATATTTCCTTTAAGAGCAAGTTGTCCCCTATTATCAAATCCATCTTTAAATTTATTAAGATATGCTTCATCTAATAAAGACATTCCAGGGCCTGTGTCAAAACCAACAATTTCCTGATTAATTTCTGATGGCAACAATGTTACATTTGCTATTCCACCAATATTTAATGCAATTACTGAAGACTCATGATTCCGAAATAACCACTCATCTATTTTTGGCATTAATGGTGCTCCAGTACCACCAGCATCAATATCCGCATTTCTAAAATCTGAAATTACAGGAACGCTTAATTTTTTTGCCATATGATGTGGAGCGCCTATCTGTAAAGATAATTTTCCACTTATATGATTAATTGTCTGTCCATGAGATCCAATGAGTTCAATATTATTTATTTTCTTTGATTGTAAGTAATTAAACAATGTATCAGCGTACCATTGGCCAAGATAATCATTTAATTTGAAATGGTCTTTCCCTGGATTATATACTGCTTGTCTAATTTGTTCTTTTAGATCTATAGGATATGGAATACATACTTCGTTAATTATTTGATAATGCACATTATCATTTAGTTGTATGTCTGCAATAACAATATCTAAACCATCCATAGATGTTCCTGTCATCAAACCTGCAGTACGTATTGTTTCTTTAAAAAATAAATCCACAATACTTTAATTAAATCGAAGTATAGATTTATTTAAAGTATTATGAAATTTTCTACGCACCTGTTTAATGCCAGGATTATTTCGAGTTGGATATACTCGATTTGTAAGTAATACTACTACTAGCTCTTGCTCTGGATCTATCCAAAAAGAAGTACCTGTATAGCCTAAATGACCAAATGCTTTATCAGAAAAATAATCACCTGCACTACTTGTACCATCTCGATCTGGCCTATCCCAACCATATCCTCTGTTTGCTTCATTTACTGTACTCTGTCTTGAAGTAAATAATGATATCAACTCTTTATCAATAATTTTTTTATCTCCTATCATTCCATCATTTAATAACATTTGACTATACTTACCAAGATCCTCTGCATTAGAAAATAATCCTGCATGAGCAGATATTCCGCCAAGCAAATTTGCATTTTCATCATGAACATATCCGTGAGCAGTTTTTCTAGGATATAGATCATAGGATAATGATTTCATCGGACCGATCAATTCTGATGCAATGCCAGCAATTTTTCTTCTGAGCGAATTCTTTGATGTTCCAATTGGCACAACTGTTCTTTCAGTTGGTGGGATGTCTTTCCATACATTTGGTGGCGGATTATAAAATGTATTATTCATTCCAAGAGGTGAATAAAACCAACTTTTACCAAGTGCATGGAGATTATTACCGCCTACTCTTTCTAAAATTGTTCCTAGTAATATCATTCCAAGATCACTGTATTTGTATTCACTACCTGGTTTATATGTGAGTCTTCGATTAATTATATTATCAAGTACCTCTCCCCTTCCTCTGTATTTACTTTCAAGAAAATATCGATGATAAGCACTAAGTCCAGACTCATGAATTAATAAATGGCGAATGGTAATTGTATCTTTTCCTGATTGATGAAAACCTGGAAAATAATCATTAATAGGTTGATCAAGATAAATCTCTTTATCATTAACTAACTTCATGATTATTGGAGTAGCAGATACTACTTTTGTTATTGATGCAAGATCAAAAATAGTTTTTGTGGTAACCTCTTTCGATTTATGATATGTATGATATCCAAAACCTTTAGATATGATTGTATTTCCATTTTTCGAAATATAAACTTGTGCACCTGGGAATACTTTAGCTTCTATTGCGCTATCTATAACTGATAGAGAGTAAGAAATATCTAACTTATCAATTATGGATTCTTCACGATACACAAGAACTTGGCTGCCTCTAATAAATTGATTATTTAAGTCAACAGGCAAGCGTCCTGTTATATTATTATTAGTTAGTAAAGCATTGGCAGCAGCCTTTACCAGAACACTACCATATCCAAATGCAGCAATATATGTATCAATATATTCGTAATCTGGTAAATACGGACTACCAAAGCTAGTTACAATAAATTGAATTCCTTTTTTATGTAATTTTTTCAATAATTCTGCGTAACTGGGATCAATAGTTGCGATTCCTTTATTCATACGAATTCGTACAACTATTGATATGAATGCTAAATCAACATTTTTTAATTTATCTACTATTTCATTAATTTTTTTATCATTTACTTTTTCAGTTATAATAATTTCCATTAAATCTGGATAAGAACTATTCAACTGATTTTTCATAGGCAACAAATACCTTTGAGAATTTTTATCTTCAGTAATTGATAAGTGCGCAATATTCTTATAATCAGAAATTTTATTAAGAAGATCATTTTTATCTTTTACAACAGTAATAGATAACTGAGCCATCTTACTTGCTATATTTAAATGTTTAGGATTACCAATTATCAAATTACTTTTTTGCCAATCTCTTTTTCCTTTATCTGAGAATAGATTCATTTCTTCCTTTGCCAACCAAATTCTCTCTACTGATTCATCAATCCTTTCTTCCGATATTCTTCCAGATAGCACTGCTTCTTTTATTGCATGAATGGTTGAATCCACATCAAGAGGTAATAAAATTATATCTGCACCTGCCTCTACTGCTCTCACACACGCCTCGGAAGACTTGATGTTATTTAAAGCGCCCATCTCCATAGCGTCTGTTACGACTAAACCATCAAACTTTAATTTTTTCCTCAATAACCTATTTGTAATTACGGAAGATAAAGTAGCTGGTTTTTTAGAGCGATCAATGCCCGGTGTTATTACATGTGCTGTCATTACCATTTTAACACCATTTTTTATAGAAGATTTAAATGGAGGTAACTCAATTTTTGAAAAATCTCTTCTATTTCCTGGAATTACTGGCAATCTAGTATGACTATCTGTTGATGTATTACCATGTCCTGGAAAATGTTTAACACAAGCGTAAACATTTTGCTCTTGAATTCCCCGAATAAATGAATTTCCAAAAATACTGACAAGACGTGGGTCATCACCATACGATCTAAAATTAATAATTGGATTATCTGGATTATTATTTACATCCATTACTGGTGCAAATATCATATTTACTCCAAAGGCTTTTGCTTCCTTGGCAGTAATTACACCCTGTTCATATGCCAACACATTTCTTCCTGTTGCTGCTACAGCCATGTTTGTTGGAAATAGTGTCGCTCCATCATACCATTGTCCGAGACCTCTTTCATAGTCAGCAGCAATAAATAATGGGGTCTCCGACCAACTTTGCGCTATTTGTATTCGATTAAATGTTTCTTCTAATCCACCACCATAAACAACTGCCCCTCCTATTCCCAATTCATTAATCCATCTATGAAATTTTTTATATTCAAATGTTGTTTCATTAGTAATGTCGCCTTTTAAGCGAAACATAATCATCTGAGCTATTTTTTTATCAAGTGAAAGTTTTTGCCAAGGATCCTCAACAATTTCTATCTCTTCTTTGCTTATAAAAGTTTGACACCCAGATATCAACAAGCACAGAAATATGATGATAAGTTTGGATAAAGTAATTTGATTGTCTTTCATTTCATTGCAAAGTTAAATGCTCTCAATCAATCATTCTACATTCAATTCTATTCTTGTTTAAGTTAATCACTAAAAATAGATTACAAACATCATTAATGAACTCTAAAGAAAAAGAATATATTGTTGTTGGAGTTGATGGAGGTGGATCTAAAGTATCTGCTGGCATTATAGAATCTAATGACAATATAACTTTTACTATCAAATCATTTTCACATCAATACTATAATGAATCAAAAGAATACATTTCAGACTATTCTCCAAAAGATATGGCTACTCAATTATATGAACATAGTAAAGAGGAATATAATATAAATAATGAAGAAAAACTTCAAGGTAAGGAAATTATAAAATCATTTCATGACACCATCATTAATCTAAACGTTGACAAACCCATTTTATTGGGAGTTGGAATGGTAGGTTTAAAAACAAAGGATTTGAGAGGTATTGGAGCAATTGCAAACGGGCCAAGAATGCCAAAATTTTGTATGGAACTAGAAAACGAATTAAAACAATCCAATGTAAAATTATACAAACCAATTCAATATATTGGAAGTGATGCAGATAACTGTGGAATTGGAGAAGAATTCGGGAAAGATGGTTTATTTAAAGATGTTCAAAATAGTTACTATATAGGTGGCGGTACAGGTACGGCAGATGCATTAAAACTTCAAAATAAATTAATACCTTTTGATAATATATCTTCCTGGATTGTTAAGACATGGGAAATATTAAATGATAAAAATATTTGCATGGAAAAATATACTTCCCTAAAAGGCATACAATCTTTGTATAGTCACTATTCCAACATACCAATTCATACACTTCAGGATAACGCAATTTATGCAAGTGAAATTTTTTTAAGAGCATTAGAAAATGAACAAGCTGCTTTATTAACTTATCAAGATTTAACAAAATATATGTCTAAATTAATTATAGAACGTATAGAAACAGTGTTTTCTGGTTGGCAAAACAATTTTAAACTGTTAAATCCTAACCATAGTATTTTGGATAATAATCACTCATACAGAAATATTTTATTGCAACGTATAATTATAGGTCAAGGTCTAGGTGAATTATTTCATTTTTCAAAAAATACACCTTTACTTTGGGAGCCATTGCATAATAATATATATAACATGATTGTAAAATCTAAAGCATTACCATTAGAAGCAAAAAATTCACTCTTAGAAAATAAAACTCTTAAAAAAGATTTTATTATGACATCCAACTTAGATAATTCAGCTCTTTTAGGAGCAGGGATCTCAGCAGCGCTGAATACATTATGAAAAATATTTCAAATAGATTATTTGCGCTTGATTGTTTTCGAGGGCTTACTATTGCTTTTATGATCATTGTTAATACTCCTGGGAGCTGGTCATATATTTATAGTCCTTTACGACATGCGAAATGGCATGGATGCACTCCAACAGATCTCGTTTTTCCTTTCTTTTTATTTATTGTTGGGGTTGCAATGCGTTTTTCATTTAATCATTATAATTATGAACCATCTAAAAAGCTGCTTAAAAAAATTTTCTGGCGGACAATAACGATCTTTGTATTTGGTTTAATACTCAATGCGTTTCCATTTATCCGTCAAGATTGGGACTGGTCTACTTTACGCATTATGGGAGTTTTACAGCGCATTGGGCTAGCATATGGATTGGCATCTATAATTTCGTTATATATTAAGGTCGATAAAATGTGGATCGCCTGCAGTATTATTCTTATTGGTTACTGGTTTCTATTATTTTTATTTGGAGGAAATGACCCATACGCACTGAATACAAATTTAGTTCGTACTATTGATATAGCTTTATTAGGAGAAAATCACCTTTGGCTTGGAAACGGAGTCCCATTTGATCCGGAAGGCTTATTAAGTACTATACCTGCCAGCGTTACAGTTCTTATTGGCTATTTTGTGGGGATGCTAATTCAAAAAAATGAAAATAAAAGTTTGCTTGTAAAAATATTAATAATACATGCTGCGCAAATTGCAGCAATCGGGTGGATTTGGGGGTTGTTCTTTCCGATTAATAAACCTCTATGGACGAGCAGCTATGTTTTATATACCGCTGGAATCGCAACATTCTTCCTAGCTATTTTCATATATTTTATTGATATAAAGAATTTCAAAAAACCATTTTGGCCGTTAATGATTTTTGGAACCAACTCTATTTTTGTATTTATTGGTTCTGGACTATGGGTGAAAACAATAATAAATATAAATTTTTCATTTAATGGAAATGAAATATCAGGTTATAATTATTTGTATAGATCATTATTTCAACCCTTAGCTGGAAATATCAATGGATCCCTTCTATTTGCACTAAGTCACGTGTTAGTTTGGTGGCTTATACTATATTGGTTATACAGAAAAAAAATATTTTTTAAATTGTAAACAACTATGTCATTAAGTGTCTTCATTACTGGTGCTAGCAGTGGCATTGGAGAATCGTTAGCATACTATTATTCTCAAAAGAGATATACAATTGGTTTATTAGCAAGACGAAGTGATCGTTTACAATCTGTAGCTAATCAATGCAAAAAACTGGGTGGAAATCCAATAGCTTATGATGTTGATGTGTTAGACCAAGAAAAATGTAAAAATGCAGCAAAAGATTTTATATCAATAAACAAAGGTATTGATATTGTAATAGCAAATGCTGGTATTGGAGGAGACGATAATATTTTAAGTGGTAATTCTTCTGAAATGAATAAAATACTTCAAATAAATGTACTTGGCGTTACAAATAGTATTGTCCCATTCATTCCAAAAATGAAGGAACAACTTTCAGGAAGAATTGCAATAATTAGTTCAATTGCATCATTTAGAGGCATACCAAGCCATGGTGCATATTCATCTAGTAAGGCAGCTATAGCTAATTTAACAGAAAGCTGGGGTTACACCTTAAAATCCTATCACATATCATTAACAACTATATTCCCTGGTTATATTGATACAGAAATGACAAAAGGCCATCAGTTTAAAATGCCTTTTTTAATGAATTCTGATAAAGCATCAAAAATAATTGCTAATGCTATTCAACATAAAAGACGAAAAGTAATCTTTCCGTGGCAATGGAAATTTATTGTTCCAATTTTCCGAATTCTTCCAAGATTTTTAATCTATAGATTTACCCCAAATAAATAATGTTAAAGGAACTTGCTTTTTTAACTTACGTTACTGCAACTTCTATGAGTCCATGATTAAATAGTAAATACTTGATTATTAATACTTTCAATAATATTTCATCTCTAACAATATCTAGATTAAATAATGGAATAATAAAAATGATTATTGAAACCATATTTTTTCTAAAATTAGTTTCTGCAAATATCAAAGAATTGTGATGAATACATTTAAATCCCAACTTAATCAAATTAGCTCTGGTCTAAGCAGGCCGAAAAATGTTAATCCAACTGCCATAAAGAAACTTGGAGTTTTAGGATCTGGATTAATGGGTCATGGAATAACATATGTATCAGCATTATCTGGTATTGAAGTAGTAATGACGGACTCTTCACAAGAAAATGCAGATAAAGGACTTAAAAGAATCAAGAAGATTTTAGATAATATTGTCAAACAAGGTAAAATAACACAGGAAAATGCAAAAGAAACCATTAATAAGATAACTGCAACAGATGATTATAATAAGCTTCATGATTGCGATTTAATAATTGAAGCAGTCTTTGAAGATCGTGATTTAAAAAGTAAAGTTACATCTCAAGCTGAAAGAATTATGAATAACAATGGAATATTTGCTTCTAATACTTCCACTCTACCTATTTCTGGTCTTGCAAAAAATTCTATTCGTCCAGAAAAGTTTATTGGAATACATTTCTTTTCACCAGTTCATAAAATGAAACTTGTTGAAATTATCAAAGGTGAGAAAACCAATGATGAAACAATAGCAAAAGCTTTCGATTATGTATTACAAATCAGAAAAATACCAATTGTTGTAAATGACAGTCGTGGTTTTTATACATCACGAGTATTTACTACGTATACAAATGAAGGGTTAACATTACTTGCTGAAGGGAACGATCCACAAGAAATTGAGTCAGCTGGAAAAATAGCTGGAATGCCAGTTGGTCCTCTTGCTGTAATTGATGAGATCAATCTTGGTTTAGTTGCACAAATAAGAAACCAAACTAGAAAAGATCTTGCAGATGAAGGAAAAGAATTACCATTAATACCTGCTGATCAAGTAATTGATCTGATGACCGAAAAAGTTAATCGTTTAGGAAGAGCTCATGGTGGAGGTTTTTATGAATATCCGAAAAATGGAAAAAAATATCTTTGGCCCGAATTACAAACCTATTTTCCTATCTCTAAAAAACCTCTAAATCAAGATACAATGATAGAACGAATATTATTTGTACAAGCTATAGAAACAATTCGCACTTATGAAGAAAATGTTGTTACATCTGTGGCTGAAGCAAATATTGGGAGTATTTTTGGCTGGGGATTTCCCCCTGATAAAGGAGGAACATTACAGTTTATTAATGACTATGGAATTAAGGAATTTGAAAAAAGGTCGCAAGAACTTTGTATAAAATATGGCAATCGTTTTAAACCTCCAAAAATGTTAGTAAAGATGGCTTCTAAAAAAGAAATGTTTTAAACATACATGAAAAAGAAAAAAATAGTTAAAATTGGTTGCGCTTCAGCTTTTTGGGGAGATACCAGTACAGCTGCGCCACAATTAGTGAATAGTGGTGGCATAGATTATCTTGTTTTTGATTATCTTGCGGAAGTCACTATGTCTATTTTGGCTGATGCAAAAATGAAAAATCCTGATTTAGGTTACGCTACTGACTTTATTAAACATGTTGGTCCTCTTCTTCGTGAAATAAAAAAACAACAAATTAAAATAATTAGTAATGCAGGTGGAATCAACCTTAAATCATGTCGCAATGCAATTTTAGAAGAGGGAATAAAGGCAGGAATAGAATTAAAAATTGCAATTGTTGAAGGAGACAATCTAATTGATCAAGAAAACCTACTACGGGAATTACCTGTTAAAGAATTAGAAACAGATAAATCTATGCCAAAAGGAATTGTCAGTATTAATGCATATTTAGGTGCTGGTGGAATAAGGGAAGCGCTAAAACAAGGTGCAGACATAGTTATTACAGGGAGATGTGTTGACAGCGCAGTTGTTTTAGGACCACTTATGTATGAATTTGGCTGGAAGCATAATGAATATGATAAATTAGCTGCGGGTAGTCTAGCTGGCCACATCATTGAATGTGGTGCACAATGCACTGGAGGAAATTTTACCGATTGGCATTTAATAAATAATTTTGAAAATATGGGCTTTCCTATTGTTGAGGTTGAATCTGATGGAAACTTTGTTGTAACTAAGCCTAAAGAAACAGGAGGAATAGTTTCATTTGGTTCTGTTGCGGAGCAATTTCTTTATGAAATTGGTAATCCTGGATCATACCTCCTTCCTGATGTGACATGTGATTTTACAAATGTTCATATTGAACAAGTGGATCAAGATAAAGTCTCAGTCAAAGGAGCAAAAGGATTCGCTCCAAGTAATTCGTATAAAGTATCAGCAACATACTTTCATGGTTATCGAATTACAATTGCTGCAATTATTTGTGGAATAAATGCTCCAAAAAAAGCCACAGTTAATGCTGATGCAATAATAAAAAAGACTAAACAAATTTTTTCAGAAAATGGATTGGAAGATTATTTGGATGTAAATATATCAATAATTGGAACTGAAACAACTTATGGGAATAATAAAAGTAATTCAGAGCCGCGGGAAGTCTTATTAAGAATTGTTGCCACGCATATACAAAAAGATGCACTAAAATTACTTTCAAAAGAAATTGCACAAGCTTATACAGGAATGGCGCCTGGATTTGCTAATATGCTTGGCGGTAGACCGGCAGTATCTTCATCCATACGCTTATTCTCTTTTTTATTACCAAAAGATCAAATAACTACAACAGTACAATTAAATGATAAACAGTATATAGTAGAAACTGATACTTCAAAATCAAATCATATCAATTCCACACCTAATAATTATGATTCATACGATAAATTAGATATTACTGATAAAGAAGTTGCATTAGTAAAATTAGCTTATGCTCGTAGTGGAGATAAAGGAGATCATGCTAATATTGGAGTCATTGCAAGAAAGCCTGAATACTTACCGTATATCCAAAATGCACTTTCAATAGAAACAGTAGCTAAATATTTTTCTCATATTCTACAAGGAGATGTTGAACGGTGGAATGTTCCAGGTATTAACGCCTTGAATTTTCTACTTAAAAATTCATTAGGCGGTGGGGGTATGGCCAGTTTAAATGTAGATCCCCAAGGAAAAGCATACGCTCAACAACTTCTAGATATAATGATACCAGTACCAAATAGAATTGCTGAGGAGGTAAATGAATAATTATGAGCTACAAAAGCATTTTTAATAAGGAATTATTTTCAGGAAAGAATATTATAGTGACTGGTGGTGGTAGTGGCATTGGAAGATGTATAGCACATGAACTTAGTTCACTAGGGTCATACATTATTTTAATTGGTAGAAATAAAGAAAAACTGAAAAAGGTAATGAAAGAAATTAAATCATCAAATGGAAATGCATCATACTATGTTTGTGATATAAGAGAAGAAGAAAAAGTTCAACAATGTACAAAAGAGATTTTTGATCAATATAAGGTAATATATGGTTTAGTTAACAATGCTGGCGGACAATTTCCATCGCCAGCAGAATATATTTCACAAAAAGGGTTTGAAACCGTCGTAAGAACAAATCTTGTTGGAGGTTTTTTATTTAGTCGT
>JAZAOA010000069.1:0-5718 GCA_036228285.1 Fidelibacterota bacterium
TATTAATATTTTTTGCAGTGCTTAGATGTATACCCCATTGAGATTGATTAAAATATTTTACGTTCTCTATATCAAGCCTCTCCCCTTCATCTAAAATTCCATTTCCTTCACCAGTATCTAGTGTGCCGGGCATGCCATCCTCCCCCCAGTCAAGCAAAAGATCTCTGGTGTCAGGAATACTAGATACTGCTTCTCGTAGAATTACTATGCTTAGAGGTGCTTTAAAACTATTTTTAAGACCAAAGACCAATACATCGCTACTCACCAAACCTGCAAATCGATTTTGATGGCCATAGGAAAATGGTAGAATTCTTTGAGAATCCTGATGCGCTGGATTCCATAAAACCGATATAGGAGATGTACCATCCGCTATAAAAGAATTCCCCAATGATAATGCTCGTCCATCACCAGCATTATCAAAAATTTCCCATCCATAATTTACCCAAATTGATTTTGAGTAAATGAAGGAAAATAACAACGTTATTATGAAAATGATATCTTTATGATTCATATTTCTTTTTCATATCATCCAATAACCTTAATGCTTCCATCGGTGTAATTTCATTAATATTTATATTCTTTAAATCTTTAATAAAAGACAAAATATCTTCTTCAAATAATGATGCCTGATTAAGATTTTCTTTTGGTAAATAATTTCCAACTTCTTTACTTTCATTTAAGTGATGTAGAAGAATTTCATTAGCCCTTTCTAAAATACTCTTTGGAAGACCAGCCATTTTTGCTACATGAATTCCATAACTCTTATTTCCTGGTCCAGGAAGAATCTTTTTTAAAAATACTATTTCTTCTTCAGATTCATCTACAGCAGCATGGTAATTCTCTAATCTATTTAAAGTTTGATCTAATTTGGTTAATTCATGATAATGAGTTGCAAAAAATGTTCGAGCAGCAAGAAATTTATTATTATGCAAATATTCAGTAATAGACCATGCCAATGATAAACCATCAAATGTTGCTGTTCCTCTACCAATTTCATCAAGGAGGATTAGGCTTTGAGGTGTCGCATTATGAATAATATTTGAAGCTTCGATCATTTCAATAAGAAATGTGCTTTCTCCGCCCGCAAGATTATCGCTAGCACCTACTCTTGTAAATAAATGATCAACAATACCGATTTCAGCATCTTTAGCAGGCACAAAAGAACCAATTTGCGCCATTAAAACTGTCAAGCCTATTTGACGCAAATAAGTAGACTTTCCTGCCATATTTGGACCAGTTATAAGGTGAATTTGATTCTTCATTACATCTAAATCAACGCTGTTGCTAACAAAACGTTCAGAAGAAGGTAATAGTTTCTCCACAATAGGGTGCCTACTATCACTAAGTTTTAAAATGGAATCATTTGATAATTTTGGCATACAATATCTATTTTGAATGGCCAAGTGAGCAAATGTCATCAATATATCAACACGATTTATTATTTTGGAGTTAGTTTGGATTAAATCAACTTGATCTAAAATTTTGCTACAACATTTATAAAAAAGTTCTGTTTCAATTGCGAATATTCTCTCTTCAGCTGATAAAACTTTTTCTTCATATTGTTTTAATTCAGTGGTTATATAGCGTTCGGAATTAACTAATGTTTGTTTTCGTATATATTCATCTGGAATATTATTATGCTGAGATTTTGAAATTTCCAGATAATATCCAAAGACCTTATTAAATCCAATTTTTAGTCGACTTGCGCCTGTACGTTCTCTTTCATTTTGCTCTAGATCCTTAATCCATTTTTTTCCTCCAGAAATTAATTTTCGTAATTCATCTAATTCATTGTTTATACCATCACGAAAAATATTACCTTGTTTTAAAGAAGCTGGTACATCTTCATTTAATTGTAACGATAGATATTCTACTATTAATTCAGTATCTACAAAAGAAGAGTGTATTTTATTTAAATGCTGATCATCAATCTTTTTTAAAATATCTTTTAATTTTGGTACTTTGCTTAAACTATGTTTTAAACCAATTAAATCTCTAGGCGAAGCTTTATTTTGATTAATTTTTCCTAATATTCTTTCTATATCAAGAATTTCCTTAAATACTATTCTACATTTTTCTAATTGGTTCTTATGATGCACAAATGAATTAACAATATTCAAACGATTATTTAACTTATCTATATCACATAAAGGTCTACTAAGCCACTGTTTTAACATTCGACCTCCACCATTTGTAATTGTATGATCTAATAAATCAATTAATGTTCCATGTGTACCTTGCGTTGATAACGACCTAAATATTTCAAGATTTTTTACAGAAAAGCTATCCATGCCCATTATACCATCATGATGTATCGTTTTCAAATTAGTAACATGATTTAAGGAGCCATTTAATGTGTTATTAATATGAAGAAAAATCGCACCTGCCGCTGCAATACCTAATGTTAATTTCTCACATCCAAACCCTTTTAATGATTGCACTTGAAAATGTTTCTTAAGTATCCTGTATGATTCTTGATATGAAACCAACCAATCATCAATAACAGTTACAAATGGCCTTAAGGTTCTATACCATAAAGAAGTAGAATAAACAGTATTACTGGGAATTAAAATTTCTCTAGGAGCAAATTTTAATAATGATTCTGTTAAATCAACTGATAAACACTGACCTATAAATAGTTCACCAGTTGATTGATCTAAAATAGCATATCCTGAATATTTATTTTCAAAATACAGACATCCAATATATTGATTTGATTTTTCATTTAAAGCCGTATCACTTGTGATTGTTCCAGGTGTGACAACTTCAATTACTTCTCTCTTTACAATCCCTTTAGCAAATTTTGCGTCTTCTATCTGTTCACAAATAGCAACTCGGTGCCCAGCATTTACTAGCTTATGTAGATAATTATCCAAAGAATGATATGGAAATCCAGCTAATGGAACTTCAGCAGCTGCTCCATTTGACCGCTTAGTTAAGACAATTCCTAAAATTTTTGCCGTAATAACAGCATCATTATTAAAAGTTTCATAAAAATCTCCCATTCTAAATAATACAATTGCATCATTATATTGCTCTTTTATCTCACCATATTGTTGCATTAAAGGAGTTTCTTTACTATTTGTAGATTTATTTTTCAAAGATTTTTCCCTTTTATACGCAAATTTCCATTGCGTAACGTCCAACCCTGCTTATCACAAAATTCTAGTATTGGAATAGCAAATTTTCTTGTTAAACCTGTATAGATTTTGAAAGATGAAACATCTAATTCATTATTTGATTTAAAATGATTTTTATTCAATAAATATAACTTATCTACATTTTCAGAATGCATCCAAAGATCAGCATCTACTTTGACGAGTTTCTTTTGATTTCTTAAATAATGCAATATCTCTAAAGACTTTTTCTCAGATAAATCAAATTGTTCAGAAATTTGTTTAGTAGAAATTGGAATAAAACCATTATTAATCAATTTCTTTTCCATTCTATTATAAAATTGAACAATTTCATCGCTAATTTTTGTTTTGTGCGATGTTAATGCATACTCAGATCCAACCCTCTTAATATATCCTTGTTTTTCTATCATTGAAAGAATTTCAAAAAACCATCCTTCTTCAATTCCTGATTTCTGTTTTAGGACATCTGGAACTATTCCACTTCTTAATGGATTATTTCCATGAAAATCCCCCAAAATTTCAATAATCTTCTTCATATCGCTATTCTTCATATTTTGGCTAAAAACATATCCATTTTCACTAGTAATAAGATCTAATTCTTCTATCCATTTATAGATAATATCAATATGAATTTGTGTTATTGAAGACCATTCTTTAATCAATTTGGGCATACTATAATTAATAAGTTGATTTAATCTTTTTTTTGTATCTCTTTCAAGCAATGGAACCCATGATTTGAATGGTAGATTTTTAATCATTAAATTAGTTAAAACAATGCCTCCACCTAATGTGGTAATTGGAGAATAAGACCTTATAACAAATAAATCTTCTTGAAATACACAAATATTTTTTTCCATTTTTACTAATACATTTTTGCTAATATTATAATCTAATGTTTTATGACCAATCAAATATATTCTTGCAAATACTTCGGCAGTTCCTAAATGGATTCGTACTCTTTGTCTATGTTTAAATCTTTTAACACTTTGATTAGTGATGGAAATTTTTGCAATAAATTGATTTACGGATACTATTGTAGAGCTTGATGTGATCTGGGATCCTCTAGAAACTTTATTTAATTCAATATGTGACAAATTGATTGCAGCTCTATCTCCAATTTGAACAGAATCAACCTCTTTGCCATGACTTTGTATACCTCTAACTTTAGTTGAAATTTTATCTGGCAATGCAAATACTTTATCTCCTTTACTAAGACTGCCTGATAAAACAGTTCCAGTTACTACTGTTCCAAAACCCATCATTGAAAACGAACGATCCACATGTAGTCTAAAAATATCATTTCTTAGGATATCGCTTTTGGAAATTATCTGTTTTGATAGAAGATTCTTTAGTTGATTTATACCTTGATTAGTTTCTACAGATGTTCTAATAATTTCAATATTTTCGAAAGAATCACTTGTGATTCCACGAACTTCTTGCTCAACAAGATCTATCCATTCTTTATCTTGAATTAAATCAATTTTTGTGAGAGCTACTATACAACTAGAAATATTTAATATTTTTAAAATCTGAAGGTGCTCTATTGTCTGCGGCATGATCCCATCATCTACAGCAACTACCAATAATGCAATATGAATATTAGATACACCTGCTACCATATTTCTTACAAATTTTTCATGTCCAGGCATATCAATAATAGTAGTATTATCATTAAGAAATGCAAAACCCAGATCGATCGTCATCCCTCTATTTTTTTCATCAATTAATCTATCCGTATTTGTACCAGTGATAGCTTTGACCAAGGATGTTTTACCATGATCAATGTGACCAGCAGTCCCTATAACCACGTGAGACAAACTAAACCTGCTTAATTGAATCAATCAAATGAGATATTTGTCTAGGCAATACAGCTTTTAAATCAATATAAAAAACATTACCCTTGGTATAACCAACAACAGGGTAACTACCTAAACGAAAGGCTTTTGCTAGCGAAGATACCGATAATTTATGTGGGCGAAATTTTAAGGCGACACTAGGAATTGATTTTAATGGCAATGAACCACTTCCTGCCTCTACTAAAGATTCTTCTAAAGTAATGCCCAAAACCTTTATTTTGTTTGTAGGTATGTTATCAATAATTCTTTCACCTCTGGCAATTAATTCTTTTCTAGGTGTAGTGAGTAATTTCAAAGATTGATTACTAGAATCAAATTTTTCTTCTGAATAAAAAGTCTTTAGTGTTTCCTCCATAAAAGCTATAGTCCACTTATCGCATCGATATGTTCTGTGTAGTGGGTTTTTTGAAATTTTATTAACATATCTTTTTTTTCCAATAATAAATCCGCACTGAGGACCTCCAATCAATTTGTCCCCAGAAAAAGTTATAATATCAGCGCCCATATTTGAAATTTCTTTTATATTTTTTTCCTTTGGTAAATTATAGTTATCTGTAGAAATAATTGTACCAGATCCCAAATCAACAACAAGAGGTACACGTTTTTTCTTTGATAATAAGGCTAAATCAATAAGCGGGACTTCTTTTGTAAACCCCTTAACAATATAGTTGCTGGTATGCGCCCACAAAATCACACCTGTTGTTGTTGATATTGCTTTTTCATAA
>JAZAOA010000070.1:0-22559 GCA_036228285.1 Fidelibacterota bacterium
TCATTACTGGTGAGGGTGATAAAGCATTCATCGCTGGAGCAGATATTAAAGCTATGCAACAAATGAATGCGAAAGAGGCATTTGAATATGGTAAATCTGGTCAGCAATTAACTATGATGATTGAAACCTCTTCAAAACCAGTTATTGCTGCTGTAAATGGTTTCGCTTTAGGAGGTGGCTGTGAATTAGCGTTGGCTTGTCATATGCGAATTGTTTCTGAAAATGCAAGTTTTGGTCAACCAGAAGTTAAATTAGGACTTCTCCCTGGATGGGGAGGTACGCAAAGGTTGCCAAAAATTGTTGGGGTTGGAAAAGCAATTGAATTAATAACTACGGGGAAAATAATTAATGCTGAAGAATCGTATAGAATTGGTTTAGCAAATAAAATATGTCCTCAAAATCATTTAATGTCTGAATCAAGAAAATTAGCTTCAAGTATTTTAAAAAATGGTCCAAGAGCGATTAGTTCTTCCCTTCGATGTATTCATGATGGATTAACGATGAGCATAAAAGAAGGTATGGATATCGAAGCAGAAGAATTTGGTGAATTATTTCGCCATGATGAAAGGATGGAAGGGTTAACAGCATTTATAGAAAAAAGAGATCCAGAATTTCGTCATTAAATCCTATCAATTATAAATGAATTTAGATTATACAACATATCGAATTAATTGTTCTCATCCTTTCGGAATTTCAAGAAGCACACATTCACATTATGATATTGTTTACATATATATATCAGATGGGGATTATATAGGTAGAGGAGAAGCGGCACCTTCTGCCCGTTATGATGAGTCAACGGATCAAATATTAACTCAATTAAAATCTATCGATAATATTGATAATAATCTGAATCTAGAAGAAGGTATTATTTGGTGTAAAAAAAATTCAAATGGTATTAGTTCTCTTGAAGCAGCATTAAGTACAGCCTGGCTGGATTTATGGGCAAAAAAAAATAATAGACGTATTTCTGAATATTTTGAATCTGGTATTAATATGTTATATACGTCATATACTATTGCAATAGGAGATTTAGATTTAATTCCAAAGAAAATTGAAGAAGCTCATCCTTATCAAATTTTAAAAATTAAATTGGGGATAAGTATTGAGGATGATAAGCAGTTAATTAAGCTAATACGAAATGAGACAGATAAATTAATTAGGGTAGATGCAAATGAAGGATGGGATCTAAATATGGGTATAGAAATGTGTAAATGGCTTGCAGATCATAACGTAGAATTTATAGAACAACCTTTTAAAGCTAATAATTTAGGTGATACAGCAAAATTAAAAGAAATATCACCATTACCCCTCATTGCTGATGAAAACAGCATTACATCACTAAATATACCTGATATTGCTCATGCATTCGATGGAATAAATATTAAATTGATGAAGTGTGGATCTCTATTTGAGGCTAAGAAGATGATTGACTTAGCACGTCAATATGATATGAAAGTAATGTTGGGGTGCATGGTGGAGTCTTCTATCGGTATAACGGCTATGTCAAATTTGTCACCTCAGGTAGATTTTGCAGATTTAGATGGTAATCAGTTAATTAACAACGACCCCTATGTTGGAGTTAAAATTATCGATGGTAAATTAAAACTACCATCTGAAGACGGAATAGGTATCAAATTAAACCCTGAATACAAAAAAGATTTTAATAATTTAAAATGAAAATATTAAGCATTGAACATATTGGAATAGCAGTTGAACAACTTAAAAATCGTTCACCTTTTTGGGAGCATGTATTAGGGATAAAGCACAGCTCAACTGAAGTCGTAGAGCATGAAGGCGTTAAAACAGATATATATGATACGGGAAGTGGAAAAGTTGAACTATTAAAATCAATATCAGATGATTCAACCATAGAAAAGTTTTTAAATAAAAAGGGTGAAGGAATACATCATGTATGTTTTCAAGTGGATGATATATATCAAGCAATAAATGAACTTAAAGAAAATAATATTTCGATAGTTTCTGAAAAACCATCAATTGGAGCTGAAGGGTATAAAATAGTTTTTATTCATCCTAAAAGCACAGGGGGTGTCTTAGTTGAATTAGCTGAAAAAGCTACTTAACTCCATTTCTTTCCAATTCTTCAGTCTTTTTTAAGATAAATTTCCAGCCATTTAACACATGATCTTTTGTGGTATTTGTTTGCCCAATAGAAAATCTCAACGTGTATATATTATTTAATTTTGTATGGACTAAATATATCTTTCCACTTGAGTTTAGTTCTTCTAAAAGTGTTTTATTAAAGTGATCAGATCCTTTATATCGGAAACAAACTAAATTAAGTATCGTTGGTGCCATAATCTCAAATTTTTCTTCTTCAATAATTAATTCCGATAACAACTTTGCAGATGAAATATGTTGTCTAACATGTGATTGTATTCCATCAATTCCATAATACTTGATAACACTCCATAGTTTTAAAGATCTAAACTTTCTTCCGAGAGGTATTTGCCAGTCTCTATAATCAAATACCGTATCAGAATTACTCACCTCTGTCTTCAGGTATTCTGGATTAATTGTTAGAGAATTAATTAATGCTTGTCTATCAGAAACATATAAGCAGCTACAGTCAAAGTTAGTAAGGAAAAATTTATGTGGGTTAAAGCAGTAACTATCAGCATATTCGATTCCATCATGTATAAACTGATACTCAGGACAAATTGATGCCGATCCAGCCATTGCAGCATCAACATGCAGCCATAAACCAAATTCATCACATATTTTACCAATTTCTTTTAATGGATCAATTGCTGTACTTGATGTGGTGCCAACAGTAGCGCAAACAAAAGCAGGTGTTTTGTTATTGTTTATATCTTGATTGATTGCTTCACGTAATTTGATAGGATCCATAGCAAAATTATTATCGACTTTAATTAGTCTAAGATTTTTTCTTCCAATTCCTGCTATTTTAATTGCTTTTTCTATTGAAGAATGAGCTTCTTTAGAAGTATAAACTCTAATAGAATCGTCAAATCCACTTTCGTTTATTTTTCCATTAGATATTTTTTCTCTAGCAGCTATTAGAGCACAAAGCGTTGCGCTGGAAGCGGTGTCTTGAATGACGCCACCTCCAGAACTAGTAGATTTGAATTTTTTGGGAAGATGTAGCATATCTACAAGCCAATCCAATACGTGACTCTCTAATTCCGTACAAGCTGGACTGGAAGCCCATAGCATTCCTTGAATTCCTAATCCACTAGATAATAAATCACCCAAGATTGCTGGCCCAGTAGAATTACAAGGGAAATATGCAAAAAAATTTGGTGATTGCCAATGCGTTACGCCTGGGATAATCGTATTATTCATCTCATCTAATATGCTATCGAACTTATCTCCCTTTTTTGGAGGTTTTTTAGGAAGAGCTTTTCGTAAATCTCCTGGATTTATTTGAGATAAGACAGGATAAGATTCTATATTTTCATAATAATCTGCGATCCAATCAATCACTTTGTATCCATTTTCTTTGAATTCATTTATTGACATATGAATTGATTCTTTATTATTCATAATTATTTTCCATATTATTTATGATTGTTAAAAATGTGATAGAATAATTTTAATTGATTATATACAATAATTATAGAAAAAGAACTGATTTTAAATACAGAAAGAAAAGTAAATTTTATTAATGAATGATATATTAAATACTAAGATAACCAATATTCCTAAAAGACCTGGTGTATATCAATTTATCAATAATAAAGGTGAAATTATATATATAGGAAAAGCTAAAGATTTGCGATCAAGGGTTCGTTCCTATTTTCAAAAAAATAAATATCAAACTCCTAAAAATCAATCAATGATAAAAAGAATATCAGACTTAGAATGGATTGTCGTATCATCAGAAGTAGAAGCATTATTAACTGAGGCAAACCTGATCAAAGAAAATAAACCGCATTATAATATTAATCTTAAAGATGATAAATCATTTCCTTATATAAGAATTACAAAAGAGCCATATCCAAGAGTTTTTATTACCAGAGACATTATTAAAGATGGATCGCGATACTTTGGACCCTATACAGATGTATATGTATTGCGTAAATCACTTAAAGCAGTACATAAAATATTTCCAATTCGTAGTTGTGACTTTCTATTAGATAAACAGACTGTTCAATCGTTGAAAGTTGATTTATGTCTAGATTATCATATAAAAAAATGTGAAGGTCCCTGTCAGAACCTAGTCTCAGAAAAAGAATACAATAAGATGATCAAGCGTGTAATTTCTTTTTTACAAGGACGAACTAAGGATACGGAGCAATATATCAATGATCAAATGTTAAATGCAGCAAATGAGACTAGATATGAAGATGCAGCTATGTATAGAGATCAATTAAATGCAATAAGCAAGTTTAAAAAAAGACAACGTAAAGTAGCTGCAGATTTTGATGATCGGGATGTAATTGCACTATCGAAAAGAGATAATATGTGCGTCAGCGTGATTATAAGAATACGCAATGGAAGAATTCATAGCCGAGAAAAAATTTCTATGAATATTTCTGATGAAACTGATTCAGATATCATTGAATTAGTTATTACTCAGTTTTATCTAAATTCAGATTTTATACCTAAGATTCTTAATGTATCTACAATACCTTCTAATAAAGTACAGTTGATTCAATGGTTAAGAAATAAGCGCAGTGGCAATATAGATATTAAAGTTCCTATTAAAGGTGATAAAGCAAGAGAAATCAGGTTAGCTGAACAAAATGCAAAGTTATTATTAGGAGAATGGATAATTAATCGTAAAAAGCGTCGTGAATTAATTCCAAAAATGGTTCAACAATTACAAGAAGATTTACAGCTTAATATTGCTCCCCGTAGGATTGAAGCATTTGATATATCACATTTGGGTGGAGAAAATACGGTTGCTTCAATGGTAAGTTTTATGGATGGTAAAGAAAAAAAGTCTGACTATAGGAAGTATAAAATAAAGGAAGTAAATGGAATTGATGACTTTGCTGCGATCAGAGAAGTAGTATTTAGAAGATACAAGAGATTGAAAAATAAAAAATTATCATATCCAGATCTTATTTTAATTGATGGAGGTAAAGGTCAATTAAATATGGCTATATCAGCATTACGAGATCTTGGTTTAGATTATCTATTAGTGATTGGATTAGCTAAACGATTGGAAGAAGTATATATTCCCGGCAACCCTGATCCTCAATCCATACCTAAAAATTCTCCTGGTTTGATATTATTAAGAAAAATTAGAGATGAGGCTCATCGTTTTGCAATAACATATCAAAAACAGAAGAGGAATAAGAAAGTACGTGAATCTATTTTTGATTCTGTAAGAGGAATGGGCCCAAAAAGAATTCAAACATTATTTAAAACATTTCAAGATATTGAAAATATTGCGAAGGCAGATTCAAATGTTATTGTACAAAAAACTAATATACCTCTCAATATTGCTAAAGAAATCATTTTAGTAGCAAAACAATTTTATTCGGAACAAAAACCTAAGTAAACCCTCTTTTATAATCGTATTATATATTAAATAGTATTGTATTTTCTGTGATAAATATCAACTATATGTTCAAAAATTACTAGTAGATTACCTTGATGTACCGCTTTCATTATCAACTATATGCTTTAATCATAATTAATCTATTATTTGGTCAAGAAATTGTCCAAGATAGAATTATTGTTAAAATTGCTCCTGATATTTCACGCTCAGAATTCAATGCGTCTTTAGATACAAGTAGATTCGTTATAGATAAAGTATTAGTAAGAAGGTTAAATATTGTTAGTATAAAGCTAAAAAATGACACTATAGAACCACTAAGCGCCATCAAAGAATTTCGCACTAGTCCATTTGTAGACAAAGTTATTCCTGATACGAAAGTAGCAAGAAGAAATACGCCAGATGACACGCAGTTTTCTCAACAATGGGCACTTCATAATACAGGACAAAGTGGAGGTACAGTAGATGCAGATATAGATGCAATTGAAGCATGGGATATCTCAACAGGTGGTCTGACGCCTTTAGGTGATACAATAGTGGTTGCTATAGTAGATGGAGGAATGTTGTTAACCCATGCTGATTTAATCCCGAATCTTTGGACAAATTGGGGAGAAATAGCAGGTAATGGGATTGACGATGATGATAATGGTTATATAGATGATATTCATGGATGGAATGCTTATTCATCAAATGGCTCTATTCCTAGTGACGGTCATGGAACTCATGTTGCCGGGATAGTAGGCGCAAAAGGTAATAATGGTTCATACGTTTCTGGTGTGAATTGGAATGTGAAGTTAATGGCTTTAGGAGGATCATCTGGTACTACATCAATAGTTTTAGAAGCCTATGGATATATTTTAGATCAGCGTGCAATCTATGATTCTACAGGAGGTGCTTCTGGTGCATTTGTTGTAGCTACAAATAGTAGTTTTGGTGTGAATAATGCGGATTGTAATAGCGCAACATATTCACTATGGAATGATATGTATAATGCAATGGGAGAATATGGGATTTTGAGTTGTGGTGCTACGATGAATAATAATTCTAATGTGGATGTAACGGGTGATGTTCCTACAGGTTGTGATAGTGATTATATGGTAGCTGTTACAAACACAACTAGAAATGATTCTAAAAATAGTGGAGCCGCTTATGGGCTAACAACAATAGACTTGGGAGCTCCAGGAACACAAGTATTATCTACGTATACTGGTGGAGGCACGTCATCATTATCGGGGACTTCAATGGCCTCTCCACATGTTGCCGGCGCAATAGGATTTATCCATTCATCTATGTCATATGGGTTAGCATCATTTTTTCGAGCATCACCAGATCAGGGAGCGTTAATTATTAAACAAATAATATTGGATGGTACGGATCAGCTACCTTCTCTCAATGGAATTACTGTAAGTGGAGGTAGACTCAATTTATATAATTCTGCATTGCTAAGTATGGAATATCTAGCTGCAGATTCTCTGGATCCAAACCCTATTACAAATCTTTCAGCAGATACATCTGAATGGTACAGAGTTACTCTTCAGTGGGATGATCCTACTGAATTATTTGGAGGTGACCCGATCTCTGATTTTATGATTGATATATATAAAGATGAAGAATTTGAAACATCTATATGGTCCGGCGTTGAGATATATACTGACGTTGGATTATCATCGAATATAGAATATAATTATTCACTTATTACACGTCTCATTGATAACGATTCAACGAGCATAAGTGTTTCTATTCCCGTTATTCCGATCGGAGGAAATTGTCAACCTGGAGATGTTTCAGGTGATAATATAGTTAATATTTTAGATGTAATAGAATTATTGCGATTTAGCTTGGGGTATTATGAACCAACTGATTTAGACTATTGCAAATCTGATTTAAACTTTGATAATATCCTTGATATTATAGATGTCCTTATGCTCATGGACATAATACTAGGCGTATAATTAATTAATATAAAGTGAAAGATAATTCAATAGAAAATAAGCTTGATCTACCATGCAGTAGAAGAAAGTTTGTCCTAGATGCCCTGACGGGAATAGGAACTGTTTCAATTGGCAGTTTTATCATCGTTAATCAAGCTGCGTGTAGTAGCGATGCAAACCCTGTTAGTCCAAATGGCCAAGGATTATCTTTTATGGTAGATATGTCTTTATCGGAGAATAGTGCACTACAAGTTGTAGGTGGAACCATAGCATTGCCATCAAATCCTATTGATAGCCATGGGATGTTGCTGTATAGAAAGAGCGAAGATATTATGAAAGTATATAGTAGAAATTGCACTCATGCTAATTGTACAATTGATGCATATTCTTCTTCTGGAGTTTCTTTGTGCTCCTGTCATGGTAGTAGATTTGATTTGAATGGAAATGTTATTGATGGTCCTGCAGAAGATCCATTAAAACAATATAATGCAACTATTTCTGGAAATATTGTTACTATAAATTCATAATGAAAAATATCGAATATATCCTCTTCATCATTTTACCAATTGTTTCTATTCTCATATTCGTTCTGTTAGTTTCAATAGCTATGATAACATATGATGGAGGGAATGCTATTGATAACTTTAGTTATGGATATTCCTTTTCAATTAATTACTTAAGTGACTTGGGAAGATATATCGGATATTCTGGAAGTAATAATTATGTACCATTTTATAGTTTTAATCTTTCATTAATTATTATTGGAGTCTCATTTTTAATATATTTTTTGTTTCTACCATCACTACATAATAAAAACCGGATATCGTTTTTATTATCAAGGGTTGGAGGAATATTTGGATGCTTTGCTAGTATTTGTTTTGCAGGTGTTGGGCTTACTCCGGCAGATCTGTATTTTGATATGCATGTCTTTTTTGCAAACTGGGTGTTTCGGGCTATGAGTTTATCTGTCTTTTTTTATTCACTGACTTTTCTTTTTATTAATAAGGGAAACTTTTATTTATCAATAATGTTTTTTTCCAGTGGATTAATTGTTCTTTCGCATATAATAATAGCAGATTTTGAATTTGCTCTATATTTGTCTAACCCACATAACGCAAAAGTATTATCGCAGAAAGCTGCTGTGATCGCAATGATATTTATGGTTCCGTTGATGGCAATAATTAATTCAAGACAATTGAATAATGAAAGAATTTCTTTAAAGGTGTTTGGATAATAACTAACTCTTATAAAAGTTTTTCAGCGTAAGATAATCTTCTTCCTTTTAAATTTAATCTTCTCTCTAATAAGAATAGTTTCTGTTCGATATTTTTTGTAGAAATATTTTGATCTGTTGTGCGTTTATGTTTTAGTTCTTTTAAAATTTGTTTTTGTGCAACAAGTGTTTGTTTTTCTTCTAAAAATTGATTTTCAAGTAAACCATGTATCACTCTTTTCATTTCTAAATATTCTTTCGGGTCAAATAATCGAGTTAAAAATTTTATCTTTCCATCTGTATCAATAATTATATTCCTTGTTACGCCACTATTTCTATCAGCAAATAGTGCAAAAATATCTGCTTTTGGATCCAAAGCAATAGGGTAGGTTACTTTTATTTCTTTTGCAAATTTTTCAACAATTTCTGCAGGTTCATCTCGGTCAATGCCAATCACATTTATTCCAATATTTTTATATATTTTCCAAATCTCTTTTTCAATATGAGGCATCTCTTCTCTGCATACAGAACACCAGCTTGCTGTAAATTGCAACATGGTAACATTTCCCAATAAATCTACACTATTGATTTGTGATCCATCAGGAAAATCCATGACAAATTCTGGGAGGTTATCTCCTACTTTTATTATATATCCTCTTTCGTCTGGGGTTTGAGCAATTGCTAAAGTAAGATTTATAAATAATAGTACAGTTTTAATCATATATTAAATCCATTTTCTATCATCCATTCTTTATTTACAAACTTACTAAGATAGTTACGAATACTATCTGGAAGTATAACCAAAACATTTTTATTTGAATCAAGTGTTTTTGCAGCTTCAATTGCTCCCCAAACGGCTGCGCCACAAGAACCTCCAATTAATAATCCTTCTTCTTTTATAAGCCTTTTTGCCATTGCAAATGAGTCTTCATCATTTGTCTTTATATATCGGTCTACTAATGAATTATCTAAAACATCTGGAAAGAAGTCATATCCAATACCTTCAACATGATAAGGCAAAACTTCTGATCCACCTCCAAGTATTGATCCGATAGGGTCAACTCCAACTATTTCAATATTGGTAATTGATTCTTTTAATTTTTTTGCAATTCCAGTAATTGTTCCTCCTGTACCTGCTGAAACAACAACCATATCAAGATTATCTCCGAACTCATCTAATATTTCTTGAGCTGTTCCATTGTAGTGAGCATCAGGATTATTATTATTACTGTACTGATCAAGAATATGCGAATTTGGTGTTTCTTTCTGAAGCCTTTTTGCTACACCAAAAAGACTTTTTGGATCATCATGGGAGACTTCAGTAGGTGTTCGAATTATCTTTGCACCCAGAGCTTCTAAAACGACCTCTTTCTCTAGGCTCATTTTCTCTGGCATAGTAATAATCAATTTATATCCCTTTACCGCAGCAGCTAACGCTAGGCCAATTCCAGTATTACCGGAACTTGGTTCAATTAGTGTGTCCCCTGGCTTAATTTGACCAGATTTTTCAGCTTCATCGATCATCCGAAATCCAATACGATCCTTTACAGATCCTCCTGGGTTAAAATATTCGCATTTTGCAAATAAATTGCATTTCAATTCAGATCCAACTTTATCAAGTCTTACTATTGGTGTATTACCAATAGCTTCTAAAATATTATTTAATATCATATCAAGTTCATTTTCTATAGAATTTTAAATACTAATTTCATGTTTAAGAAATATTTCCACCACTGATAATAATTGCTATCTTTTTTCCTTTATAAATTAAATTATTTTCGAATAACGCTGCTAAAGGTACTGCACATGAAGGCTCTATCTTATCATTAAATTTTTCACTCATCAAATTCATTGTTGGAACAATCTTTTTCTCTGGAGCAGTAATAATATTATTTACAAATTTTAATATGATCGGAAATGTTTTTGAACCAAGAGATGTTCGCAAACCATCAGCAATAGTTTCAGGGTATGTAGATGGAATCAGCACTTTTTTTCGTAATGATTGTTGCGCATCATTTGCTAAATCTGGTTCTGCTCCAATTATTTCTATTGTTGGAGCTAATGAATTCAAGGCGACTGCATTTCCACTTATTAATCCACCGCCTCCTACAGGAATCATAATTATATCTACATCAGGAATTTTTTCAATTATTTCCAATGAAATAGTACCTTGCCCAGACATTATTCGATAATCATTATACGGATGAATTATTGTGGCTTGAGATTTTTCTTGATGATATAGCAGGGTTTTTTCTCTACTTTCTACAGTAGGTTCACATTCAATAATCTGCGCACCTAATTCTTCTATTAAATTTCGTTTGTATGAAGTTGCATTAGATGGGAGGATTACCGTGGCTTTGATCCCTCTGTTTTTTGCTGCTAAGCTTAATGCAGTTCCATGATTTCCAGAAGATACAGTTATAACTCCGTTATTAGCCTCATCATCATTTAAAGAAAATATAGCATTTGATGCACCTCGAAATTTAAATGATCCAGAATTTTGCAAATTTTCACACTTAAAATAAATATCAGCATCAACTAAATTATTAATCTCATTATTTGATTTGATAGGAGTATTAATAATATATGGTTTTATTCTATTGTGAGCTTCTTTGATAGTCTGTATTGAAAGTTGCATAAATAAGTAAAAATATTAATTATCTTTATATGTTATATTCTCCCCAATAATTTAGCATTATTTATTCAAATGAAATATGTCAATAAATATCTTATAGTATTATTAGTAGCATTTCATTTTTTGCATGCTGGAACTACAGGGAAATTAACTGGAGTTGTAATTGATAAGATTTCCAGAGAACCTCTTGTTGGTGCAAATATTCTAGTAAATGGAACAAACTTTGGAGCGTCAACTGATTTAGAAGGCAGATATTTCATATTACAAATACCCCCTCAAACTTACTCTATAACATTTTCAATGATAGGGTATAAGGAAGTTTTTGTAAAAGATGTAAAAATCCAGGTCGATTTAACAACCACATTGAATGCTGAATTAGAAGAAGGTGTAATTGGTATGGATGCAGTTGAGGTTACTGCACAAAGACCAATGGTTCAAGCAGATGTAACATATTCTCAAGCGAATATTACAAGTGATGAGATTGATATGCTTCCAGTAGAGGAATTAGAGGATATTGTTGCTTTACAAGCAGGAGTAGTAAACTCTGGAGGTTTGCATGTAAGAGGTGGTAGAAGCGGTGAAATATCTTATATGATTGATGGCATAGCGGTTACTGATCCTTACGATGCTGGCATGGCAGTTGAAATTGAAAACAATGCCATACAAGAATTACAGTTTATCAGTGGAACTTTTAATGCTGAATACGGAAAGGCAATGTCTGGAATAATTAATATTATTACTAAAAGTGGTGACTTTAAAAAGTATTCGGGGAATATGTCATCTATGCTTGGAAGTTATTATGCTAATGATGCATTATTTCCACAATTAGATGTTTTTCGTCCAAATACAATACAAGATATTCAAGGATCTTTTAATGGACCAATTATAAAAGATAAATTATCTGTTTTTGCTTCAGGTCGATATAAACGTAACAGTGGATATTTATATGGACAAAAAATCTTTGTTCCAGAATCACACCAATGGAATTCTCAATCTAATAATTTTGAATATATTAGTCCTTCACATGCGCTTTGGGATTCTCTATATCACCCTTATGGAGTTAATGATTCATCTTGGGTGTCTATGAATTGGTCTGATCAATATACTGGTTTAACTAAGTTTTCGTGGATAATTAACCCTACTTTGAGAATTGCATATAGCCTTAGTGGAAGTGAAACAGCTTCTCAAGGTTATTCACATGCCTATAAATGGAATCCTTATGGTAGGTCACATCAGTTTACTACCAAACTAAGTAATATGTTTGTTATGGATTATAGTTTAAATCCTTCTACATTTCTTACTCTATCTTTATCAAAATCGGTTAATCACTATCGAAGCCAAAGAAGTGACAAAAGAAATTATTATCAAGATCACTCAAATATTTCAATTGATAGTGTAAACTTTTTTGGTTTTTCTTATGTTGATACTACAATATCAGCTGATCCTAATTTGTTTTATGTTTCGCCAACTATTGATGATTATACTCCTGGAAACAACTTTGAGGTTGGAGGGCATAGTATGGGGTATTTTGAGCAAAAATCAACAATTAATACATTTAAAATTGATGGTACAAGCCAGATAAATCGATACCATTATTTGAAGGCTGGATTTGAATATCGAAAGACAAATATGTCATTAACAAGCTATAGTGTTCAATTAGCAGAATATACTGGCTATACTCCAAGAGTCCCTAATGCGATGGAATCTCCTAGCCATAACACATATGGTAAAAAAGGTAGGAATCCATTTGAATATGCTTTTTATTTACAAGATAAAATTGAGTTTGATGATTTAGTAGTTAATATTGGATTGCGTTGGGATTATTTTGATCCAAAATGGAAGATATTAAATGACCCAAGTGATCCAAATATTAATAGTCCAGTAAAACCAATTAATCGTTTTTTTGATTTGGATGGTGATGGTCAGATATCAGAAATAGAGATGTATCCTCAAAATCAAAAGGACAATGAAGATCGTATGAGTAGCAATGCATTTGGTGATTCATGGTATAAAAACGCTAAAGTAAAGTCACAGTTAAGTCCTCGCTTTGCACTGGCATTTCCTATTACAGATAAAGGACATATGCATTTTTCATATGGACATTTTTTTGCAATCCCTCAGTATAGTTATTTGTATACAAATCCTGAATTTGAGGTTCCTGCAGGGAGTGGTACGGGTTATACAATGGGCAATGGAGACTTAGAACCTCAACGCACAACACAATATGAAGTTGGTTTTTCTCAACAGATTGGTATGGATATTGGGATAGAATTAACGGGGTTTTATAAAGATATTAGAAATTTGAATGCAACAAAAATCATTCAATCTTTTGTCGCAGGTGATAAATATGGATTATATATCAATCAGGATTATGCAAATTCCAAAGGTATTACTGTTGCTCTTTCAAAAAGGGCTTCCGCCAAAATATCTGGAAATATTGATTATACATATTCTATATCTGAGGGAAATGCTTCTGATCCTGCAGCAGCATTTAATGATGAAGCATCTAATATTGAGCCAGAAAAAATGCTTGTACCTCTTGATTGGGATCAGCGACATACCTTAAATACTACTTTGACATATCATCCTATCAAAAATTCTGGTGTAGGTCTTATCTTTAGCTATGGAAGTGGCCTTCCATATACAACTCAATATCTTGGTGTGCGAACTTCTTTTGAAAATAATGCAAGGAAACCAAGTACCTATAATATTGATTTACGTAGCTATTATCATTTTGAATTTTCAGGCATGAAATTATCTCTTAGTATGAACGTGTATAATTTGTTTGATATAAGAAATGAATTAACTGTTTTTTCTGATACTGGAAGATCAACATATACCCTGGTGCCTACATATACACCTCAATATAGTGGTCCAGGATATAATAGTTTGAATGAGTATCTTATCAGGCCAGATTATTATTCTAGCCCTAGACAAATAAAAATTGGATTAAGTATAAGTTTTTAATGAGATTGTTTATAATTATCCCTTTATTTTCATTGCTATTTAGCCAGGAGCCGAATAAGTACTTAGAAGGTATAGAAAAACGTTCAAAAAGTTTAGATGTAACTGATAGGAAATATGGCGATCATAATGGAAACCGTATTTTTAATAGGTTCTATAATTTTGGTGGAATTGGAGATGCTGGAGGTAGTTTATCTGGCATATATCCTTATGGATCAGGTCATTCTTATTTTTATGAGTTTACTCCAGTAGTAGCTGCAAGTGTTATTGATACAAATGGTAATCGTGTTCATATTGTATCGGATGGAGCCGTTGCTCTAAAAGATAATTCTCCTCAGGGGTATCAATGGGGCTTTGAACCTCTTACTGGATATGCAAATCCTAATCAAGAAATTATGGCGATGAGTGATAAATCGTTTACTTGGCCAGAAACATGGCCAAATCGTGAAAGTGATTGGGATGGTTTTTGGAATGGCCAATATGGAAAATATGTTCGAGCAGATCAGGAATCCTATTTTGTCATGGATGATTATTATAATGATGAATTTTCTCATTTTCCTGATTCAACTGATTTTGATGCTGTTCCTAAGCGAAGATCTGGTTTGGGTGTAGAGCTTGAAGTCCGAGTATATCAATGGAATCACCCTGCGGCTGAAGATATAATCATTGTTACTTATTGGATAACAAATGTGGGAACATCTCGTCTTGATAGTGTGATTTTTGGAATGTATGGTGATGCAGATATTGGTAGTACAAATGGTGATTATACAGATGATGATGCATGGTTTGATGTGGAAAATGATATTGTGTATCAATGGGATCATGATGGCTGGAGTAATGCTGATGGTGGATTTAAACCAGTCTACTTTGGATGGAGTTTCTTAGAATCACCAGGAAATCCTCATGATGGTATAGATAATGATGAAGATGGAATGATTGATGAAAGCCAGTTTGATGGAATAGATAATGATGGAGACTGGTTAGCTGAAAGAGATGATATAGGATCCGATGGACTTGGTGCATATCATTATGGATATAATGGTCCAGATGCGGATGGTACAGAAGGAAATGGAGTTCCTGATCTTGGTGAGCCTAATTTTGAGATTACTGATAATGATGAATCTGATCAGATCGGATTAACAAGTTTTTACTCTTCCCCATATCCAAGTATATATCCATCAAATGATGAAATTATGTGGAGTCAACTACAGCCTGGTTTTTTTGATGTTCCTCAACAAAATATTGATCAAACATTTTTATATGGCTCTGGTTTTATTAGTCTAGATCCAGGGGAAAGAAAAAAGTTCGCCGTAGCAATGGTATTTGGTAATGATATGGATGATATATTGAGGAATACGGTAACCATGCAAAATATTTATGATAATGATTATAATTTTGCTAAACCACCATTAAAACCAAACTTGACTGTAGTTCCTGGGGATAAGAAGGTCACCTTGTTTTGGGATAAAATTTCAGAAAATTCTTTGGATGCGATATATGGATCTGATTTTGAAGGATATAAAGTATATCGTAGTACGGATCCAGGGTTTATAGATCCTTATGTTATTACGGATGCATATGGAAACAATACGTTTAATAAGCCGATTGCGCAGTATGATTTGATAGATAGTTTAAAAGGTCCTCACCCAATTGGGTTTAATGGTATACAATATGATATGGGAGATGATACTGGATTAGAACATATGTTTGTTGATAGTAATAATGTATATAATGGTATGACGTATTATTATGCTGTTGTTGCATACGATAAAGGGTATGATCTTGATTTCTATGAATTGGGTTTTAGCGATCAGGAAAATCTCTTGCCAATTGCACCATCTGAATGTTCTATTATTGTGGATCTAGATCGTAAGGGAAATGTAACAAATATGAGTGAAAATGCAGGTATGGCTATTCCTAATGCCCCAGTAGCAGGTTATATGGGTCCAAATACTGCATCTCTTGGTCAAGAGTTTGTTGTTCATGATTCTGGTTATGCTACAGGAAGTATTGAAGTTCTTACTGTTGATCCAACTGCAGTTCCTGAAGATGCAACGTATTCAATTACATTTGATAGAGAATTTGGAAGCCCAATAATTTATTATTCTGTTCTGGATGAACAGATAAAAATAGAATCATTTGTTATCGCAGGTGGTTATGGTGCGTTAGAGCATAAGAATTTAGATTCTTCTTCTGTTATGATTACCAATGAAACTGGCGATGTAGTCTATGTATTAGGAAGTGATTATTCTATAGATTATGCGAATGGAATGATTATTGCATTAGATAATGGTGATTTGGAAGAAACGGGTACATATGTAGCTAGTTTCAAATATTATCCTATTTTGAATAGTAGTTCTACTGCAGGTGAAACAAATAATCCAATTTTTGATGGGATGAAAGTATTTATATATAATGAACCTATTGCAGTTAATTATGATTCATCAGGGTGGCTTGGTTCTAATTCTCCTTATTGCTATCGAATTTTTGATCAAAGAATCCATCCTGCAGATTTTGAAATTATATGGGAGGGAGATATTGGTGATTCTATAATGTCAGATTATTCTAATCTCCCATCTCCATTTAGAGTAAGAAATATTACTGAAAATACTGATGTCACTTTCCGTATTTATGATATAAGTAATAATGGTAAATGGGAACCAGAAGAACCAATATTATTAATGCCATACTCTGGTATGCAAACTCCGTATATGTTTGTACAGTTTTTTCCTGATTCTGTTATATGTCCATATGATGAAAATGATTACTTATATGATACTACAGCTACAATAAACAAAGGTGACATTTTTCGAATTTCTACGAAACGTCCATTTTCAAGTAAAGATAAATATCATTTTACAACTAAAAAATCATGGGTAGATAATGAATTGGCTAACAAAGAATTAGATGATATTACCGTTGTACCAAATCCCTATGTTGTAACTGAACGTTGGGAGCCAAAGCATATTTATGTTTCAGGACGTGGACCTCGTAAGATTGATTTTATTAATCTACCTCAAGAATGCACCATTAAGATTTTTACTCTCTCTGGTTATTTGGTAGATGAAATTCAGCATACTAGTCAGTATGAATATGGGACATATTCTTGGGACATGTTATCCAAAGACGGGCTGGAGATAGCGTATGGTCTATATATATACCATGTAGATGCTCCTAATGTTGGAGAAAAAACTGGAAAATTTGCAGTAATTAAATGAAACGTTTTATAAAAATAGTAATTATTACATTTATTGTTCCTTTATCCTATGGGCAAATCACAGGAAGTGTAAGTAATGTTGCTACAACAGCAGCTTCTTTTTTAGATATTGGCATTGGTGCAAGATCTTTATCGATGGGTGGGGCTTTTGTTGCGATTGCTGATGATCCTACCGCTTTATATTGGAATCCTGCAGGTATTGTTAACATTGGAAGGCCCATGGCGCATTTTTATCATTCTCCATGGATTGCAGATGTTCAATTTAATCATAGTGCTGTAGTTACACCTTTAGATCGTTCAAGTTCGATTGGTTTCTTTATAACATCTGTTACAATGGATGAAATGCAGGTGCGTACTGTAAAGTCTCCAGAAGGTACTGGGGAATATTTTTCTGTTAGCAATGTTGCTTTATCTGGATCATATGCTAGAAGATTAACTGATCGTTTTTCCTTTGGAATTAATATGAAATTTATTCAAGAAAAAATTTGGCATATGAATGCTGGTGGTTTGGCAGTGGATTTAGGAAGTCTTTTTGTTACAAAAAATAGTGGTGTACGAATTGGTATGTCAGTTTCTAATTTTGGCGGTAAAATATCTATGGAAGGCTATGATACTGAAGTGGATTATGATATAGATGAAACAATGTATGGAAATAATGATAAGATTGATGCTAGTCTAAACTCAATGGATTGGCCATTGCCTTTAGTGTTTCGAGCTGGTGTAAGTAAAGACATTATCCAATCAGATAAAAGTAAGTTGACGGTAGCTGCTGATGCAATCCATCCGAATAATAATGTTGAATACGTCAATTTTGGTTTTGAATATATTTTACAGGATATGATATCGCTTCGAGCAGGGCAGGCTTTTTATGGAATGAATGAATCTAAAGAAGGATTTACATTCGGAATAGGTTTGAATTATCAAATTCCAAGAGGTCCAAAAATCAATTTCGATTATGTGTATAGAGATATAGGGGTGTTTGATAATATCCCTGGATATTCACTTAATATTGTTTTCTAAGTAATTATGCCTCCAGATAAGAATCTATTATTGGTTTCTTCAAGTGGTGGTAAAAACTATGATTTAGCATCCAATCTAAAAGATATTGTTGATTCTAGATCTAATCTAATCACTAAATTAATTAATTTAGAACTCTATGATCTTCCTTTGTATATACCTGATTTGAATTCTGATAATAATATTGCAAAAGAATTAAGCAATGAATTTGAGAATGCCAATGCATTTATTTTTTGTGCACCTGAATATAATGGAGGTTCTCCTCCAATATTAACAAATGCAATTACATGGATATCATTATCGACAGATAATTGGAGAGATGGTTTTAATGGGAAGCTTGCATTGATTGGAACAAATAGTGGAGGTGACGGAGTTACATTTTTAAGATCTTTCCGTTCACAGTTAGAATATATGGGAACGGTTGTTATGCCTAAAACAATATCCGTAAATAAGAATAAAGAATTCAATAAAGAATCAGCAGAAAGGACTATACAAAGTCTAATTGATCTATTATAATTTAATTCTCGATATAAAAAAGGGGCTAAAAGCCCCTTTTTTATTATGTAGTTAACTTAAATAAATTAACTGATCTTAATTTGTCTTCCTTCTATTTTCATTTCCTTTGTTTTCGGCAAAGTTATTAATAGTTCTCCATTATTAAACTTTGCTGCTATTTTATCCTCATTTACATTATCAGGAATACGAAAACTTCGGTTAAATGAACCAAATTGACGTTCGTGGATTGTGTAACCATCATAGGGTTTATCATTTTCTTTTGTTCGTTCCCCTTTAATAGTTAATACTCCATCATGTACGTCTATTGATACATGTTTTTTGTTTAACCCAGGTATATCAGCTGATAGAATAATTTCTTTTTCTGTTTCATGTATGTCCACTGCAGGAGAGTAAGAATTATTTTCTCCATATATTGGAAAGTTAATATTCAGCATATTATCAAAAATTCTATCAAAATCTGATATTAAACTTCTATTTGGGTTCCATTTTACTAATGTCATTGTATGACTCCTTTCTTTAATTATTTATACTTTACTATACGCAATTTCCGTACCATTACATTTTTAGTATGATATTTAGATATAATTCTGCAATAATGACATATCAAATTGTTTGAAATGGCAAAATAGTCTGTAATTATTGCAGATTATTATTTATGTGTATTCAAAATAGAATAAAAATTGTGTAATATTTCATCCCAATAAATTATTAATTATGAGTGATTTAGCAATATTTGGAGGTAAACCTGTAAGAAAAGACCCTTTTTCTTCTTGGCCAAGAGTAATTAATGGTCAAAAAGAAAAGTTAATGAATACGTTGACGAATGATTTGTGGGGTATTGGTAGTGAAGTAATTAAGGAGCTTGAAGAGAAATTTGCAAAATTTCATGATGCAAAGAATTGTATCGCTATTAATAATGGTACCAATGCATTGTGGGTTGCCTTGAAAGCTGCTGGTGTTACTTATCAAGATGAGGTTATCATACCTCCCTATACCTTTATAGCAACAGCCACAGCTGTTTTAATGTCTAATGCGACCCCAGTTTTTGTAGATATTGATCCAGATACATTTAATATGGATCCAAATTTAATTGAATCTGCAATTACAGATCGTACGAAAGCAATCGTACCTGTGCATATAGGAGGCAACCCTGCTGATATGGAAAGAATTATCGATATAGGAAATAAATATGGTTTATCTGTTATTGAAGATGCGGCGCAGGCGCATGGTGCAGAGTGGGATGGTAAAAAAGTAGGCGCACTACATACAGGTGGAATATTTAGCTTTCAATCTTCAAAAAATATGAGTGCTGGAGAAGGTGGGGTAGTTATATCCAACGATGATAAGTTTATGGATGCATGTTTTGCGTATTATAATTGTGGAAGGCATCGTGGTGGCGACTGGTATGAGCATCATATTGTAGGGGGTAACCATCGTATGAGTGCTATGGCTGCCAGTTTACTTATTCCCCAATTTCAAACAATTGATAATGATATGCGCATTCGTGATAATAATAAACAAAAATTGGATGCATCCTTGTCAGATATGGGGTTTGGAATAATCCGTAGTTATAAAAAAGTTACAAGACAAGCAAATCATCTGTATTTATTACGATATAAATCAGAATATTTTAATGATGTACCAAGAGAAAAATTCTTTGATGCAATGAGAGCAGAAGGCGTTTATACATATGCTGGATATAATCCATTGTACAGAGGAACGGTTTTTCAAGGAAAAGGGAATGATTTTCCATGGATAAAGAAAATAAATTACAGTAATATTTCATGTCCAGTAACAGAAAAAATATCGGATTATCAATCTGTGTGGCTTACACAAAATCATTTACTAGGTGATGAGAGTGATACAACAGATATAATTAACGCATTTGAAAAGGTAACAATTGCATTAAAGAAGAATCCTGAAAAGTTTAATATATAATTAAGGAATAATTATGCAGCAAATTGATTTAAAAAACTTCTTATCAGCTGTTGATGTTCCAGCTGATTGGGTTGGAATTAGAGAAGTAAGTGAAACACACACCCCTCGTATTGTTCGAGATGGCGTTCCTCAGATGAATGCTAGTTATACCACTCAAGGATTAATGATTGAAGTATTATCTAATGGGCAATTTGGCTATTATGGTACACCAAACATGACAAATGAAAGTGTAGCTGCGGCAGCCAAAAAAGCTTTTAAACAAGCCCAACTTGCATCTAGACATGCTACATTTCAATTTTCTGAAGATGCTCGCCCTGCAAATGTAGGAAACTATCAGTCTCCATTTGTAAAAGAAAAAGATTCCTTATCCCCAGGTGAACTAAATAAATTGCTTCTTGATGCCTATAACCAGTTAAAAGTAAGTGATAAAATTGTAAGTGCCCGTGCGTTATTACAAACGATTCAAACTATGTTTCGTTTTGTAAGTTCGAATGGAAGTGATATTTCACAGGAATTTCTTATGTTAGAGTTTGATTTATCTGCTACTGCAGCAGATGGTGCAAATCAACAGACACGTACTTTTGGGGGTATGCGCGGCAATTGTCTTCAGATGGGTATGGAATACTTTGATAAGTTAGAATTACTTGCTCAGTCACAAAAAATAGGTGAGCAAGCAATTGAGCTATTAGATGCGGATGAATGTCCAACTGGTGAAATGGATTTGGTGATTGCTTCGGATCAAATGATGCTTCAAATACATGAGAGTGTAGGGCATGCGTTAGAAGTAGATAGAATTCTTGGTGATGAAAGAAATTATGCAGGTTGGAGCTTTGTAAATTTAGATGATTTTGGAAAACTACAATATGGATCGAAATTAATGAATATTACGTTTGACCCTACATTGTCATCTGAATTTGCATCCTATGCATATGATGATGGTGGATTGGAAGCAACAAAAGAATATTTAATTAAAGATGGTGTATTATTAAGAGGACTTGGAGGTATGGAGAGTCAAATACGTTCTGGGGTATCAGGAGTTGCAAATTTTCGTGCTAGTTCATGGAATAGGGCTCCAATTGATCGTATGGCAAATATAAATCTAGAGCCAGGAGATTCTTCTTTTGATGAAATAATTGGTTCGGTCGAAAAAGGTGTATATATGGAAAGCAATCGTTCATGGTCTATTGATGACTATCGAAACAAATTTCAGTTTGGTTGCGAATATGCAAGACTAATTGAAAATGGTAAACTAACGAAAACTCTAAAAAACCCAAATTATAGAGGAATAAGTAATCCATTTTGGAATAGTTTAAAAATGATAGGTAATAATGATACTTTTAGTATATACGGAACTCCAAATTGTGGAAAAGGAGAACCCAATCAAGTTATACGAGTTGGACATGCTTCTCCTGTTTGCCTTTTTGAAAATATTCAAGTATTTGGAGGAGCATAGAAATGGAAAAAATATTCAATCAACTTTGTGAAGGTTTGTTTTCAGAATTAGGTAGCAATGAGGCATTAACTTTATCTTTTTCTGGAGAGAATAGTCAGTTTATTCGTATTAATAATGCAACAATACGCCAGACAGGTTTAGTTGATGATGCAAACCTAGGTTTGAAATTTGTTTCCAATAATCG
>JAZAOA010000071.1:0-16906 GCA_036228285.1 Fidelibacterota bacterium
CTATAAAATCCCATGAAATTGGTATAAGTAGATCTGAACATGAATATGAAATTCCTATAGAAGATGCTGATTATTTGATGAATAATTTATGCGTAAACGAAATCATCGAAAAGACTCGCTATAAGGTACCCTATAAAGGTAAAGTTTGGGATGTAGATGAATTTCATGGAAACAATAATGGTTTATGGCTTGCAGAAATTGAATTAGATCATGAAGAAGAAGATGTAAATATTCCCTCATGGGCTGGAAAGGAAGTGACTGGAGAAATACAATACTACAATGCGCACTTATCAAAACACCCATTTCAAAAATAAGTATTACTCTAAAATACTTCTTAATTATTTATTAATATATTGTTTAAATAGGATTTAATCAAAAAAACCATTTTGTATTGAAAATGAATATTATAATCATAGTAATTACTATTATATGCAATCTGTCTGCAAGTCAATTTTGGCATGCAGAAAAACTGTCCCATTCTTTTTCTGATAAGCTATCCATTTCTTTTGAAGATGACTTTCGATCAGAAGGTTTTGGAAAGAATAACTATTATTTTCATGGTGATATTGGATTAAAATATTATCTTAATTCATCAATTGCATTATATGCAAATTTTCGTGAAGTGTTTGAGAAAAAGTCTTCAGGATGGATACAAGAACATCGACCTCATGGTTCGCTTACAATAAAATTTAAACGAGGATTAATTTCTACTATGGGTCGTTCTCGTTTAGAATATCGAATTAAAGATTCTGGATCATCATTCAGAAATCGCAATATGATTTCTGTAGATATAGGAAATGGGTGGACATCATTAAAAATCATTCCATATCTTGCAGATGAAATTTTTTATGACCTTTCTAATAATGAAATCAATAGAAATCGATTTTATATTGGTTTCAAGATAAAAAACTTAACGAGATTTAAACCTACAGTCTATCTTATGCAACAACGTAATCTGAATAATAGTAAATGGGATATTATTAGTGTATTAGGTATGAAAATTAGTTTCTAAACACACCGTATTATCATTTAATATTACTCCATATCTTTAGAATACTCGCCTTTCGTTGCAAGGCTATTAAACTTTGCTCTATTCATAAAGGCTTCTTGAGCATTTGAAATATTCTCATCTTTTCCGGACCATGCTTTAAGAGCTGGAGCCTGCAAAGCGCGTCCATATGAAAAGGTCAGATTCCATGGTGATCCATCAATCTGATTCATTGCACTTAGGTGAGCTGTCGCCAACTCATCCGTTTGTCCTCCTGATAAAAAAGCAATTCCAGGAACTGCAGCAGGCACAGTATTTAAAAAACAATCTACGGTCATTTCTGCTACCTGCTCAACTGAAGCTTGTTCACTACAATCATATCCTGATAAAACCATATTTGGCTTTAATACCATTCCTTCCAATTCAACTCCTTGAGAAACTAATTCATAAAAAACATTATATAGTGTTTCTGTAGTTAATTGATAACTCTCTTCAATAGTGTGAGTTCCATCCATTAAAATTTCTGGCTCCACAATAGGAACGAGTCCTTGCTCTTGACATAATGCAGCATAACGAGCTAAGGCATGTGCATTTGTTGACATACAATAAGCAGTTGGCATATTTTCACCAATCGTAATTACTGCGCGCCATTTAGTGAATCGTGCGCCAAGCTCATAATATTCTTTTAAGCGATCACGTAAACCATCTAGTCCTTCCGTTATTTTTTCGTCTTCTGTATTCGCTAACTGTTTTGCTCCTTTATCAACTTTAATTCCAGGTAAAATACCTAACTTGGTTAAATAGTCTGGAAATGGCACGCTACCTTCAACAGTACTTTGTCGAAGAGTTTCATCAAAAAGTATAACACCACTGATATAATTCTCTATCCCATCTGAAGTAAATAACATATCTCGATACTTATTACGATTTTCTTCCGTGCTCTCTACATTAATACTGTCAAATCTTTTTTTACATGTTGGCGTACTTTCATCCGCAGCTAAGATACCTTTTCCTTTTTGTACCATTGCATTCGCGATGTCTACTAATGATGTGTGATCCATATTACCCTCTTATATTAAACTGTGAACTGATTCAATGGTTTTTACTTCACCAGTTTCAACATAGATAATTCTGCTCCATGTATTTATTGAATTATCATTATACTGAACACCGGGAATCCAACCATCACAAACCCCTGTTGCTACAAAAATAGCATCATTTGATGTGCATAAATTATTCTCATTCCAAATTTTATGCGCATCATTTTTTAAAACTTTTTCAACTTTTTCTTGATAACTCTTTTCATGAAACCACATCTTCCCTTGAAACACACCATTCAATCCTTTTACAGCCACAGATGAGATCACTCCTTCAGGAGCTGATCCTATACCCAATAACAAATCAGCATCACCATTAACAGCGCGCATAGCACCAACAATATCACCATTCTGAATTAGATCTACTTGCACTCCTAAATCAATTAATGAATTAATTGTATCTTTATTTCTTGGCCGATTCAGAATAATCACTTTTATATCTTTTAATTCTTTCCCAGTAACTGAAGCAATAGATGCTATATTATCTTCAACAGTTTTATCTAAAGATATATGACCTTTTAACTTTGCTGAACCTGCAATTTTATCCATATAACACTCAGGAGCATGTAACAAATGCCCCCTTGGTGCAACAGAAAGGACGCAAATAGAGTTTGGTAAATTTTCTGCACAATGCGCTGTGCATTCTAATGGGTCAACAGCAATATCAACTTTTGGCATAGATGAATCATTAACTCCCATTCCCATTTCTTCCCCAATATATAACATTGGTGCTTTATCCATCTCTCCTTCTCCAATTGCAACTCTCGCAAGAACAGGAATACTGTCAAATACTTTTCTCATTGCATTTACTGCAGCCTCATCGGCTTTATTTTTATCATTAGAACCTCTAAGCTTACCGCTTGCAATTGCTGCTTGTTCAGTAGCACGTAAAAAATGGGGGGCTAGATCTATTAAGTTGGATGATTGCGACATTAAAAAATCTGTCCAATATCATGTAGCATTTCTTTAAACCAATTGCAATTAGGATTAAATGGTTTGCCACCTTTTATTCGGTCAAAACTTATGATACTTAATTTATCATTATCTTCTTCATCTAATCCAACAACACCTGATTGTTTGTTAAATGCACATTGTACTGCATATACTGCAGATTCTTTAATTAAATCTAAATCAAATTCGTTTGGTGCCGCTGATCTGGAAAAATATCCGCTTTTTTGAACTAATGTTTTTTCAGCTCCTATTTTGGAGGAAAATTGCTTAGCAAACCATTCTCCAGGATTAATCTTATCAAGACGAACATGACCAAAAGCATCTTTTTCAATTTCTTGATTATTACTTTTCATATCGCTTAATATTTCTTCTTGGCAAGATCCTTCGCTTAGAAAAATATTCACATTACCTTTTTCTTCCATTGCATTCTTTAATCTATTTGCTTCTTCATTTAAATCAATTTTCATCTCTGGTATATAAATAGCATCAATATCCCAATTATCTCTACTTAATAAAGCTGCATTATTAAAATCTTTGTTCATTAAAGATGAACGATATTTTCTAGCAGTTGCTGCTGTTAACCATCCGCAATGACGACCCATTACTTCATGAATAATGAAAGTCTTCGGATTGGATGTATTTTCATTTACAATATTATTAAAAAAGATAGATCCTTGTTGAGCTGCAGTATCAGCTCCCAAAGACTGTTTAATTGGAACAATATCATTATCAACAGTTTTTGGTAGCCCTATCACAGTGAGTTCATAGTTATTCTCTAAAAGATAATTAGATAGTGCCGCTGCCATTGTATTTGTATCATCACCACCAATTGTATGTAAAATATTGATATTATCCTTTTGTAATTGTCTAGCTGCTATTTCTAAAGGGGTGTCTCCATCAGCGACTAAACCTCTTTGTACACAATCTTCTTTATTGGTTAGCTTGACTCTACTATTACCTAATAAACTGCCGCCAAAATCCAATAACTTATTTACATCAATATCGTTAGTTGGAGGAAACGGAAACAAATCCCCTTTTAGAAGTCCTTGATATCCATATAAATAACCAAAAAGTTTTGCTTCAGGCATCTCCTTTGAATAATTGTCTATTAATGCACCTATAGATGCAGAAAGACAAGGCGCTAAACCACCTGCAGTTAAAATTGCTACTCTCATAAAATATATTTCTTACTTGAATGAATAACGCAAATTTATCAACAAATATGAAACAATTTGTTGCATTAATTCTTATTTATTATTCTTTTTTTCTATCCAAGTGTTTGCAATAATTTAATAGCAAATATTTCTTGCAAAGATGTCAAAAATACTTTGGAAACCACAATCTGTTAAATCAACTAATATGTATCAATTTATTGACTATGTTAATAAGTCTAATAAAACGAGTTTTGTTTCTTATGATGAGTTATACACATGGTCAATAAATAATGCGAGTGATTTTTGGTCAGCCATGTGGAGTTTTAGTGACCTTATTTATTCAAAGAATTATCTAGAAGTAGTTGATGATATTAATAAAATGCCTGGAGCAAAATGGTTTAGTGGTTCAAGATTAAATTTTTCTGAAAACCTTCTACGTTATAAAGATGACAAAATTGCAATTCAATTTAAAGGAGAAGATATATCGGTCCGCACGTTAACATATAAGGAATTATATCAGGAAGTTGAAATTTTAGCCAGTGCATTTAGAAAAAATGGTTTAAAAAAAGGGGATCGTGTTGTTGGTTTCCTTCCAAATATTCCAGAAACCATAATCGCTATGCTTGCAACAGCATCGATTGGTGCAATTTGGAGTTCTTGTTCACCAGATTTTGGAATCAAAGGAGTATTGGATCGATTTAAACAAATAAAACCAAAGTTTTTAATAAGTACAAATGGATATCGTTATAATGGAAAAGTGTTTGATTTGACTAAAAAATTAAATGGAATCCTAGGAGATCTAGATAGTTTAGAGCAGGTTATTATCATTCCTTTTGTGAATGATATTTCAAATAAATCAATCAAGAATGAAACTTGTTATTATGATGATTTTATTAATAGAAATATTTTTGATTCCCTAGTCTTTGAACAGTTGCCATTTGACCACCCTCTATATATTATGTATTCATCTGGAACTACTGGATTACCAAAATCTATTGTTCATAGCGCTGGAGGTACATTAATCCAACATTTAAAAGAGTTAATGCTTCATGTAGATTTGAATAGAGATGATTCCATATTTTATTTTACAACTTGTGGATGGATGATGTGGAATTGGCTTGTATCATCATTAGCTATAGGATCTACTATTGTATTATATGATGGCTCTCCATTTTATCCAAACTCTAGTAGTTTATGGAAACTTGCTGAAGATCTTCAAATCAGTATTTTTGGAACAAGTGCAAAATATATTTCAGCATGCCAAGAAGCAAAAGTCAAACCTGCGCAGAATCAAAATCTAGATCATTTGAGAGTTGTGCTATCTACTGGCTCACCTCTTGTGGAAGAGAACTTTGATTATATTTATAATGATGTAAAAAATGATGTTATGCTTTCTTCTATTTCAGGAGGAACAGATTTAATATCATGTTTTGCTCTCGGCAATCCTACTCTACCTGTTTATCGTGGTGAGATTCAATGCAGAGGACTCGGAATGGCAGTGGAATCTTATGATACAAATGGAAATTTTCATTATAATCAAAAAGGTGAACTAGTTTGTAAAATAGCATTCCCATCCATGCCCATTTATTTTTGGAATGATGAAAGTGGTGAAAAATATTATCAAGCTTATTTTTCAACATACCCTGATATTTGGTATCATGGTGATTACATATTAATTAATAATCATGGTGGTATTATTATATATGGAAGAAGTGACGCCACATTGAATCCAGGTGGTGTTCGAATAGGTACTGCAGAAATTTATCGTGTAGTTGATAATTTTAGTGAAGTTTCAGATAGTTTAGTAGTAGGCCAAGAATGGGGCGAAGATGAACGAATAATATTATTTGTCAAACTAGCTTCAAATCAAAAACTAAGTGATAAATTAATTAATGATATAAAATTTTCTATTAAAAAATCTTGTTCCCCAAGACATGTACCTGCAAAAATTTTAATGGTAGATGATATACCATATACTATAAGTGGTAAAAAAGTAGAGATTGCTGTAAAAAAGATTATTAACGGCGAAGAAGTGAAAAATAAAGATGCTCTTTCCAATCCTCAATCCCTTAAACTATATCGTGATATAAAGGATCTTCAACAATAATCTCATTTTACAGGTTATTCACTGGGATTTAGTGTTGATGATTTTCATGATTTGATTAATATATTTCATATCAATTATTACAGAATTAATAATGAATAATACTAAAAATATTGCAGTCATTGGATCCGGATTAGCTGGGATTTCTGCGGCTAGTTATCTTGCAAAAAATGGATACAAAGTAACTGTTTATGAAAAAAATGAAACCTACGGAGGAAGATTACAACAGTTTACTTCTAATGGATTCACGTTCGATATGGGCCCAAGCTGGTATTGGATGCCAGATATATTTGAATCTTATTTTAATGATTTTGATCATACCACTGCTGATTATTATGAATTAAATCGATTAAATCCAGGATATCGTATTTATTATGGTAAAGATGATTATTTAGACATAGTTGAAAATATTGATGAATTAAAATCATTATTTGATTCTGTAGAGCCAAACAGTGGCGAGTCTTTGCAGAATTTCCTTGATGATGCCAAAATAAAATATGAGATAGCAATGAAACATTTTATCTATCGCCCCTCTCTTTCATTTAAGGAATATATTGATCCAATTATAATTTCAAAGTTAGGAAAATTGAATCTATTTAAATCAATGAGTAAACATATTCGTCAGTATTTTTCTGATTCAAAACTTATACAAATGTTAGAATTCCCAAGTTTACTACTAGGTGCAAAACCAGGAAACACCCCCTCAATGTATAGTTTGATGAATTATGCAGATATTTGTTTAGGAACTTGGTATCCAAAAGGCGGTATTAGAAGCATTGCAACAGCAATGTATGATAATTCTTTAGATCTAGGTGTTAAATATAGATTTTCCTGTCCAATAGATAAGATTCATTTAACTAATAGTAAAAAGAACGTTAATGGAATTGAGTGTAATGGAGAATTTTTTGAAACGGATATTTTACTTGTAAATGGTGATTATCAATACATTGAACAAAAATTATTACCAAGTAATTTGAGCAATTATTCAAAAAAGTATTGGGATAAACGTGTCTTTTCACCAAGTAGTTTAATATTTTATATTGGGCTAAATAAAAAAATAAAAAACATACAGCATCATATGCTATTTTTTGATACTTCCTTTAATTCACACGCTCAACAGATTTATGATAAACCTTCCTGGCCCTCTGACCCATTATTTTATGTATCTTGTACTTCAAAGTCAGATACAAATACCGCTCCAGAAGATGGGGAAACTTTATTTGTATTAATTCCTACTGCAAATGGATTAAATGATAGTGATGAAATACGAGATAAATTTTTTAATATTATTATTGATAGAATAGAAAATAATATTGGCGAATCAATAAAAAATAATATTGTATTTCAACGCTCGTATGCTCATCGTGACTTTACAAAAGATTTTAATACTATGAATGGTAATGCATATGGGTTAGCAAACACATTAATGCAAAGTGCATTTTTGAAACCAAAAATGAAAAATAAAAAGATCGATAACCTATATTATACTGGTCAACTTACTGTCCCAGGACCTGGTATGCCACCATCTATAATTTCAGGAAAAATTGCAGCCGATCTTATCAGTAAAGAACATGACTAACCGCGAAATTTATAATGATATTGCTAGGGAGATTAGCGAAGTAACAACAAAGAAATATAGTACTTCCTTTTCTTTAGGGATAAAACTTTTTAGTCCTGATATACGGCCAAGTATATATGGCATCTATGGATTTGTACGTTTTGCAGATGAAATTGTTGATACTTTTTTTGATCAGGATCAAGAAAAATTAATTATTGATTTTGAAAAAGAAACTCTTGGATCAATAAAAAGAAGGTTTAGTTCAAATCCTATTCTGCATTCATTTCAAATGGTAGTAAATAAATACAATATTCCCATAGATTTTATTAAGTCATTTTTAAATAGTATGAAAATGGATACGTATAAAGAAACACACTCAGAAAATTCTTACAAACGTTATATTTATGGGTCAGCAGAAGTAATTGGTTTAATGTGTATTCACGTTTTTTGCAATGGTAATGATAATAAAATTGAGGAATTAAAAGATCCTGCCCAAAAATTAGGCGCAGCATTTCAAAAGGTAAACTTTCTACGTGACTTAAAAGATGATTATCAAGGTAAAGGAAGATTATATTTTCCTGAATTGAATAAAAAGAATGCTTTAGATAACGACACTAAAACCCTGATTGAGAAACAAATTGAAAATGATTTTGACGATGGGATTGAGGGAATAAAAAAATTACCAAATAATTCTCGCTTGGGTGTTTACCTCGCTTATCGTTACTTTCGAGTTTTATTTAATAAATTAAAAAAAACGGATGCAGATAGAATAATGGAAAATCGTTTAAGGATAAATAATTTTAAAAAGATTCTATTGATTCCATCAGCATACTTAAGAGAAAAAACTGGACAACTTATATAGTATATGATACAAAATATATTTATAACTATTTCAGCGTTTATAGGTATGGAGTTCATAGCATGGGCAGCACATAAATATGTAATGCATGGTTTCCTTTGGTATCTTCATGAAGATCACCATGTTTTAACAGGAAAACCTTTACAGAAAAACGATTCATTTGCTCTGATATTTGCAATACCTAGTGCTTTAGGATTTATTTTTGGAAGTATATATAATAATAATATTCTTTTTTATACTGGCCTTGGTATACTCTTTTATGGCATTGCATATCTATTTGTTCATGATATTTTTATACACAGAAGAGTAAAATTCTTCAAAAAACCAAATAATTCTTACTTGAAAGCTGTATTATTTCAACATAGAAAACATCATGCGAATGAACACAAAGAAGATGGTGAATACTTTGGAATGTTGTTTGTAAGCCTTAAGTCACTTAAGGTGTTCAACGCAAAGAATGGATAATTATCTTTATTTAATTATTGATCTATCAGCTATTTCAATTCCTTTAGCTCTTTCTTTTGAAGGCAGAGTTAAATATTTTAGCAGATTTTATTCTTTAGCCCCTGGATTCCTTTTTACAATATGTCTATTTATAGTTTGGGATATATTATTTACCAGATATGGTATATGGGGTTTTAATAAAAATTATTTGATAGGTATGGAGTTTTTATCGCTCCCTTTAGAAGAATGGCTTTTTTTTATTTGTATACCCTATAGTTCTTTATTCATTCATTATTGTAAAGAATCATTAACACCACAATTAAAGTTATCAAATACTTTAGCAAAAGCTACTGCATATATCTTAATCTTTTTTTTACTTATAATTTGCCTGTTTAATCTTAATAATTTTTACACACTATCTTCATTTATTCTTGCTGCACTTTCTATTGGGTTAGCAAGTTATAGAACGCCTCAATTATTAAGCTCATTCTTTGTATCATATATTTTCATTTTGATACCATTCTTTATAATTAATGGAATTCTTACTGGATCTTTTATTCTAGATGAAATTGTTTGGTATAACGATAATTATAATCTTGGTATTCGAATTGGTACTATCCCATTTGAAGATATATTTTATGGTTTCTCATTATTGTTTTTACCACTGTATATAAATCAAGAACTCAAATCAATAGATAAATAAATTATAGAGCAATACTTAATACTATAAAAAAGATTATTTGAGAAAGATATAAGTTAAGAGCTAAAGTAAAATTGAATTCTAATTTTTTAAAAACAAAATAAGACTGTAGTGGTAGCGCTATCATGAACCAAGTGATATAATTTGATAATGGCGCTGATTCAGAATTAGAAAAACTCCACATATCAATTTTTGGAGCAACAGGCTCAATAAAAACATCAAGAACTATCATTAATAAAATTGCCATAAATACTTTAAGGTATGGCTGTAATTTCAATCTACTAGCAATAGTACCACAGATCGCAGTAGTTGTAATCCAATTAAAACCAATAATTAATGGCACATTTAATAATTTAATACCTAGTGAGTTCCCATAAATATATGATCCATATATTAAACCCGTATTAACACCAATAATTTCTGATAAAAAACCCCAAAAATAAGTTATACACAAGAAGAAGATACTGTGCTTGGTATTATTAATAATTAAAAGTGAAAAATATAATAATAAACATATGGGGGTCATATTAATGAACCATTGACTATTCCAAAATAATATTCCAATTGCTCCAAATATTTGAAACAACCAAATAATAAATGACGAATAAACAGGAAGATTCTTAAATCTAAACATAAGTTAAATCTTCGAATTGATTAGAAACAATCTTTGCTGACATCAAGCAAAGTGGAATTCCTCCTCCTGGATGTACGCTACCACCACAGAAAAAAAGATTAGGGATTTTATTAGAAAAGTTTGAATGACGGAAAAAGGCAGATAGCTTTGAGTTACTTGAGGATCCATAAAGCGATCCTAAATATGAGTGTGAAGTTTTTTCTATAGTCTTAGGAGTATATACTTTTTCTATTTGAATAGATTTTTCAATATCAACTTTTAGGATTCTATTAATTTTTTTAATCACATTTATTCTTAACTGTGAAATTATTTGGTCCCAATTTTGATTGGAATCATGTGGAGCATTGATCATAACAAACCAATTTTCACTTCCATCTGGTGCATCTGAAGGAATATCCTTTGAAGTTATATTAATATAAATAGTTGGATCATCAGTCAGCTGTCCTTTATTGAAGATTAATTCAAATTCTTTTTGATAATTTTCTGAGAATAAGATGTTATGAAGATCAAGCTGTTCAAAAGTATTATTTATTCCCCAATAAAATATCACAGCTGAGCTGGAACGCTCAGCCTTACTTACTCTTTTAGGTGTTTTAAAGCCCTGCAATAATTTTTCATAAGTAAAAAATATATCCATATTAGAAATAATATAATCAGATGCAAACTCCTTACCATTTGAAATAACTCCTGTAGCTTTATTACTTTTAACAATAATTTTATCCACATTTGAATTCAAAAATATTTTTACTCCTTTTTTCTTTAATAAAGACGTAATTGATTTGCTTATTTGGATCATTCCTCCTGTTGGTATCCATGTACCATAATGCGATTCAAGATGTTGGATTAATGTCATAATTCCTGAAGTTTCATATGGATTAGATCCATTATAAGTTGCATACCTATTATAAAGTTGCACAAGGTGTGGATCCTTTAATTGACACTTATTAGTTGTATTTAAGCTTTTATTTATATCAAGAATTCTTAATGACATTAATGCCTTAAATGTATACCTAGATAAATACGTTGAAAAATTATGTAGTGACTTTTGAAGAAATATTGGTTCAGTAACTTCATATTTCTTTTTAGATCGCTCCAAATATTTTTTCATGATTTCGTTATTTACATTAAATTTATTTTTCACCTCTGATAAATACTTTTTCTTATCAGCATATGCTGTAAGCGTTTTTCCATCATTCCAAAAATATTCGCAATGAATCTTCTTTTTGTTATAGTTAAAATAATTACGAGGATTTTCTCCTAGAACACTGAATAATTCATCAACGAGTTTTGGCATGGTAAATAATGAAGGTCCTGCATCAAATCTATAACCTTCTAATTGAAAAGAATGAATTTTTCCCCCAGTTTGTGATGCAGATTCAAAAATAGATACATCATATCCTTTTGCAACTAATCTAGCAGCTGTTGCTAGCCCAGCAATTCCTGACCCCACAATGATAACTTTATTCATTTAAGATTTAATATACCCAGAATCATTTAACAAATAAAACCGTACAAAAAGATCCTCTTTATACCATTTTTGAGTTCTAGTTTTATCTATTATATTTTTATGATTGATATTTTTATAGGCGAAATTATTGATGTCATTTTCAGAATCCCAAATACTAAAAGTAGCTTGCTGAATAAAAGGCAATTCTCCTATACCTTTAAAAAAACTAACTCCATTTGCCGATGATATAGCATTACTCGCAGATTTTACTGATTTCCAAAAATGAATTAGTTTATTAAAATTAATAGTAGCGCGAGTGAGAACTGCAACTTTAGTATCAATTTCTTTATTATCATTAATTGATTTTTGAAAAGGGTTTATACCATCCCATAAACCCACGCTTTTAAAACTTGATAGTAATATTATTCTATAAGTATAAGCCTCTGATTTAAGAATTTTATAATACATATTTGATTTAAAATATTTATCAGCGTGCAATTTATCTTCCCATATTAGCAGTAAAGCATAGGTTGAAAAATCTGGATACATACTAAATCCTGGGCTGCTACCAGTACCTAACATTTTATAAAAGATTAATCCATCAATATTTTCAAAATAAGTTTTATGCATTCCCATTTGTTTGAATGCCCACCATAAATTTTTATTAAATTTGAAAAATATAATAGATGTCATAATTAATAAATAGTGCTCAAAACTAAAGTAATTTTATGTTATTGTTAAAACCTCAAGCTTACCATGGTAATAAATATGGAAGTCCATTCTTCGAAGGCTGGTACCATAAATTAACAACCAAAAGTAACAAATCCCTAGCAATCATACCGGGTATATATAAAAGCGGACTCACTGATTATAAAACTGCATTTCTTATGGTGTTCGATGGGTCTAATGGTAATGTTTATTTTAAAAAATATCAAACAACAGAATTCGACTGTAGTAAGTCAGAATACAAATTGCACCTAGGCCCTAATTATTTTTCATTAAATGAAATACGTCTTGATATTAGCGATGGTGATTTTGAATTAACTGGACAAGTATTTGCGAAAAATATTAAACCATGGCCTGTAACTTTATTAGAGCCAGGTTGTATGGGTTGGTATGCATACATACCAACTATGGAATGTTTTCATGGAATTTTAAGTATGGACCATACATTGAATGGAGAATTAAACTTAAATAATTCATTATATGATTTTTCAAATGGGCGAGGTTATATTGAAAAAGATTGGGGGAAGAATTTTCCAGAAAATTGGATTTGGGCTCAAGCAAATCATTTTGAAAATAATCATGCAAGTATATCTGCTTCACTAGCTACAATTCCATGGAAAAAGATGAAATTTGCTGGCTTCATTGTTGGTTTATATTGCAATGACAAATTCTACCGGTTTACTACGTACAGAAATACAGTAATAAACAAAATATATTTTGATTCAGAAAAGCTTCATTGGCAATTACAACGAAATAAACTGGTCTTAGATTTAACAATAGAAAAAGGTACTAAATCTGGAATTTTATATGCACCAGACAAAAATGATATGATACCAAAAGTTACAGAATTCCTTGATGGAAAGATTCATTGTCAGTTATACGATAATGATTATAAAATATTTGATGATTTTTCTAATTTATGCGCCACAGAATTTATTGGAAATACGAATGATTTAATTAAAATGGCTTTAAAATAAATTGAATGCGGCATTTACAATATTATTTACTGTAGGAATAGTAATGGGTTCTGAATTAGAGACACCAAAATACGAACTTATAGATAAAGATAGACAATTTGAAATACGTATGTATGAACCAATGATTATTGCTATTACAGAGATTAATAGCAGCTACAGTCAATCTGCAACTACAGGTTTTAGGCGAATAGCTAATTATATTTTTGGCGGAAATGATCAAAATATGGAAATTGCAATGACAGCTCCAGTACTATCTAGTAGCCCTGTTAATAATAATGGTATATATAATGTATCATTTGTAATGCCTAGTAAACATACACTATCCAATCTGCCTAAACCCAATTATGAAAACGTGATTATAAAAGAACACAATCTTGGAAAGATGGCTGTTTTACGTTTTGGAGGATGGGCTACAGAGGGTAAAGTAATTAAATATCAGAAAAGACTTGAAAAGATGTTAATAAAAAAACAACATATCATTGATGGTGATTTTATGGTCGCACAATATAATTCGCCTTGGATTCTTCCACCATTTCGAAGAAATGAGATCATGGTTCGAATTAAATGAATGTTAGAAAAATCAAAAAAATCGTCCGAGGAATTGAGACATCTGATGGAGCTGGTGTAAATCTTACACGCATCATTGGTACTCCAGAATTAAATATGTTAGACCCATTTTTGCTTTTAGATGAATTTGGTAGTAATAATCCAAATGATTATATAGCAGGCTTTCCATCACACCCTCATAGAGGTTTTGAAACGATAACTTATATGCTTAACGGAAAATTTCGTCATAAAGATTCAGCTGGTAATCAGGGATTACTTTCTGATGGATCTGTGCAATGGATGACAGCAGGTAGAGGAGTAATACATAGTGAAATGCCAGAGCAAACAGAGGGATTAGTTCGAGGATTTCAACTATGGCTTAATCTTCCAAAAAGATTAAAAATGACTACACCCTCCTATCATGATATACCGAACGAAACAATTCCTCAAATTGATTTTCCTGGAGGAAAAATAAAAATTATATCTGGAAAATTTCAAAATATTACGGGTCCTGGAAATCCACATACAGGTATGTTTTATCATGATATAACTTTAAATAAAGATTCAAACTTCAGTATGCCTTTAAATGATGGCTGGAATGTTTTTATTTATGTATACGAAGGAAGCATTGTAATTAATAAGAAAGTGCAATATAAAAACTTAGCAGTATTAAATAATATTGGAGATTTAGAAATATTTACTAAAAATGATAATGCAAAATTTATTTTAATTGGAGGTGAGCCTATAAATGAACCTGTAGCTCGCGGTGGACCATTTGTAATGAATACAAAGCAAGAAATATTACAGGCATTTTCAGATTATCAAAACGGGCTACTATGTAAATAAATCATAAATTTAAACGAAATATGCTTGCGCTTATAGAACTTTCTTCTTAATATCGCTCATAACGCTCATTAGATTAAGGAGAATATCGTGACTATTTTAGAATCAGTAGCTCTTGGAATAGACAAAAAGAATAGTAAAACAATTAACAAATCATCTTACAATTCGAAAGATGGTAGAATAGCTGATAAATACTTAACTGTTTGCCCTTCATGCAGTGTGGTTTGGGAAAAAGTGCATTGGAGAAATAGGATTTTCATTGAGTATTATCATGAAATTCCTCGTTATGGAAAAAGAAGTGTCATTTGTCCTGAGTGCGCCGAAAAAACTGTATCAAAAACAGATAAATAATAAAAATAATATTTTATGAAAAAACTTTCTCAAGTAGATCATATCGCTATACAAACTAACGATGTTAAATCAACTATTAACTGGTACTTAGATAACTTCGAATGTGAAGTAATTTCTGAAGACAAAAGTTGGGCATTATTGAAATTTGAAAATATAAATATTGCTTTGGTTAGTCCAAATGAGCATCAACCCCATATAGCCTTTAGTGTAAATAATATTATTGAATATGGCAGGCCTTCAATTCACCGCGATGGAATTCCTTATATATATAAAGAAGATGATTATGGTAATGTAATTGAGCTAGTTGAAAATAACTCCAAACTATTAAAGGAAAACTTATATGAAATTTAATGATGATAAATCAAAAATATTTTTAAAGGAAAAATATTGTATAATAGAAACACCTGTTGAACATGCTGAACATTCCGTAGAAGTAGTTAGCAAGATGATAAATATGGGATGGACTCTTATGTCGGGAGCATCTTTTGATGATGGAAAAATATTTCACTCGCTTGTAAAGGAACCTAAAAATGTCTAATTATATTTTAATTGGTGCAAGTGGAGGTATTGGTTCACAGCTGACGGAATATCTTCAGGGAAAAGGTCATTCTATATTACTTGCCCAGCACAAATCCCCAATAAACAAAGAAGCGCTCGTGCAGACCCTAACCCATATTTCGTCAGTTGAAGCCACTGATTTTGAATCTGTCCATAATTTATTTAGCTATGGAATAAAAAAATTAGGAAATATTGATGGAATAATAAATCTTGCTGGTAGCATACTTTTAAAACCTGCCCATAAAACAACAAATAAAGAGTTTGATCATACAATTAATCAAAATCTAAAATCATCTTTTAGCGTTGTTCGCGCAGCTGGCCTTCTTTTAAATAATGCATCAGTAGTTCTCATGTCAAGCGCAGCAGCTTCTATAGGATTTAAAAACCATGAAGCAATTTCAGCAGCTAAAGCTGGAATTGAAGGCCTAGCTCGGTCTGCTGCTGCAACATATTCGAATGCGAATCTACGTTTTAATGTTATTGCTCCTAGTTTAATAGATACCCCCTTAACAACTGGAATTACTTCAAGTCCATTAGCATTAAAAGCTAGTGAAAAGATGCATCCTCTTGGAAGAATAGGAACTCCTTTTGATTTAATTAAAATGATTGATTTGCTATTAGATAAAGAAAATAACTGGATAACAGGAAATGTTTTTCACATTGATGGTGGGATAACCAAGGTAAAATAAAGGAAGAATTATGTTAATGAAAATAATGATTACAGTACCAATATTTGTTATGTTTTTATGGTCCTTTAACAATTCAAGTAATAATCCTGAAAAAAGGATACAACCAATCACCTCAATCTATGATCATAAAGTCAAATTGTTAAATAATGAAGAAATAGACTGGGATGATTATAGAGGTAAAAAGATACTAATAGTTAATGTGGCTTCTAATTGTGGGTATACTAATCAATATAATGATCTTCAAGAACTTTATGAAACGCACGGTGATGTAGTTGAAATA
>JAZAOA010000072.1:0-12813 GCA_036228285.1 Fidelibacterota bacterium
TGTTCAATTGAAAACATTGATCCAATGGGTGTTCATACAGGTGATTCTGTAACCGTAGCTCCTGCAATGACTTTATCTGATAAAGAATATCAACAAATGAGAAATGATGCAATTTTGTGTTTACGAACTATTGGGGTTGAAACAGGTGGGTCTAACGTTCAATTTGCTGTTAATCCTAAAAATGGAAGAACGGTAATTATAGAAATGAATCCTCGTGTTAGCCGATCATCTGCTCTTGCTAGTAAAGCGACTGGATTCCCTATCGCAAAAGTCGCAGCAAAGCTTGCGATAGGTTATACATTAGATGAATTACCAAATGATATTACCGGAAAAACGTTAGCAGCATTCGAGCCCACCATAGACTATATTGTAACCAAAATACCAAGATTTGATTTTGAAAAATTTCCTTCTGCATCCGGTCATTTGGGTGTCCAAATGCAAAGTGTTGGAGAAGTAATGTCTATAGGTAGAACATTTAAAGAAAGCCTTCAAAAAGCCTTTCGTTCTTTAGAGGTTGGTCTTGATGGTCTAGAGCCAAAACCAATAGCAGAAGGAGACCCTGACGTTGAGCGCGCCCGTCCGCTGGATATGACAACACTGCGTTTTGCTACTGCATTTAGATTGTTAAAAATACGAGAAGCGTTTCTTCAAGGACAAAGTATTGAACAAATAAATAATATTACAGGTATTGATCCATGGTTTTTATTTCAGATACAAGAGATCGTAAATATTCATCAGTCTTCCAATCTATTAGAATTGAAATCATTTGGGTATTCCGATAAGCAAATTGGAAGATTAAAAAATAAATCCTCAGAACTTATAAGGAAGGAAAGAATCAAAGAAGGAATTACACCCGCATATAAAGTTGTAGATACATGCGCTGCTGAGTTTGAAGCAAAGACACCATATTGTTATTCTACATATGATGATGAAAATGAAATTGAACCGTTAAATGGAAAAAAAATAATGATTTTAGGTGGTGGGCCAAACCGAATTGGACAAGGAATAGAATTTGATTATTGTTGTGTACAGGCTGTATTTGGCTTGCAAGATTTAGATTATAAAACCATAATGGTTAATTGCAACCCAGAAACAGTAAGCACTGACTTTGATTTAGTAGATCGATTATATTTTGAACCAGTAACATTCGAAGATGTATTAAACATAGTTGACTTTGAAAAGCCTGACGGTGTTCTTGTTCAATTTGGCGGGCAAACTCCTTTAAAAATTGCAAATTCATTGGAAGAAGCAGGAGTGCCAATAATTGGGACATCTCCTAAAAGTATTGATTTAGCTGAAGACAGAGAAAAATTCGGAAAAATATTAAATAAATTAAAAGTTACGTGTCCACAATTTGGCACCGGTAGAACATTAGATGAGGTTATCCGTGTAGCGGAAAAGATTGGATACCCTGTACTTGCTAGGCCAAGCTATGTTTTGGGTGGTCGAGCTATGGAAATCGTCTACTCGAAAGAACAGCTTATAGATTATATATCAAGATCAGCAGATGTAACAGAAGGGCATCCAATTTTAATCGATGAATTTTTGGAAGATGCGTTTGAATTTGATGTAGATGCATTATGCGATGGAGAAGAAGTGCATATTGGTGGAGTAATGCAACACATAGAAGAAGCAGGAATTCATTCAGGAGATTCTGCATGTGTTCTTCCTCCCTATCGTATCAAAGCCGAAGCTTTAGATAAAATTCTACGGGTTACAAATGATCTTGCTATGGAGCTTAATGTTCTGGGATTAATTAATATACAATTTGCTTATAAAGGAGGGACTATATATGTACTTGAGGTTAATCCAAGAGCTAGTAGAACCATCCCTTTTGTAAGTAAAACAACTAATGTCCCATTAGCTAAAATTGCAGCGCAAATAGCAACTGGAAAAAAACTTAAAGAATTTAATTTACCAAGCTGGGATGTAATCAATCATGTTTCTGTAAAAGAAGCTGTATTGCCATTTAATAAATTTCCTGAAGAATCAATCTTTTTGAGCCCTGAAATGAAATCTACAGGAGAAGTTATGGGAATATCAAAAACATTTGGTGAATCATTTAAAAGAGCAATCATAAGTTCTGGAAATAAAATTTTTTATAAAGGGAAAGTCTTTTTTTCTATAAATGACCCGGATAAGTTAAATGCAATCCCAATAGCTAGAGATCTACAAGAGCTAGGTTATAAAATTGTTGCTACACATGGGACATCTCGCGAATTGAATAGAAATGGAATACCATCAAAAACTGTTTTTAAAGTTGGAGAAGGAAGACCAAATATACTTGACCATATTATGAATAATGAAATTCAGATGGTTATCAATACTCCATTAGGATCAAAGTCTCGTTATGATGAAGAAGCAATTGGTAGAGCTTGCATACAAAAGGGAATTATGGCGATTACTACATTATCTGGTGCAAATGCTGCAGTTCGCGCAATACGATCACGTAAAAGGAAAGCTGTTAAGTCTTTACAATCATACCATTCTTGATAAGGATAATTTGGAAATATTGATTTCTAAAATTATTTTCTGGTAAGGATAAAATATATGAGCACTCCAACAACAAAGGTTGCGTTTCATACAATGGGATGCAAAACGAACTTTTCAGATACTTCAACTATAAGCAATGAAATGTTGAGTCATGGTTATCAAAAAGTAAGCTATAAAGAAGAAGCCGATATTTATGTACTAAATACATGCTCTGTAACAGAAAATGCTGATAAAGAGGCTCGGAAGTTAATTCGTCAAGCTCGCAGACGTAACCCATATGCTAAAATAGCAGTTATAGGATGTTATGCACAATTACAACCGGATCAGATATCAAACATAGCCGGTGTAGATTTGGTTCTTGGGGCTTCAGAAAAATTCAATTTATTAACTCACCTAAATTCTTTAAACGACAACAATGAATCAAAAATTGTTAGATTACCCATTAATCAAAATAACTCTTTTCAATCATCGTTTACTAACGGTGAACGAACAAGATCATATTTAAAAATTCAAGATGGGTGTAATTATAATTGTTCATTTTGCACCATTCCATTAGCAAGGGGTAGAAGTAGGAGTGACACGATAGAAAATACTGTAAAAATTGCACAGAATATTGCTGATTCAGGTGCGAAAGAAATTGTGCTTACAGGAATCAATATTGGAGACTTTGGATCTACAAATAACGAAAACTTTTTTCAACTAATCAAAACTTTAGATAATTTAAAAGGAATTGAGCGTTTTCGGATTTCTTCTATTGAACCAAACCTTCTAAGTAACGATATTATCTCCTTTTGTGCTAACTCCAATAAATTTGTTCCGCATTTTCATATACCTCTTCAATCCGGATCTGATTCAATATTGCAGAGTATGAAAAGAAGATACAATACGGATCTATATAAGTCTCGAGTAGAACATATTAAAAAAATTATACCGGACTGCTGTATAGGTGTAGATGTGATTGTTGGATATCCTGGTGAGAAAGAAGATCATTTTGAACAAACTTATTCATTTATTGAAAGTATGGATGTATCCTATTTACATGTTTTTTCTTATTCTAAAAGAAAAGATACTTTTGCAGCATCCTTAAATGATCAAGTAACAAAAGAAAGAAAAGAATATCGAAGCAAAGCTTTGCATCATTTATCGAATAAAAAGAAGAAACAGTTTTATAATCAATATATCAATAAGATTCGCCCTGTATTAGTTGAACAATCAATTAATGGTAAAATTCAAGGATTTACGGATAATTATATTAAGGTTAATGTTGATCAAGAACTATCCTGCTATAACAAAATAATTTCGGTATTATTAAATGAAAATAAAGGGAATTATATGCAGGGAGAAATAATTTAGATATATTACTCTTTCTATTCGTATTCTGATATGTCAGGGCAGGTACAAACTAGATTTCGATCACCAGCAGCATTTTCAATCCTACCTACAGATGGCCAATATTTATGTTCTTTTAACCAATTTGCAGGAAAAACAGCTTCTTCTCTAGAATAAGGATGTTCCCAGCTGCCTTTTGCAATACTTTCTGCAGTATGTGGAGCATTTTTAAGCAAATTATCTTCTGAATCAGCTTTTCCATTTTTTACATCATCTATTTCCTTCTTTATAGAAATCATTGCCGAACAAAATTTGTCAAGTTCAGTTTTTGATTCACTTTCTGTAGGTTCTATCATTAAAGTACCAGGAACTGGCCATGACATCGTTGGTGCATGGAAACCATAATCCATTAATCTTTTTGCAATATCTTCATCCGTAATCCCAGATTCTTTTCTTATAGGACGTAAATCAATAATAAACTCATGTGCGTTAAATCCTTTTTCACCTCTATATAATATTGGGAAATGATCTTCTAGTAGTTTAGCCATGTAGTTTGCATTTAAGATTGCGATAGATGTTGCTTTTTCCATTCCAATATTCCCCAATAGAGACATATAACTCCAGCTTATAGGCAATACACCAGCGCTTCCCCATGGTGCAGCAGAAACAGCAGATATTGATTTAGAAGAATTGTTACATGGAATAACATCGTGCGAAGGAAGAAATGGAGCTAAGTGTTCTGCAGAACAAATTGGGCCCATCCCCGGACCTCCACCACCATGTGGAATTGAAAATGTTTTATGTAAGTTAATATGGCAGACATCAACACCGATATCAGACACCTTACTAATTCCTACCATTGCATTTAGATTAGCACCATCCATATATACTTGACCATCATAACTATGAACTATAGAACAGATTTCTTGAATAGTATTTTCAAATACACCATGTGTTGATGGGTATGTAATCATTAGAGCAGAAAGGTTGTTTTGATATTGCGAGGCTTTATTTTTCAAATCATTTAAATCTACATTCCCATTGCTATCACATTTAACAACAACAACTTCCATGCCACACATAATTGCACTTGCTGGGTTTGTTCCATGCGCTGATTCAGGTATAAGACATATAGTTCGATTAGTATCACCTTTTGAAAGATGAAATGCTCGGATTACCATTAAACCAGCATATTCACCCTGTGCACCAGAGTTTGGTTGTAAAGAAACACCAGGTAAGCCAGTTATATCTCCCAGCCAATTACAGAGATCATCAAATAAATGCTTATATCCTTTCGCTTGATTTAAAGGTGCAAATGGATGAAGAGCCCCGAATTCTGGCCAGGTAATGCCTATCATTTCTGAAGTAGCATTTAACTTCATTGTACAAGAGCCTAATGGTATCATACTAGTATTTAATGATAAATCTTTTGATTCTAATCGATGTATATATCGAAGCATTTCTGTTTCAGATTGGTAACTGTTGAATACAGGATGAGTTAAAAACAATGAATCTCTTTGAAGATCAGCGGGAATATTTAAAGCATTATTTTCTTTGTGTTCAATTTCAAATGCAGATAATAATTGTTTAAAATCCTGAATTCCTACGGTTTCATCCATTGAAACCCCAAATGTGCCATCTGAAAATTCTCTTATGTTAATATTATGGTTTAATAATTTTTCTTTTGTGTTATCTGGACCTGTAAAATGAATTGTATCAAAAAAAGAACTATTAAGAATTTTAAATCCAGCATTCGATAGGCTTATTGCTAAGTCAGATGTGTATTGGTGTATAGTTTCTGCTATTCTTTTTATTCCTTTTGGGCCATGATACACAGAATACATTCCTGACATGATTGCTAGAAGAACCTGAGCAGTACAAATATTTGATGTAGCTTTTTCTCTTCGAATATGTTGCTCTCTAGTTTGTAATGACATTCGATATGCTTGGTTTCCATGGGAGTCTTTCGACACACCTATTAACCTTCCTGGTAAAAAACGTTTAAATTTTTCCGTTACTGCAAAAAAAGCAGCATGAGGCCCACCGTATCCCATAGGAACCCCAAATCGTTGAGAAGAGCCAATTGCCACATCTGCTCCAAGCTCACCAGGCGCCTTTAGTAAAGCTAAGCTCATAAGATCAGTTGCAACTATTACATAAGCAGACTCCTTATGCGCAGCATTTGTAATATCTTGGAAATTGTTTACTGACCCATCAGTACCCGGATACTGTATAATAGAACCAAATACTTGATGATTAAAAACAAAATCATCTTCATTTTGTATTTTAATTGATATACCTAATGGTTCGGATCTTGTTTTCAATACATCAATCGTTTGAGGGTGACAATTATTTGATACTAGAAAAATATTTCCATTCTTATTCATTCTGAACGCCATTATCATTGCTTCTGCAGCAGCAGTGGCTTCATCCAGCAAAGATGCATTTGAAATAGGTAATGCTGTAAAATCACAAACCATTGTTTGAAAATTAATTAAAGCCTCAAGTCTCCCTTGGCTAATTTCAGCTTGATAAGGTGTGTATTGAGTATACCATCCTGGGTTCTCTAATATGTTTCTCTGAATAACAGGTGGAGTGATACAATTATAGTACCCCATGCCAATATATGATTTCATTAAGACATTTTTTTCCGCTATAATTTTTAATTTTTCAATTAATGTTTTTTCAGATATACCATTACCAATATTTAATTTTTCTTTTGATCGGATTGATTTTGGAACAGAAAAATTAATTAGTTGTTCAATAGATTCAAGACCCATCTTTTCAAGCATCCATTTTATATCATCTTCGTTTGGGCCAATATGCCTTTCAACAAATTGATCTTCTAAATATTGTTTCTTTTTTCCCATTTTAATTAGACTATTGAAGAAAATCGTGACCAGCAATAATTAAGTGCAATTATAGTAATGATTGTTAACAAGCTTCCAATTAAAGCACCAGGGTAAGCAGGAGTTAACATTTCAGAAATTAAATTTATAATTGTAAGAGAGCTCATTATAATTATTGTTAACTCAGGATTGTAACGTAATGTGGATATATAAATCCATCTAAACAAAATTCCAACAATAATACCGCTAAATATCCATCCACTAATTCCAGTAACATTATTTCCTCCGACAATTATTAATCCTAAAAAAATAAATAGCATTGAAAATAAACCCTTATTAATAGTCCATAATTTTGTTTTTTGTGATATAAATAATACAATGAATGTCATGAATCCAGCAGACGTGAGGAAGCCGCCAATACTTCCAAGTTTACTTAGTAAAGGAACCATAGAAGCACCATTTAGTAAGGATGGCCATTCAGGAGACAAGCTTGGTTGGAATGTATTTATCATTACAAATAATCCTGAAAATCCAAAAGCAATCATAACTCCTTCAAAAATTCCCGGTTGTTCTTTTTGTTTTTTTAACTCATTTATTTGAAAATGACTGGATGCTACTAAGATACTTGGTATCATTGATATAAACAATCCGCCAACAAGAGTCCCCGCAATTAAAACACCAATCTGATTATTATATGGTTGTGCAGTTGAAAAACTTGCAATTAACGAAGGTAGTTGATTGATAAATAACAGAATTGTAATTATGAATAGTGGAACAAAAGTGTATAATACCAACATTTTAGTAATTCGGTTATTTGTCCAATAAATAATACCCAATACAACGCTTGTCATTACCAGAATATTTAATAATAGAGACATGGAGCTTGAAGCGACATCTAAGATTGCCATTTGATCTTTTTCATTTCGTTCCCATTCCTCAGGAACAAAAATAAACTTTTCATGAGTCTTAATATTATCTCCATTAATTATTACACGTAACCGCTTATCTCCATCATAAATTTTATTTGGAGCAATATCTTTAAATACAAACTCCCAATCGGTTCTTGCAGGCATTTTAGATGGTTCAGCAGAAATCAATTCTAAAACACTCTCTGATAAATTGTAATGTTTAAGAATTGTATTTAATGCAAGTTGTCTTGCTTCTTCTTCGATTAAGTCTGACCCCTCTTGATTTTCTGGAATCTTGTGATTTATACGCTTAGGAATTCCTTTATAATTTAAATCAACAATATATTCTTCAGCTCTTTCATTTAAATCCCCATCAAATTTTGCAAATCGTACAGAAAACCCCGGTGTGTCAATATAATCACCCATTAAAAAATTATATATTTCTTCATCAGTAGTTTGCCAAACAAATCTATTTTGTTTTCCTGGGCCAGAAGGATTAACAGAAATCAACCTATTCCATTCATCACCTAATTCAATTCCATTATCTGATAAATATTTCTCTGCAATAGTTATTGCTTTATTTCGATTTAATTCTAGACCAGGAGCATTGATATCTGTTTTGAATAGTATTAATAAAACAATTCCTAACACACCAAATGCAATCATAATTTTTTTATTATTAGAATTGTATTTTGATATCTTAATAGAGCTTTTTCTTGATCTAGTCTTTCTTAGCGGAAGAGCCTTAAATGAACTATTGTAGAATTTATTATCAAGTTCAACCCAGTTTTTTTCTTTAATTCTTCCAATTATTAATATCCAGACCGGAATAAGACACAAAACAAACACCATTAATTGATCAAACCATATACCTGGCGCCGTAGATGAAAATATTGGTATAGACATTAACAAAGCATTATAGATAAAGTGAGAAATAATAGCTGGTAATAGTCCAAATTGTAAATATAGCAAACCAAAAATAATCGATGGAATAATCAGTTCAACTAATCGAGCATATGCTGGATATGAAGGGTAATTTGCATGAGCTGCTGCAAAAATCAACGATTGAATCACAAATCCAATAATTATCCATTGCTTTCTTCGACCTAATCGATCGCCAATAAGTGCAGCGCCAGCTATTGGAACAGCTCGGAAAAGGCATTCTTCCCAAAATCCAGCACCTAACGCCCTGCTAACTGATGATATCCAAGGGAAAGGGGTTGCAATAACATCAGGATCAAATAAAGTTGATGCGGGATCCCACCATCCAAACATTTTCTTTGTTAGAAGATAAAAAGTTATGACAAAGGCAAGATCAAACCCAACTATGAGATATCCGCCAACCGTACGCCCTAGTACTTGGATTGAATTTGATGCACCTTTGGACCATAATTTCCAAAAATTGATTTGTTGCGGGAATGCTCTTCTTGTTAGAGTTTCTGCTGCCATAAATGATAATGAATAAATGATGCTCATTAGCAATGTATTTGCTACCATTGAAAAAGTATTTTGAATAAAAAAACTTTGTTGTGATAATGCAGTTGGATAATACATCCACATTAAAGGCCAAAAATTAATTTCACCTAATGCACCAAACACCGCAACAAAAGTTCCCCATAAGATTGCTTGTTTCCAGACCACCCATCGTTTTCTCATCATTAAAAAAAGACCAATAATAACTCCACCAAATCCATATAATAAGAACATTGCCATGCTGGCAGTAGAAGCAATTGTATTATTTGCTGAACGCATTTCTTCAAAGCGCCTTGTGAAAGTTTCGGGTATTTTTATATAATGTTTTATTTCAGAAACTTGATCACCACTAACCATCGTTTTTAATCGGAATGAGCCATCTCCTATTGTTGCATCAAGTCTTTCATATACAAAAGTATGATCTATCCTTTCGCTAGGCATGATCTCTTCAGATGATTCAATTTCTTTATAATTTGAAAGAGAAATAGAGGTATTGTTTTGAACAAAATCTTCAGCAATTTCTCTTGCTTTATTTTGTGATAATGATGCACCTTTTTCACTTTCTGATAAAATTTCCTTAAATCCATAAAACTCACCAGATGGCGTGAAAGTAATAATGGTTTCATTAGCCTGTAATTCTTTATAGTGTCGAACCTTCCAAGTATAAAAATGATATAAATCATCTTGAATTAACTTTATAACTTTATCTGAACCACCTGCGTCTAATTCAACAAAATTTTGAGTTCTTGAATCATGATAAAAAGTTGCTGCCTGATCATAGCTTTTTGGGCCCCAGCCATTGGTGTCTGATAGTGATTCTGCTTTGTTAAATGCAGCTTCACGATCCATTTTTAATTCTACATTGAGTATCGCAAATGCTTTTGGAAAAACTTTTACACTATAATAAAGTCCTCCTATAAATAATAAACTAACAGATATCCAAAAGATAGGTTTGCGCATTAACATATTTTCTCCAAAAAATTGTTCAAATTAAAGTCATGGAATATAAATTCGATTATAATTAATCCAATAGTTATTGTGTTTTTATATATTAGTTAATTAAAATTCTTTGAAGGTTTTAAGCATATATTTATCTATAAAGTATATTAGGGGCAATAGAAAACACCCTCCAATCTGTATAAGGATTTACAACCTCGTGAATCCCATCTTTTGCCCCTAACGATATTAAAATCTATTTTAAACCATGAATAAATCACAAAAACATATAGACGTTTCATTATCTATTAAGGAAAAATTGCCGAGCACTTATAATAAAATTCCCAATTATATATTTAAACTCATTGAAAAGATAATTTTACAAGATGAAATGAATTCTATTATTAATCAAAGCAATCATTTACAAGGTGTTGAAATGGTAGATTGGGTTCTGAACTATTTTGGCGTTCATATTAAAAGCATAGGACAAGAATTCATTCCAAATAACGGAAAGAATATTTTCCCGGCTAATCATCCAACAGGCGGCTTAGATGGATTATCAGTTATTTCTGAAGTAGCAAAAATCAATACAAAATTAAAATTTATTGTCAATGATTTATTAAGAGTTATTAAAGGACTTGAATCTCTATGTATTTATATAGCGCGATTTGGTAAAATTAATAGAACCAATGCCCAATCGATTAATGATGCTTTTTCTTCAAATACAAATATTATTCTTCATCCTGCTGGTTCTGTTTCTAAAAGGAATCCATTGAAAATTTCTGATTTGGAATGGAACAAGTTTTTTATAAGTAAGGCCATACAATATCAGAGAAATATCATTCCGATTCATATAAAATCGTGTAATTCAAGATTATTTTATAATATTTCAACAATTAGAAAATTATTTTTTATTAAGTCAAATCTTGAAATGTTTTTGCTCCCTAGAGAAATGTTTAACAAAAAAGGAAAAACTATCAACATAACCTTTGGAAAGCCAATCTCATATAACATATTTAATAAATCTAAATCAAATTATGAATGGGCTCAAAAAGTTAGAGAATATGTTTATTTAATTGGCGATAGAGAATATAGTTCTGCAAGCATGATTCCAGATTTTAAATCAGTTTTATAAGTATGAAAAATATAGAAGAAATTATTAAACCAATTTCTAAGGAAATTTTAACTAATGAATTAAAAATTTCTATTTATTTGCGCCCAACAAGAGTAGGAAATAATGATGTTTATATTTTTTCTGCTAAAGAATGTCCAAACTTAATGCAAGAAGTTGGAAGGCTTAGAGAATTAACTTTTCGGGAAGCAGGTGCGGGATTTGGGAAAAAAGTTGATATTGATGATTATGATATAAATGAATACCCATGTAAACAGTTGATTGTTTGGGATCCTGAAAATAAAGAGATAATCGGTGGATATAGATTTAATATGTTTTATGATTTGAAAGGTAAACGATTAAAAGATATCCCATTAACGAATAAATCTCTTTACAATGTTTCAGATCGTTTTGTTTCAGATTATTTACCATATATAGTTGAACTTTCACGCGCATTTATTCAGCCAATGTATCAGCCAAAACTTGCTGGAAGAAAAGCAGCTTTTTCACTTGATAATATTTGGGATGGATTAGGTGCTTTAGTTATTAAATACCCTTTTTTAAAATATTATTTTGGAAGACTTACTTTTTTTTCAAATTATAATAGCACTGTCCGAGACTCTATTTTTTATTTTTTTCAAAAACACCTTAAAGGAGACATATCTTTATTAAAAGCAAAGGAGGCTCTATCTTTAGCAACACCAATTAGCTATATGAAAAAAAAGATTAATGCGGTAGATGTAAAAGAAGATTTCAAATCACTTCAACGTATAGCAAAAGATCATAATATGACAATACCGCCGCTTATGAAAAGCTATTATAATGCATCAAGTTCTTTAAAAGTATTTGAACCAGTATTTGACTCTTATTTTGGGTCATCTTTTGCTGCAGCTATAATGGTTACGATTAATGATATTTACCCTTCATATGAGAAAAGGTATATCACACCATATAAAGAGTTTATTAATTCAAATTAGAATTTAAACTCTGAGGTATAACTAATAATTGTGATCCCGGTGCGACTCGAACGCACGGCCAATGGCTTAAAAGGCCACTGCTCTACCAACTGAGCTACGGGATCAACATATGCTAAAATAAGGTGCCAAAGTTAGCTATTTGTAAGCGTACGGGAAATTATTATTCTATAAAAATTATTCTGTTCCATAAAGACGATCACCAGCGTCACCTAATCCAGGTACAATATATTTATTATTATTAAGTTTTTTATCTAGTGCCCCTGTATATATTTTTACATCCTGATGATGATTACAAATTTCATTCATCCCTTCAGGAGAAGAAATTATACAAATTGATACAATATTTTTTGCACCTAGATCTTTCAACCTATCTATAGCAGCAATCATCGTCCCACCTGTTGCAAGCATTGGATCTAAAACGATAAAAACCATGCTATCAGTTACTTTGGGAATTTTAAAATAATAATCTACAGGCTGATGCGTTTTATGATCTCTTTCCATGCCGATATAGCCAATGCGAGCGTTTGGCATTAAATCTTGAGCTCCCTTAACCATCCCCAATCCAGCACGTAGAATAGGGAGTATTACTATATTATCTAATTTTATCTTGTATCCTATTGCTTGTGTAATAGGCGTTTCAATGTTATAGCTAGATAATGTGAGTTCCTTTGTTGCCTGGTATAAAAGCAAGCTTGTTATTTCTGAGGTTAATTCACGAAATTCTTTCGATATAGTAT
>JAZAOA010000073.1:0-10347 GCA_036228285.1 Fidelibacterota bacterium
TGTTAAATATTTTTCCATTTGCTCATATTCAACAGTATCACCGCTATGGTATATAACCCAAGATCCAAACTTAACTATATAGCCTAGATAAAAATGATTTCCATTTTTATCTATTTTAATTTTTTCATGAGCAGACGGTATTGCATGAATTGTAAAACCGTTTGATTCAATTGTTTCCCCTGCATTGATTGATTTAATTTCATTTTTAGATAAACTGGATCGTTCCATCGCAAGTTCTATTTCTGCAGCTGGAACGATTAAATCCAAATTATTATTCGATTTTACAAGAGGAACCAATGTTTCAGGGTCTAAATGATCCGTATGCCCATGACTTGCGGTTACAACATCGATAAAATCCATATTTAAAGGATTAACAACCTTCTCTGTCATGCGAATATGTGGCTTATCAGTCTGTGCGTATTTTTTTGTTAGTGATTCTGATAGATAAGGATCCATTAGTAGATGTTTGCCATTCCATTGTATTAAAAAACCGCTCTGCCCTAACCACCATAGGTTGAAATGTTCCTTATCATTTTTATGTTTATGTACACTTTTTAGAAAAGCGGTTTCTGAGCAATAAGCTTTGCGCATAATTATAATGCCCCTTTCACTCTTTTTACACCGCTAACCATATTTTTCAATTTTTCTTTAGTTGCCCAGCGTGCGGTTTGACTAAACCCGCAATCTGGAGCAAATGACAAGCGTTCTGGCGGGGCATATTCCAAACATTTTTTTACTCTTGTAGATATTTCTTCCACAGATTCAATAAAGTAGCTTTTCACATCAACTATACCAACAGCAACATTTTTATGTTTAGAAATATCTTCTATAATTTCTAATTCAGAAAATTCTCGACTAGCCATTTCTACATGTATTTCATCAACATTCATATCAAGAAAAGATGGAAACATAGAATTATATACACGGGGACTTACTGCGCGCCCTTTATAGTTTCCAAAACATAAATGAATTGAAAGATTTGCTTTTCCTATAATGGGTTCTACTGTGCGATTAAAAATATCAACGAACTTTAAAGGGTTTTCTCTGTACGCATAACAACTCATAGATGGTTCATCAATTGTTATTTCTTTACACCCAGCCTTAATTAATTGTTCTAACTCTTTCCTAACAAAAGGAAGTAGAGATTCTGTTATTTTATAGCGATCAGAATATTCTTTGTTTGGGATAATTCTCCCGCTTAATGTATATGGTCCAGGAATACTTGTTTTTAGCATTGGAGGATCAACAGGAGATAGTTTTTTTAAACGTTCAAAGTCGGCAACGATTCCTAGGCCATTTGGAGCATTTAATTGTCCAATTATTTTATATTTTCCACGTTGATCATGTGCAGGCGGCCCAAAATGCCGTTTGTCCTTTGTTTCTTTTTCTAGCCCCTCTATTAGACTATAGAAAGATAAATTAAAATCCCTTCTTGACATTTCACCATCAGTTATTACATCTAATCCTGCGGTTATTTGATCTCTAATAACAGTTGAAACAGCGTCATTTATAAGTTCATTCCGGTCATATTCCCCAAATGAAGAAATATTGGAAAATGCATATTCGTACCATCCAGGCAGGGGATAGCTTCCAATAACGGTAGTTCTTAGATTGGGATCTTTCATAAATAAAGACTTTCGCTAATAATAAATAAAAAATTCAACAATTAAAAAAATTATATAGATATTTCATTTATCACTTTCTTTGATAACCTTGCAATTGTATCAAAATCTGAATTTATAATCAATTTACGATCTACAATTTCTGACATACCACACGCACTTACGCAGTTAAGATTTAAATATTTTCTAATATTATTTATTTTTATTCCACCAGTAGGAATAAAAGAAATATTCGGATATGGAGCACTAAGTGCATTTAAAGTATTTATACCACCATATGGCTCTGAAGGAAAAAATTTTAATAGATGAATCGAATTATTTATTGCTTTTTGTATATCGCTTGGAGTAACACATCCTGGGATATACTTTATTTCATGTTTTAAACTTTCAATTGCTATTTCTTCATCAAACCCAGGCGAGACTATAAAATCTACTCCAACATCCATAGCGCTATGGAGCTGTTCAATATTGGTAACAGTTCCAGCTCCAAGTGTAAATTTATTAAACTTTGAAAAGATTTTAAGAGATTCGATTGCTGCATCCGTTCGCAAGGTTATTTCAGCGCAAGTAATCCCAGAATTGAATAATGTTTCAGCAAGTGCCAATGCTTTTTTTTCATCATCAATTATAATTACAGGAACAACTTTTGCTATCGATAAATCCCTATCAACATTATTCTTTTTAACCATTGACACTCCATCCGCCATCTATACTTAAAACTTGACCAGTAGTAAAGCTTGACTTATCCGACATAAAATAAGTTGCCGCCCCATCTAGGTCTATTGCTCCACCAATGCGACCACCATCTAATGATTGTTTTTGTTTTATATAACTTAAAATATTTTTATTAGACTGCGCTCTTTTGGACATTGGAGTTGCAATTAAACCTGGCGAAATAACGTTAATGCGAATATTATATTTTGAATAATAAGATGCCAGTGATTTGCTAAGCCCAACAATAGCTGCTTTGGTTGAGGCGTAAGCATGTGTTGAAAAAAACTTTGAAGATGGAGAAAAACCTAACACAGAACTCATATTTAATATTGTCCCACCGTTCCCTTGGTTCATAAGCTGTTGTATGACGGCTCGATTAGAATAAAAAATAGAATCTAAATTTATTGATATAGTATAATCCCATGCTTTATCAGAAATCTTATGAATAGGGCCGTCGCCTTCTTCTCGTCCGCTCCCACCAGCCACATGATAGAGCCCGTGCAAATCTCCAAATCTATCCAAAGATTGTTTTATAGCATAATTTATAGTTTTAGGGTTAGAGGCATCACCTTCTATAGCTATACCATAATTACCTAAGTCTGTTTGTATATCTGATAATTTTTTACTATCTCTACCAATAACAGTTAAACGTGCCCCTTCATTTATAAATGCTTTTACTGCAGACTTCCCAATCCCAGATGTCCCTCCAACAACAATTATATTTTTTTTATCTAACAACATTATTATTAAATAACTCGCTTAATTAAATATAGATGCAATGTAAAATGATTATTTATATTATAAAGCAATTAAATTGCATCTTATCATTTACAAGTAAATATAAATTATAGAGGAAGTAAAAATATAATTATGGATTTTGGAACAATACTTGGACTTCTTTCTGGTGTTGGAATTATTTTTCTGGGAATATTAAGACAGGATGGAGATGTACAATGGTTTTTGAGCGTGAATTCATTTATCATTGTTCTTGGGGGGACTTTTGCAGCAGCAATGGTTAACTATCCTTTAAAAAATATCGTAGGTTTATTTTCAGTTGTAAAAAATGTTTTTTCAAATGAAGAAAACGACTATCAAGGCATTATTGAAGAGATAGTAGAAAAAGGGGAGAAAGCTAGAAAAAATGGTGTTTTATCTTTAGAAGCTGATTTATCATCTATTGAAAGTACATTTTTACGCAATGGAATTGAATTAGCAATCAATGAAAGAGACCCTGCAAGATTAAGAAATTATTTAAACTTAGAATTAAGCAATATCCAAAAAAGACATAAAATGGGCCAAGAAATATTTTTTTATTTGGGTTCATATGCACCAGCTTTTGGGATGCTAGGGACGGTAATGGGTTTAATAGTAATGATGAATAATTTCTCAGGGGGTAGCACTGCTGATGTAAGTAGTATTGATTTTGATGTTGCTCAAAAGTTTGCACAGTTACTAGGTGGTATGGGTCTTGCATTAATCACTACATTTTATGGTGTTCTATTATCTAATCTAGTATTTCTACCTATTGGTGGAAAGTTAACTCGAAAATCACAAGAAGAAATGATGCTAAAGAGCATAGTGGTTGAAGGAATAATAAGTATTCACTCTAAAGAACATCCAATTTTAATGCGGGAAAAATTAATGACTTTTGTTCCTCAATCATCTCGACAGGATGATGAATAAATGCCTACTGAATCATATGGGATGTCCGCCGAAGAGGCTAAAGCTAAAAGTACTGCATGGGCAGTAACATATGCTGATTTAGTAACCTTACTATTAACTTTTTTTATTTTACTATTAGTTATACTTAATGATGCTGAAAAGCACATTGATCGAGTCATAAATATGCTTTTGGATGAAACGTATACTGAATTAAAAGAAAATATTGAGTCTTCTTATGTCTCAGTTGATCGCGTAACGAAAGGTGTAAAAATAACATTGGCAAGTGGTAGATTATTTAAATCGATGGATGATGATGTTCAGCCAATTGTATATCCGCTGTTAAGACAAATTGGAGGCATTGTTCGAGTATCTAAATTATTAAATGTATATGAAGATGATAGATTCGCAAACCTATTAGATGCTATTGAAAAAAGAGGAGGGTTTCTAAATGTGGAGATTAGGTGTGAAGGGCACACAGATGATTTGCCGCTACCTAAAAATGCACAGTTTCAAAGCAATTGGGACTTATCTACAGGAAGAGCATTAAATATTGTTAAATTATTAAGTGATTTTTCAAAAATACCAGAAAGCAAATTTTCTGCTATGGGATATGGAGAACACAGGCCAGTATTGCCAATTAGTTCGGTAGGAAAAAATTCTGTTGAAATTAGAAAAGCAAGAGCAACAAATCGGAGAGTTGAAATATATATGGATGCATTTATTAAACAAAACACATTGACTAATTAACAAAAAATGAAAACCAAGTTTGTTCTATTGCTTAGTTTAAGCGGAATGCTTTTTTCACAATCAACAGAAGTTATTAAAAAAACAGATATTTATACTACACCAAGTAAAAGTAAGGATAATATCGTTGGTGAAATATTCCCTGGTTCTTCTATAAAAAAGTTAAAAAAAGATAAATCAGGCAAATTTGTGAAAGCGACAATAGAGTTTTATATACCTGTTGAATCGCTTCTAGAAGGAAGAGTTTCTCATGAGGCGGGTGTAACTCAATTAGCAAATAATGCGAAATATAAATTGATTTCTTCTAAAATGAATGGAAATCAAATAGAAATAAAATTACGCGTTGCAAATATTAGCCATTCTAAAGAATTAGATTTTTCAGCAATGGCTCTATTAAAAGCTATAGGCTATGGGAACAATAGAGGGGAATTAAATCCATTTAAAGGGAAGCACCAGGACTTAGCAATAATCTCTCCAAGAGGGCATGTGGTTGCAGAGTTATACTATGATTTTAAAAAGAAGCCAAAGAATATTGAATTAATCTGCACGGGGAAATTGGGGGGAGATAGGGTATATTATAATTTAGGATTATAATCTTATTTTGGGTCTTTTTCAATTACCTTGAAGACTTTCTCTCCTTTTTTTGCCATTCTAAACTTTTCTCTTGCAAGCTGTTCAATATATTTAGAATCATTACTTAGTTTAGTTTTTTCTTCTTCCAGCAGCTGTTTCTTTTGCCTTAAAGAAGATATTGTAGATTGTATTTTTGCTTTTTCTGAACGAAGCTGATATAATTGGTATAAACCATGATCTCCAAAGAAAAAGATAATTAGAAGTATTAAAGAACCTAGGACGAGAATAGCCCGAATCAAGTTTTGTTGAAACTTATTCGAATTGAAACTTCCTATTTTTTTTGATTTATACTTACTTTTCACGGATACCTAAAAGCTCTAACCCCGGGTAATTTGATTTATCTAATAATTGTTGTTCAATTCTAAGAAGCTGATTGTATTTGCATATTCGATCAGTGCGTGATGCACTACCTGTTTTAATTTGCCCCACGCCACATGCTACAGATAAATCTGCTATAGTTGTATCTTCTGTTTCACCCGATCTATGTGAAATAATTGTGCCAAATCCAGTTTTTTTAGATAGATTGATAGCATCTAAGGTTTCTGTTACAGATCCAATTTGGTTTAATTTTATCAATATTGCATTCATTGCATCTAAATCAATTGCTTTTTTTAATCTATCTATACTTGTAACAGTTAAATCATCACCAACTATTTGAATTTTATTTCCCAACTCTGAATTCATTAAAGTCCAACCTTCCCAATCGTTTTCATCAAGACCATCTTCGATAGAAATTATAGGGTAGTTTTCAATAAGATTTTGATAATATGAAATCATCTGATCGCTTGTAAAAGACTTTTTCTCTGATTTAATTATATATTTATTATTATTAAAAATTTCACTTGCTGCAATATCTAATGCTATATAAATGTCCTTACCAGCAACATATCCAGCTTTATGAACTGCAGTTAAAATAACCTCAATTGCCTCTTCGTTAGATTTTAAATCTGGAGCGAAACCGCCTTCATCACCAACTGCAGTATTTAGTAAACTATCACGAAGAACTTTTTTTAATTCATGGAAAATTTCAGTTCCCATCTGCAATGCATTAGAAAACGAATTTGCGCCAATTGGGAAAATCATAAATTCCTGAAAATCTACATTATTGTCTGCATGGCTCCCACCATTAATAATATTCATCATTGGTATGGGCATTGTATAAATACTATTATTATTTAAATATTTATATAGAGGTATATTTTTAGCATTCGATGCAGCTTTAGCAACAGCTATCGACACCCCAAGTATTGAATTTGCTCCAAGATTTGATTTATTTGGTGTCCCATCTAATTCAATCATAATATTATCAATATATTTTTGATTGAAAGCATCTAAACCAATTATTGCATCTGCAATAGTTGTATTAACATTATTAACAGCTTTTTTTACACCCTTGCCCAGATAGCGAGAATTATCACCATCACGTAATTCAACAGCTTCGTACTTTCCAGTTGAGGCCCCAGATGGTACTGCAGCGCGGCCAAAAGCTCCATCGCTTAGATGAACATCAACTTCAACGGTAGGGTTTCCTCTTGAGTCTAAGATTTCACGAGCTATTATATTATGAATGTCTGAATTCTTCATTATAATAAATGATGTAATTTGTCCATATAATTATTAATAATTATCTAATTTTAATAATAAAGCTTATAAAAAATTGGAACAAATCACCTATACATATTCGTTAAATTCTATTATATGATCAGTATTAATCGATTCACTGAAAGCTTTACTGACGATTGGGAAAAATTCGTTAGAGATTCAAATAATGGAACAATTTTTCATACTAGAAAATTTCTATCATATCATTCTAAAGGTAAATTTATTGATCACAGTTTAATATTTTATAAAAATAAAAAACCGTTAAGCGTTTTACCGGCTGTAGAGATATTTGAATCAAATAATAAGGTTTTTGTTTCTCATCCTGGTGCATCAATGGGCTCTTTTGTTACCCCTATAGATCTTTCTTTTGAAGATGCTCTTCAGCTAGTAAGTGAATTAAATAAATATTTGAAAAAACAAAATTTTTCAAGTGTTAGAGTAACTATCCCCTCAATTATTTATAATAAAAGAAAAACCAACTACATAGATTTTTCTCTAATAAGGCATGGATATAAATATGTAAAAAGAGAAGTTAGTAGCATTCTTATCTTAGAAGATTCTATAGAAAATAATGTAAAGAAATTTAAACCTTCTCACAGGAGAGCTTTACGAAAAGCTCAGCGTTTAGGGTTAGAAATCAAAAATAGTGAAGATTTCAATACATTTTATGATATTTTAAAAAAGAATCTGAAAAATCGTCATAATGTTGAACCTACTCATACAGTAGGTGAATTATTAAAACTTAAAAAATTATTTCCTAATAATATTTTACTACAAGCTGCTTTCTTAGATAATAAAATGATAGGAGGCGTGGTTAATTTTATCACTAATAATGATGTTGTACTTGCATTTTATATTAGCCATGATGAAGCCTATCAGGAATATAGACCTATCAATTTATTATTTTATGAGATTGTAAAAGATGCAATAAATAACAATTTCAAAGTTCTTGATTTTGGAATATTTACAGTAAATGAAGAGCCTAACATGGGTTTAGCAAAGTTTAAAGAAAATTTTGGATCCAGCGGTATATTTAGAGACACATTTTCTTTCCACTTCTAAAATAGTTTGCAAAAAAAAATAACAGCTTTATCAAAAAATACACTTATATATGGATTGGGCCATATTTTAGCTCGACTCGTCACTTTTTTATTATTACCGCTATATACAAATACATTTACACCGGATCAATATGGTATAATATCATTAGCTTATGTCATAATGGGTTTTATGAGCGTAGTAATGCATTATGGTTTAGATGCAGTACTTATGAAAAGATATATAGAATCTGATTTCAAAGAAAAAACTGTTTATTTTAGCTCAGCGTGGGTTTCTTTTTTTATTACTTCTATTTCTTTTGGAGTTATAATATCTTTTTTGCGGAAGTTTTTGGCTCCTATATTGCTTGGAACAAACGATGATAGGTTGATTTTATTAGTCGGTTGGATTATAGCTTTAGATGTAATGTGGTCAGTGCCCCAACTGATCTTTAGAGCCGAAGAAAAATCTTTTATATATATAATCTTTAGCTTAACAAATGTGATAGGTTCATTGATTCTTAATATCCTATTGGTTGTTCACTATGAAATGGGGATATATGGTGTTTTATTAAGCAATTTTATTATCTCTTCAATCTTATTTATTATAACAATCCCATTTGTTTATAATCGTATCAATTTTTCAAAAGCATCTCTCGCGGTATGGAGAACAATGATGAAATTTGGGTTACCGTTTTTACCATCTGGTATTTTTGCGATGATGATGGAATTGGCCGACCGGTATATTTTAAAACAAATGACAGATTTATATATGGTTGGTATTTATGGATCAGGATATAAGCTTGGTATGTTAATGATGTTGATTGTAATGGGTTTTAACATGGCATGGCAGCCTTTTTATTTGAAGACGGGAAAACAAGATGAAAATAAGCCTTTATACTCTAGAATTAATACTTATGTTTTTACTTTTTTAGGATTTATATGGATTATACTAAATCTATGGGTTTATGACCTTGTAAGAATAGAATTTGGAGGTATTTCATTATATGGATCACAATATTGGCCTTCAGTATCTTTAGTACCTTGGATATCTCTTGGCTATGTTTTTTATGGATTATATCTACTGCAATTGCCTGGTGTTTTTTATCAAGAAAAATCATTATGGATAGCAACATCTAGAGCAATAGGCGCTATTAGCAATATTGTTCTAAATATTTATATGATACCAATATATGGCGTGGAGGGTGCTGCAATAGCAACATGCTTGTCTTTTATCATAATGTTTATCATAATGTTTATAATTAATAGACGTTTATTCCATATTTCATATGAATGGGGGCGAATAGTTAGAATTATTTTTACAATGGGAATTATATTTTTTCTTTTTGATATAAGCAGTCACGATTATACAAATAAGATAATATTAACATTATTATATCCTTTAGCCTTACTATTAACAGGCTTTTTGTATAAAAGTGAAATACAGGCAATAAAAAGATTCCTTAATCTCTGGCCAAAAGAACTGAATTAATTGCATTTCTAATTTTGTTTGCATAGGGCTTATTCCCGTAAGTCTTTAATGCAATTTTTCTGATTACACTTGATTCATAATTATCATAATTTTTGATAATGCGGTCCATAGCCGCACATAATTTATTTTCATCATTTTTTTTCACTAGGATCCCTGTTTCTGGCAAAACAATTGATTCTGGCCCCCCACATTTAGTTGCTACAACTGGCAAACCAACGCTCATTGCTTCAACAATAGCTACACCAAAAGTTTCGACTTCACTTGTTAATACAAATGCGTCATGATTTCTAAGAATATCAGAAACAGCTGATTTTTTTTGATATCCAATAAAATTTATACGCTTGTTTATATTTAGCCTATGAGACAAAAGTGTTAACTTATCTTTTTCCGCACCATCGCCTATAATTGTTAGAACAATATTGGGATTGTTTTTAAATAGTTTTGCGAATGACTTAATTAATATATCCAATCTTTTTTCAGGCCGGAACAGTGCGATAGTAATAAAGGAAAAAGGGCCACTTGTTTTCCCTTTTTTTGGTAAAAATATTTCTGTATCTGCAGGATTTGGAATCAGTGTAATTTTATTGGTATCAACATTAAACTTTTTAATAATATTCTTTTTTAAAATTTTACTGGTTGCAATTATTTTAGAACAATAATTATAGCATTCATTTATACACATTGTATGAAAAGAGGAAAATTCATCATCAATAATAAATTCTTTTAAATGTTCAGAAACCATAAATGGTATTTTTTTATCATAAAAATATTTTGCTAAAGCAGCTCCACCATATATAGAAGAGTTAATAAATACAAAATCTGGTTTAGATTTATAGATAAC
>JAZAOA010000074.1:0-6089 GCA_036228285.1 Fidelibacterota bacterium
GGGTGCTCATCTCCATATAAATCTTTAATTAATGCTGGATATTGATTTGAAATTGAATCAACAGGAAAACCACTTACCATAACATTGTTATTTATATTTCTTACTTCCAGCATGCCAATATGAGAAAGTGAAGTATTCTGGCTATAATTTTTTACTACTAAGTATTCTGATTGACCATCTAAATCTAAATCAGATATTGATAATAATGGATATCCTGAAATACTATCAGTAGAACCATCATTATTTATTGAGTAAGCTGTGTTGAAAAATAGGTCTGTAGCTTCTTTGTATATTAAATTATTCGAATTATTAATAATAAAAACCGCATCCAACATTTCTAATGTATCCGAAAAAACATATTCTAAATTTCCAAGGCTAGAATTCTTTTTATAGAAATTAACATAAGATGCTATATGATCTTTTTCCAAAATGACCAACTGATTTGAATTATTAAATAATCTTATAGATATATCATAAATATTATTAGTAGTAGAATAGAAATATTGTTTATTTAGAATATTACCCTCTTCCGCTATCCACAAGCTATTAACTCCACCAATAATATCCATTAGGCCATTATTATCTAAATCGTAAACTAATCGAATATGGAGCGAACTATCTGGAAAACCATCAGCTAATAAAGAATTATATACATTAAAATGCATTGTATCAGATTGATGGCCAATATTATCAATAGTAATAAAGGATGCAGACCCTGAATTAGATACAGTTGAAGGATAAGAGAAATGACTAAACTCTGGAGACAAACCATCCATGCTTGGATTTGACCTCTCGTATTCAGGATTACCTTTAAACCACATATCTCCAAAATATCCAGCCGATGGATCGGAAAACAAAAATATTGATGGGAAACCTATATCTTGCGCCCCATCAGACTCTTCTAAATCTACACCTCGATTTAAACGATCATTATTAATAGAATAATTATTTATACCTCTATCAATATTGACTTCATCAATATGCCAGATTAATATTCCACTAGACGGTAAACCTAAATCATAATTGTACACATTAGTAACAACACCATTATCATCCTGATCAATGAGAACTGAATCAAAAAGAATTTCAACAAATGGAGGATATCGATTAGAGTTTTCATAAATATTATATCGTGTGGAATCGATATACATTTTATCTCGGTACCAATTAGTACGATTTTCTATTAAGAAGTATTCATCATCATTTATCGGAATTTCAATAATATTATTTTCAGAACGACTAGGGAGATTAATAGATGCAGGTGGAATTATCCGTGTTGAATACTCCCAACCAATATGCTTTCTTGTCCAAGCATCTGGTGGCGCTGGAATAAGGCCACGACCATTATTTGATCCTTGATCCATTAATCCAAAAATACCGATTCCACTTTGACCTGTTTCTGTATCCCAAAGCGGAGGCAAACCAATTGCAAAACCCAACATTAATGCAAAAGTACCAGTTAAACCATATTGATAATCACATGGTTCCTCTGCATTTAAAAAAATATTTTCTGAATCTTCAAAGAATAAATGATTTTGAGTTTCTGGAAGTATAATACCTTGATCAATTACTGAATTTGAAATCTCGATTGATCCACCTAAATATTTATCTAGCATTTCCTTATCAACAAATGTGGAAGGAATATCTTCTGGAGTAGGATCTAAGAACGGTAATGAAAAATCTTGACCAATACCTGCGTGAAAAATTACAATATGATCATATAAAGAAAAATTTATACTATCCGTTGTATATGCAATATCAATAGCATCTCTAAATAGTTCTGTAATTCTTTCATCATGTATTTCCTCTTGATTAAAAGGATGATAATAATTCATTTGATTTGATAATACGTAGCTACCTTCCTCACTAATAGGATATACCATTGAATTATCCATATCAATACCAAACTTGTTATATGATACAGATTTAAAATAATTAGATACAGCTAGTAATTGAGATTCAAAATATGATCGATCATGAGGAACAGGATCTATCGTGTATTTTCCACATGTGTCAATAGGAGCACTATAAAGGAAAGAACCATTTCCTGTTGTTCCTGGATTGTTATCTTCCTGAAATGAAATACGTATCGCAGCAACTCGAACAAGACCAATTGCTTGATTTGTATTTGCTAATGAAATTGAAATCCATGCAACAAGGACTAATAGTACCCTAATCATCAAATTGTTTTTATTTTATAAAGGAATATTAAAATTCGATATTTAATGAAAACCGCATAGTATTTGCTAATGGATGACCTGGTTTTCCTGATGTGTATCCAAAATCAAAACCATAACCAGCAAAACGTAGCCCAACGCCAAACGTAGGATTGTTAATTTTTCCTATTTTATCATATAAATACCCCATACGAAGTGCAAAATAACTAGAATACCAATATTCTAATCCAATATTATGGACCAATTTATCAAGCTCATTTTGGATTGTTCTACTTTTACCACTTCCTACTTCTTTTTGACCAAATTCATTGTATGCTCCCCAAGTATCATCGCTAGGCGAGGAATTTGTTGGAATCATCTCTCCTTCATCTGGATCAATTTCTCCATTTCCATTTATATCATCCCAACGAAAACCACCTATTTGCCTGTCAGGATCATTACCTGGTGTCGCCATATCAATATCTCCACCAAGCAACCAATCATCTACCCAGGAAGTAAATATTGCAAGATATATTGGATCTGTATGCTCTGTTTCTTGTTGACCTTTTTTATTATAATCGGCATTCTTATCAGATAAATGTCCATCCTCATCGTAACCACCAATAAAGCCATCTCCATCCCAGTCCATTGCTGGATATGAAGATACTAGAAGTTTGTCTACATCATAAACAATATTTAGCTTGTTAAACTCGCTATTTACAATAGCATAATTAAAACCTAGAGTTAGGTTTGTTGGCTGTGGATCCGCCTGAGCAGGATCAATAAATGAAACCTTAGGACCGATATTTGTCATCGTTAAACCAAGGTTAAGATTCGGATTGAAAAATCCTTTCTTCAAATAACCAATATCAAAACCAAAATCAGTAGATGTTCCTTTACCTTGTTCGTTACCTGCTCCCAATTCTACCAAATGCTGATACGATATCTTTGCATTAATACCTAATGATGAATTTTTTGATAATAGAGCACTATATGAAATAGTAGCTGCCATCATATAACTTGTAAATTTACCTAAATAGTCATCTGGCGTTTCTCCCATACGGATTTGCTCACCTAGATTTAAATAAATAACATGACCACCCAGCGTCCCCAAATAAGGAAAATGTTTACGAAATGCTAAGAATTCATAGTATAGATCATCAGCTAAATTTGGCAGCCAATTAACGTGCATTAAAGCAAGTTCAGAACCTTCTAGAAAAGCTAATCCTGCAGGATTCCAATAGCTTGCATATACATCATTAGCTACTGCAACTTGCGCTTCACCCATACCACCTGCACGAGCACCAGGCGAAATTAATAAAAATACGGCACCAGCCTCGCTTTGGCCATTTAAGGGCTTGAGAACTGTCAAAAGGACTAGTACGCATAAAAACGCTGTACGTTTCATTTTAATCTCCCGACTCCAGAAAACCGAAGTCATCTTTCTTATTATAAACAATTAACTTTTATAATCGATATGTAAATCCCTTTGACTTCCATAAATATATCGAACTAACTAACAATCAAACAAGATATTATTTAAATGTGTGATATAGTCAACATAATAACATAAACAAATGTACCTTATACTACTGTAATAATTTTAGTAAGCCTAAGGATATAATGGGTATATAAGTAATCGCTAAAACAATTAATACGCTTAATAGAAAAAAAGGAAGAGTTGCTTTGTAAACTGTTGGCATATCTTTCTCAAACCTGTAAGCAGAAAGAAACAAATTCATACCGACAGGAGGCGTTAAATATCCTAATTCTAAATTTGCTATAAATATTACTGCTAAATGAACTGGATGTATATCAGGAAACAAACTGATTAACGGGGTGATTAATGGAACAATAATTATAATAGCAGAAAAAATGTCCATTAAGCACCCAACAACAAGCAGCAAAATATTTAATAAAAGTAAAAACACGTATTTCGATGAAATATTTTGCTCAACCCAATCCATTAACAGCATTGGAATCTGAGCATCAACAAGATAACTTGTAAATCCCATGGCTACACCTAAAATGATTAGTACTCCACCAATTAATGTTGCACAATCTAATATGATTCTAGGCATGTCATTTAATTTCAAATCCTTATAAACATATACTTCAACTAATAAGACATAAATAACTAATGTAGCCGAAGTTTCAACCAATGTTGTATAACCGCCAAAAACTCCAAATAAAATCAACACTGGAATAATTACTTCCCAATAACTATTTTTTAATTCTTTAATAATTTTTTGTAAACTAAAAGATTGACGTTCAACATGTTGAGTATAACCTTGAAAAATAGAGTATGCAGCGATTACAAGTGCTATAATTATCCCAGGAATTAACCCTCCAATAAAAAGGTCTTTTATTGAAACTCGTGCTGTTACTCCATAAATAATTAATGGCAAACTAGGAGGAAACAACAACCCTAAAGATCCTGCAAGCGTAATAAGACCCAAAGAAAATAATTCTGAATAGCCTTCTTTCTTAAGCAAAGGAAAAAGTAGGCCACCTAATGCGAGAATAGCAACACCAGATCCCCCTGTTAAGGCTGTAAAGAAACCACAAAGAAAAACTATTACAATAGGAGTTCCACCAGGAATCCAACCAAATGCTGCTCTAAATAGGTGAAAGATCCTTTCTGAAGATTTGCTTTCAGCTAAAATATAACCAGCTAACGTAAACAATGGGATAGTAGGTAATGTGGGAGAAACAACTATTCGATATGTTTCAGCAGATATTGCAGTTATAGGTGTATAATCATGCCAGAAAAAAAGAACAGCCAATCCTCCTAATCCAATAAAAATTGGAGTTCCATAAATCATAGAAATCAATATAAATGTTACAGATATCCATAAGAAATAAGTGTTATCACGAAAAGCTTCATTATTACCTATAATTATGAAAAGAAATCCAATAATTAACATTAAAATTCTCAAGTAATTATCTTTAGAGCTTTTTATCAATATTTGAAATGCAATAAGTAAAAACCCTAAAGGCATAATTAATTGAATAAACCAGCGATACACACCAGGTGAAATTTGAATTGGATAATTGTATTCAATCATTACCAGACTAATACTTCCCCAAAATAATGCACCAATAACTACAAAGGATACATTCTTAGCTATCCATCTTCCATTATTAAAAACCTTATCAGGTGAAAATAATGGGACTCTAGTTAATGAAAGTAATTTGTTCTGCCTAGTTGCTAATACTGCACCAATAAAACCAATCCATAATGTCATATGTTGTACCAGGATTGGAGATGCAGGAATTCCAGGCCGACCAAGAAGTCTGGTAAAAATTTCTACGGCAGGGAAAATTGTAAGAATACTAAATACACCAATGGTAAGAATATTTTCAGACCTGTTAACGTATTCACGAAATTTCATTTTATTATTTAGGCTTTCTATCCATTATTTCTTGTACAGTATCATAAAGCTCGACAGGAATATATCCCCCTCTAATTTCATCTGCCCATGAACTTATAAATTCCTTCCATATTTCTAATTCTTCTGGTGTCTGACGATGTACATTTAAACCATATTCTTCCATTGCTGATATCGCTGCTTCTCCACCATCTCGAATAATATCTGTTTTAGAATCAATAATTTCTTTTGATATAGATATCATTTCCTTTTGATACTCAGGTTTTATCCTTTTCCATGTTTTAGAATCAATAATTAAGGCTCCTGTTAACAAACCCCACTTCATATCTAATAAATAGTTAGCTATTCCAAACATCTGTTGCGATAATGCAAAGATAGGTACAGTTGCTGCAGATTGAATTAAACCGGTTTGCAACCCTGGCATTATATCTGTAGAAGCTAATGGAACTGGCTGAAAACCACCTTTTTTCCATAATTCAGCTGACTTATAACCTCCAGCCCATACAAACATTTTTAATTTCTTTAAATCATCAGGATAAAC